>NZ_VILA01000026.1:0-359228 GCF_009712025.1 Dolichospermum sp. UHCC 0406
AACTGAGTTTCTCAAATATATACTTAGAAGATTTCCTTTTTTCATCTTTGCTATTTATGTATCAAATAAACTTCCTTTTTTTCGCTTTTTATGAATATTTTTTTTCGCTTGTGAGAAATCCGGGTCTAAGCATTATGGATAATGGTTTAGGAATTAACTCATCAAAAGAAGGTTGGGGGACAAAACAATTTAAAAATTTAGCCCAACAAATTAAAGGTAAATTTAGGCGAGTTTCCCTTTATCCTCAAGGTACTCTTTGTGAATTATCTTGGCCTTTAGCAAATTCTTTTTGGTGGCAATAAAAACTAGGAAAATTAGAAAATCTTGATATTTTACTTTTTCTCAAATAGCTGACTGTGCCAATACTGTGCCAAGATAGAGAATCAACAACTATATTGAGCAAAAGGACAGCTAAAAAACGCCGTGCAGATTACATTTTTAGGGACTAGTTCCGGTGTACCTACAAGATCACGCAACGTTTCCAGCGTGGCACTGAGGTTACCACAACGAGCAGAATTGTGGTTATTTGACTGTGGGGAAGGAACTCAGCATCAAATTTTGCGGAGTGATTTAAAAGTTAGCCAACTATCCCGAATTTTTGTCACCCATATGCACGGTGATCATATTTTTGGCTTAATGGGATTGCTTGCCAGTTGCGGTTTAGCAGGTAATGTAGACAAAATTGATATTTATGGTCCATCGGGATTAAACGAATACTTACAAGCCGCTTCCCGTTACTCTCATACCCATTTTTCTTACCCCATTAAAGTGCATACTGTGCAGTCGGGGGTAGTTTATGAAGATGATGAATTTACAGTTAGCTGTGGTCTTTTACATCACCGCATTCCTGCTTTTGGCTACCGAGTAGCAGAAAAAGATAGAACCGGACGCTTTGATATAGACAAAGCCAAAGCCTTAGAAATTCCTTCAGGTCCAATTTATGGACAACTCAAGCGCGGTGAAACAGTCACCCTGGCAGACGGAAGAGTAATTAATGGCAGTGAATTATGTGGTTCCACAGAAATTGGTCGGAAAATTGCCTATTGTACAGATACAGTTTATTGTGATGGTGCAGTACAATTAGCACAAGATGCAGATGTGTTAATTCATGAAGCAACGTTTGCTCATCAAGATTCAGAAATGGCTTTTCAGCGGTTACATTCTACAACCACAATGGCCGCGCAAACAGCATACATTGCCGGAGTTCGCAAACTGATTATGACACATTTTAGCCCCCGCTATGCTCCAGGTAATACCATTGAATTAAAAGACTTACTTAAAGAAGCAAAGGCAATTTTTCCGAAAACAATTATGGCTCATGATTTTATGGTTTATGATGTCCCTCGCAGACGAGAAATTGAATCCAGTGTGAGTGCCTAATTTCACTATAATTTTCATCTATTCCCAATTTATCACCCTCTAACTAATATATGAGCAATATTCCCCAAATTGGCCAACCTGCACCAGATTTTTCGACCCCAGACCAAAACAATAATTTAGTTAATATTGCCGATCTAAATCAGTGGCTAGTTCTCTATTTTTACCCTAAAGATAATACACCTGGCTGCACCACAGAAGCTCAAGACTTTACAGAATTATCCTCAGAATTTACTACAGTAGGCGCGAAAATTATCGGCGTTAGTCCCGACTCTGCCGCATCTCATTGTGAATTTATTGACAAACACAATTTATCAATTACCCTCTTAACTGATCCTAAACATCAATTAATAGAAGCTTATGGTGCATGGCGTTTAAAGAAGTTTATGGGTAAAGAATATATGGGGGTTGCCCGTTCCACCTTCCTGATTTCACCTAATAAAAGCATCGCCTACGCTTGGCCGAATGTCAAAACAAAAGGTCATGCTGAAGCTGTACTTAAAAAAATCAAGGAATTAGCAGCTATTTAAACTTTTATCAAACAGGAGTCAGGAGTCAGGAGTTAGAATAAATGCAACCTGCGAGAACATTTGAAGATTTAATAGTTTGGCAAAAAGCACATCAATTTGTGTTAGAAGTATATCAGATAACTGGGAATTTTCCTAAATCCGAAATATATGGACTCGCTTCTCAATTTAGACGCGCATCAATTTCTATTCCTGCAAATATCGCTGAGGGCTTTAAGAAAAAAGGAGATTTAGATAAAGTAAGATTTATGAATATTGCACAAGCTTCTCTGGAAGAATGTAGATACTATCTTATTCTCACAAAAGATTTAGGATATGCTAATACATCAGAATCAATGTTAAAACTACAAGAGGTTAGTAGATTATTAGATAGTTATGCAAAAGCTATTCTCAACAATTCTACCTCCTAACTCCTAACTCCTGACTCCTGACATCCTATTATTTGTATTATGGTTCAGTTCATCCAAGCACAAAATATAGGCATTGCCTATTTAGAAGAAAGATTTAGTTTAGAACAAACCGACAGTGAAGCGTTTTTTCCTGAATGGTGGGAACATTTGCCAGAAATTTCTGATTTAGAAAAGCAATATCTAGACAAAGTAAAATTTCATTTTCTCCGATTGGTTAAACATCCTCCTTTATCAGAAGAAACCGTAAAGTTAGTTGTTTTATCTCCCTTACTCAGTTTAGCTGGATTTTATGATGAACCTTTCTTGATTAGAAGTGAATCATCAATAGAAATTGCCGTCGAAAATGAAGACGAAGTTATCAGAGGCCGAATTGATGTTTTAGTGATTCAGCAACAATTATGGTTATTGGTAATTGAATCTAAAAAAACTGCTTTTTCCCTTGCACAAGCCATACCTCAAGCACTTACTTATATGCTGGCTAATCCTCATCCTGATTATCCTGTATATTCATTAGTCATTAATGGAGAAGATTTTCAATTTATCAAACTTCTGCAAAAAGATCAACCTAGATATGCTTTGTCAGACAGATTTACTTTGTATCGTCGAGAAAACGAACTTTATCAAGTTTTCCGAATCTTAAAAAAACTAAGTCAAATTTTGAATTAACTCTGAATTAATTATGTCCAGTCGTCCTATCTATCTCGATTGTCATGCTACTACCCCCGTTGATGAAAGGGTAATGGCTGCTATGATTCCCTATTTTACCGAAAAGTTTGGTAATGCGGCGAGTATTAGCCATATTTACGGTTGGGAATCGGAAGCTGCTGTTAGACAAACACGGGAAATTTTAGCAAAAGCAATTAATGCTACCCCCGAAGAAATTGTTTTTACCAGTGGTGCAACGGAAGCAAATAATTTAGCTATTAAAGGTATTGCTGAGGCTTATTTCCAAAAAGGTCAGCATATTGTGACTATTGCCACGGAACATAAAGCAGTTTTAGATCCTTGCGAATATTTAAAAAGTCTTGGTTTTGATATTACAATTTTGCCAGTACAAAAAGATGGACTAATTGATTTAAATCAGTTAGCAAAAGCTTTGCGTCATGATACAATTTTAGTATCTGTAATGGCTGCAAATAATGAAATTGGGGTTTTACAACCAATAGCCGAAATTGGAGAAATGTGCCGGCAAAGGCAAATTATTTTGCACACAGACGCAGCCCAAGCTATTGGTAAAATCCCTTTAGATGTAGAAGAGATGAATATTGATTTAATGTCTCTCACAGCCCATAAAGTCTATGGACCAAAGGGAATTGGGGCTTTATATGTCCGCAGACGTAACCCTAGAGTTAAACTTGCTTCCCAACAACATGGGGGAGGACATGAAAGAGGAATGCGTTCTGGGACTTTATACACACCGCAAATTGTCGGTTTTGGTAAAGCTGTAGAAATTGCTGATTCAGAACAAGAAACCGAAAATCACCGATTAACAGCATTAAGAGCAAGATTGTGGCAACAGTTATCTACTGTCGGGGGAATTCATGTAAATGGACATCCTCAAAACCGATTAGCAGGAAACTTAAATATTAGTGTGGAAGGTGTAGATGGTGCAGCACTTTCATTAGGGTTACAATCAACAGTAGCGGTATCTTCGGGTTCTGCTTGTTCTTCTAATAATGTTGCCCCTTCCTATGTGTTGAAAGCATTGGGACATTCGGATAAATTAGCTTATGCTTCCATGCGATTTGGGATGGGGAGATTTAATACAGTTGAGGAAATTGATCAAGTTGCCAACCAAGTAATTTCTACCATTCAAGGTTTAAGAAGTGCTTCAGTAGTTAGTTTTCAGTAGCAATTATTAGTTAATTTGTCATAAATCTGCCAGAATTGTTATATTCTGTAAACTTAGGTTTGAGTTTACTTTCAGACAAGTATCAATTAACTTATTTACTAAGTGGACTTTTTATGTCCTTTTACCCACAGGTTAAAGAATTTTTTCTCGGTAAATCCTTACCAACAAGCGAGGCAATATCTGATGGGGTGTTAGCTTTTAAACCTCCAGAATCGAAAAATGCTCGGCTGACTTTGTTGTATTTAGGAGTAATTTTGGGATTCATGTTTGTAGGTATCACTTACTTGGCAAACATTTATCATATTGTTCCCGGAGAAGGACAAACAGTAGTTTCTCTTTTGGGGAGAGCAATTTTGGGAACAGGGCCTGTTTACTATTTCCTGCAAGTTGTTACCCTGTTGGTTTTGATGTTAGCTGCTAATACCAGTTATGCAGATTTTCCCAGACTGTGTTATTTTTTAGCCAGAGATGGATTTTTACCCCGCCAATTGTCTCTATTAGGCGATCGCTTGGTCTACTCTAACGGGATTATTCTCCTTAGTACCTGTGCAGGAATTTTAGCCATTATCTTCAAAGGTCAAGTTAACGCCATTATCCCTCTCTACGCAGTTGGTGTATTTACTTCCTTTACCTTATCGTTCAGTAATTGAGCCAATTGTAGATTTTATTGGTCAGTTCCAGGAAAGTCACTCAGGTGTTTTCACAACTATCATTATTCCCGTTTTTGTCCCTCGAAATTGGTGGGATAGTATTTTACATAACCAAACAACTTTGTTTTTGAAGACTGCTTTACGAGCAAACAAGAGTCGTATTGTCACAACTGTTAGATATTACTTGTGATTATTGGTAATTATCAATGATCAATTTTTTAAAACCTCCGTTCAAACTCAATTACAGCCCGGGTATCATCAGTTAAATTAGTGGAAGAACGAAGACGAAATTGATTATTTATCCGGTAATTAATCCCCCATTGTAAAGGATCATTTGCTGTTAAAATCTTAATAGTAGAAAGGGAAAATTTCGGAGAAATATCAATTCCGGCTTCTAAAGCTAATTCTAAAGATGAGTTATTTCTTCCCGCTTCTGGTCTTTCCGAAACAATAGTCGGAAATATCCGCAATTCACTTAAACCAAAAGCATCACCAATTTCATTAAATGCACCTTGGAAATTACTGAAAACAGCCGAACTAGCAATATTAATTAAACCCAGATTACTGTCACTACGTCCTTGATTGTCAATAAGTCCACCTCCTAACAAAGTGACAATTTGTGTTTGTGAACGAGAAGGATTACTTTTTAGTTGTAAGTTATCATTAATTTGACTAGCTAAACCATTAATACTGGCTTCAACTCGGACTGTTTCCAACCCGGCTAAACCTGTAGAACCTTGTCTGCTAATATCACTATTTTGAGTTACATCTAGAATCTTCGCAAATAGCCGAATATCCAAATTAGGATCACGGGGTTGACGAGGGCTAAAAGTAGCGGTGTGTTCATGACCTTTTGCTAAATTTAATTGGGTAGTAAATAAATTTACTGCACCTTTATTTAACTTAATAGTTCCTTCTGGTATCGGTTCAACTAAAGAACCGTTAACAATTAGATCTCCAGAAGCTTGGAATTTAAAAACTGGTGATTTGACAATTTGGATATTTCTACCTAATTTTAATCCTAAATTATTTAACCTAGTAATTTTATTTTCTGGATCTGGTTTGTTTTGGTTGCCAATTTTATTAGCTGCTGAATTCTCATCTGGAGATTCTGTTAACAATACTTGACCATCAAATAATTCTATATTACCGCCAATTATTGGTTTCAGAATAGAACCAGTAATTTCTAAATTACCATTAGCACCTCCTTGATATAACCCCTTGAGATTTAAAACTAATTGTTTTAAAGTCACAATTAGCGGCACATCTATTTTGGTATCTCGACTATTAAAAATTGGCAATTCTCCAGCAGCTTGAATATTACCATCACTAAATTTACCTTCGAGACTTTTTATAAACACACGGGTTAAATCAAAAATTGCTTTACCATTCACATTGGTTAACTTTCCTGGTAAGGTTGGGGATCTAAAAGTAGCATTATCGAGAGAAGCAGTTCCTTTAACGAAAGGTTGTTGTTGAGTTCCCCGAACTTTTAAATCTAATTCCCCTTGTCCTTTTTCAAAAGATATCTCATTAGTAAACAGATTGAGAATTGTTAAACCTTCATTTTTGACATTGATATCTAAGGTAATTTGATTACTGTTTGATTTTTCAGAAGCAAAGGGCAAAGTATAGGGAATACTACCATTAATATTTGCAGGTTCAGTCCCTACTCCCACTCCCGTTACCTGACTACCAAAGTTTAAACGTCCGTCAGCATAACTGAAACTAGTATTAGCTGATTCCACTGATTTCTGATCAATTGTTCCTTCTGTAATGTTTAATTCTCCTCTAGCTTGAGGATTGATAATACTCCCAGCTATTGCTGCGGTAATATTCAGCTTACCGCCAATTCCCAGTGGCAGTTTCACCAAATTATTTAGTCGCTGAATGGGAAAGTTTTCGATTTTTAATTGACCTGATTGCGCCTGACCACCAATGTTACCTGTAAAGGCAATTATTTTTTGCTGAGATTGAATTCGTAAAGGTCGGAACCGGAAAATTCCTTCTTCAAAACTACCTTTAGCTATGACTTGTTCCGCACGATAAAAGCGGCTTGGTTCTGTTGATTTACCCCAGGTGAAGTTTTCTCCTTGGAGGTTAAATTTTATCCTGGGTTCGTCCGTTGTGGCAGTATTAATAAAAATATTCCCATTCAAAATCCCCTTTAAGTCTCTTAAATCTGGGATAGGTTTAGCCGTAGACCGTTGTTGTTGTTGGGTAGTTAGTAGGGTATCAATTTCTGATAACCGTTGGATTTGGGTCAATAGAGACTCTAAAGGTAATCCTTGGGAGTTGGTGGTTAAGTCCGCAGACTTGCCGTAAGTCGGTGCTTTTAAACCACGTTGGAAGTCTTCTATGTCAAAGATTTGAGCCGCATTCAAAAAGTCTTGAATGTTGCCTTTTTCAATGTTGATTTTTGCTCGCAGTTGCGGTTTTTTTGCCCACGGTTTGATATTGGCATCAAAGCTATATCTGCTTTCACCTTTGCGAAGTTCGCTATCACGAAGGACGAATGTATTGTTATCATAGCGCAGTTCGGTCCTAAAGCGATCGCCTTTAATCCGGCCAAGTTCGGGTTTTTCAATGGCTATATTTCCTGCTGTGGCAAATGTCTGCGAATTAATTTGCAAATTTGCTGTTAATAATCCTCTCACTCCTCCCGGACTTAAAGGAGTATTTGCTGGTACAGGTATATTTAAAGCTTTTAATGGGAAATTAGCCACATTCACACCCCAGTCAGATCCCGTTGCTGCACCTGATAGCAATGCTTGTTGCCACTGAACTAAAAACGATTTGGGGCGATTGTTACCATCTAAATTAATTGCTATCCGTTCCTTTACACCTGCAACATCTAAACTTAACCCCTGTCCTGATCCAGAATTCACATTACCAGTCAATAATGGTTCAAAAGCAAATTCCTGAACTTGGAAATTCCGTAACCCCAACTTACCTATAATATTTGGTGCAGTGGGTTTTCCTGTCACTTGTCCGCTAAAATCTAAGTTGCCAGCAATATCCGCAGTATCAGGTAGTTGCACTGGCAACCGTTGCAGACTATAATTTTTTGCCTGAACATTAAAATTTAATTGCGTAATTTCTGGGATACCTGCTTTCTTAGCATTAGCTAATAAATAACCTTTAGCTTGAAAGTTAGCATTATTAGAACTATCAACAGTTAGCTTTTCTCCATTCCACCCGATATCAGCTTGAATAGGTGAATCAAAACCTTGTAAACCTTGACTAAAGCGCACCTGACCAACAGCAGCCACATCTGCTAATTTAGAAGCAGTCACATTTCCCGATACTTGCAACTTTCCTCCCAACTGTCCTTTTAACTGCTGATTGAAAGGGTTTAATTGTAAACCTGAAGTAGCCAACAATGCTTGATAATTACCATTATTAAGTTGAATAGAAGAGGCTGTAACTGTACCACTTGGTAATTTCAAGCTGCCTTTTCCCTCCCCTTGAATAGTTTCTGGTTGGAACGACTCGACCGAACCAGTTACTTGCAACTGACCGGCTATATTTCCTTGGAATTGTGGTGGTACAGATGCTAACTTTGTCAGGGGGACATTTTCCGCTTGAATTTTCGCCTGATAGCGACCTTCTGCAACTTGAATATTAGCAGCTTTAATTCTCCCTCCACCAACAGAGAGGAATCCTTCACCTGTTCCAGCAAAGGTTTTGAGGTTAAAATTTTCCCTATTACCGACAATAGTGAAATTACCTGCGAGGAGATTATTTAAAATTGGGTTAGCCTGTTTTAAAATTGTTCCTAAACGTAAATCTTTCCCAACTAATAAAGTTGTAAAATTTTGGTCTTGTAACTTAATTTGCGAAATATTAACTGTGCCACCAGCAATGTTGATATTGGCATTTTTAGGAATAATCGTCTCTATTTGAAATGGTGAAGAATTTCCTGATAATTGCAAATTACCGTTAAATTCTACCCCAGCTAGAGAAATATTTTCCTGCTGTTTTTGGTCAACAAAAGATGTTAATTTAATCTTGCTAGATTGAGCCGAAGCCTGCCAACGCTTGCTATCATGACTATAAATACCACTACCATTCACTACACCTCCACCAACAGTTGCAACTACATCACGAAAAGAAACTGTGCGGTCAGGATTAATAATACTTGTCCCTGTTACTGGATATTGGGCTTGAGGAGCTTGCCATTTAACGAAAGTGTGGGTATTATCAGCTACACCTTTTATTTCTGCGGTGGCTGTGATCATGCCAATGGGGAATCCTGTTTTGATATTATATACTTGAGCGATCGCATCCCCTGGCATATTTTCCGCTCGGAGTTGAAAATTCAGTGCAGATACTTTACCAAGTTTAATAATTCCCCCGCCTTTAACCTCACCCCCATAGGTAGTTTTGCCTTGAATATCCGTAATTCTCAGGAGAGATTTACTACTAATAAGCTCAAATTTACTACTAACTTTCCCAAAATCAACTTGATCAATTCGAGCAGTTTTCAACGTCCTCACATTACCAGATAGCACTGGTTTAGTAGTTGCTCCCATTAGCTGCAAATCGGCTTGAGCTATACCACTCACAGGAAATGGTAACTTTACCTTTAAAGTTGCTTGAGCATTGGCCAAACTTACCGCATTCACACGTGCTTTTAAATTAAACCCTGCTTGTTGATCAATAGTCCCCGATGTTGTGAACGGGATTTGTCCGTAGTTTGTGACTATATTATCTAATTTAATTACCAGTCCATCAAAAATGAGATTTCCCTGACTATGATTGAATAATTCGGGGATTTTTGCGATTTGTAGTGTTACCCCCTCCATCATAGCATTGCCATAGAGTAAGGTTTTCTGCTTTGGTGTTATCTTAATTCGCAAATCACCATTTACTCTCCCACTTTGTAAAGTCAGTGGTAAAGTTACAAGCCGAGTAATATCTGCGGACAGGAGATTTTGCCCTCGCACTCGAAAATCCCCTGCTAAAACTTTCTGAGGAATTAAATCTCCGACAATGGAAATATCACCCCCACTTACTGCCTTAGCAGCCAAGTCTAATTTAATTAGTTTATTTTGATTTAAGAGTTGAGCAGTTCCATTAATCCCAGAAAATTTTACAGGAACTTGTAAAGAAAAATCTCCCCCCATTTTTCTCGGTACTAATACCAAATTTGCATCCCGAAACCGTAACTTATCCAAATCAGTTTTAATCAATCCCTTACCAGTAGCTGGGGTGATAGTAGTCGTTAACCAGCGGGCTTGGGGATCTTGTTGAACATAAACATCTGGATTAATTAAAGTTACATCCAATCGGAGATTGCGGTTAATAACTAACTTCCAAATATCAAAACCTACATCTACTGCTTTGATATTTGCCCTATCTGGATCTGTGGCTGTAGCGGGAATCTCAGAAGCGGCAAACTGAACGCCAGTCAGGGAAAAGGACTCAATTGCTCCCAGTTTTACCGGACGGTTGAGAGTAGTAGTCAGACTTTGGGTAGCTAATGGTACTAGTTCCTGGTAAACAAAATTCTGCAATCGCCAAATACTGAAAATAATTCCTATCAATAGCAAAGCACCTACACCTAAACAACTACGGTTCAATATCATTAACCATAGAAGCCTAAGCCCAGAATCAGCGGGGCGAGAATTTTGACTAGGAGAGTTAGACATAGGTTTTCACTCTTGGATTACCAGATATCTGGAAGAATACAAAATACTAATTTTGACATAATTTTACGTTTAACTACTAGTAGTTTGTTGTAGTGTGAGCGTCTCGCTCACGCGGGCAAGATGCCCACACTACTGTAGTGTCTTGCTGACCCGTATTTAATTTTCACCAGATGTCTATTAGAGTATAGCCAAATGATGGCAAAAATTACAGCTAGGTTTTTGGCAAAATTAGAGAACTATATCTTTTGGTCTATGCCTGATTTCCCGCAATCACACAAAAATTATTAGAGATTTTCCCGAATGTACAACCTAGAACTTTAAGATAAATTAGAGAACTAATCAATCAAGGGATGGATAATGCGTGTTTTTGTACTGATTTTCAATGCTGGTACTGATAATGAAGGAATTCACAGCATTCGGATTAGCAATGGCCAAGGTTTAGAAGGCAATAAAATCCTCATGTTTGAATCAGAGGACGATGCCACCCGTTTTGCTTTAATGTTAGAAGCTCAAGACTTCGCTATCCCGACAGTGGAGATGATGAATGCTGATGATGTTCAGGAATTTTGCCAAAGCACTGGCTATACTTGGGAAATTGTGGCTGAAAACAGTGAATTAGTAATTCCACCCGAAACGAACGTGGAACAAACTGATTGGCAAGCCCAAGCACAAATAGAGGATGCTGATAAAAACTTCTTCCCTACCAGTCTATCTGCCCCAGAAAGTGTTAATTCTGATTTAGACAGTATTCGTCGTCAACTGGAAGGTTTATTGTAGTTTGTTATTAGTTATTAGTTATTGGTGATTGGTGATTGGTGATTGGTGATTGGTGATTGGTGATTGGTGATTGGTGATTGGTGATTGGTGATTGGTGATTGGTGATTGGTGATTGGTGATTGGTCGTAAATAACAACTGACAACTGACAACTGACAACTGTACGGGCGAAGCATTTGGAGAACTATTTTTGGCAATGACCGATAATTTATCTTCCAAATGCTTCGCCCCTACTGACAACTGACAACTGACAACTGTACGGGCGAAGCATTTGGAGAACTATTTTTGGCAATGACCGATAATTTATCTTCCAAATGCTTCGCCCCTACTGACAACGGACAACTGACAACTAACAACTGACACAGTATACACAAATGACAAATTTCCAGGAACGCGGGCATCTGCTCACCGAACAAGTTAATCCCCATAGTCTCAATTTAGACCAGCTCAACTCTTTAGAATTGGTAGAATTATTTAATAGCGAAGACCAAAAGGCAGTAGCAGCAGTAGCAGCGGCTAAAGTTCAGTTAGCAGCAGCTATTGACCTCGCAGCAGAAAAACTGCGTCAAGGTGGCCGTTTATTTTATGTGGGTGCAGGGACAAGTGGCAGATTAGGAGTATTAGATGCTGCCGAGTGTCCACCTACTTTCTGTACTTCCCCAGAATTGGTACAAGGGATTATTGCTGGTGGTGCGGGAGCATTAGTCCGCAGTTCCGAGGATTTGGAAGATCGAGCGGAAGATGGGGAAACTGCGATCGCGCAACGACAAATCACGCAACTGGATGTAGTCGTCGGCATCACGGCTGGGGGAACAACGCCTTTCGTTCACGGTGCCATTAATGCAGCGCGTCAACGGGGGGCTAAGACTATTTTTATAGCCTGTGTTCCCACAGAACAAGTCGGTATTGAAGTTGATATTGATATTCGTTTATTGACAGGACCAGAAATTTTAGCTGGTTCTACTCGCTTAAAAGCGGGGACGGTGACAAAATTAGTGTTAAATACCCTTTCGACTGGGGTAATGGTTAAACTAGGTAAAGTGTATGGGAATCGCATGGTTGATGTCGCTGTCACGAATCAAAAATTACATGATCGCGCTTTACGGATCTTACAAGACTTAACTAGTTTAAGTCGAGAAGCAGCCGGGTTTTTACTAGAACATAGTGGTAAATCGGTTAAATTGGCATTATTAATGCACTGGACTGGTTTAGACCAAGAATTTGGGAAACAACTACTAGCCAGCCATCAAGGCAATCTTCGACTGGCTGTAACTAGCTGTCAACCAGACATAAAAGCCAAGAATAAGAAAAGTCAGGAATAATTCAATCTAAATTCTGATTCGGTGACGAACTGTTTTTTTCGGGCTACGCATCTTTTAAAAACATCTTTTTTTTGACAGAAGCTCTAAACTGGTGCAAATGAGTGTTTCTTATCTGTTCCCAGTTAAGAGTTTCCTTCTTTTGTAATTTATGTGATTAGGTACTAATTTAAAGTTGTCTGACTACAGGTTTACCGTCAATAACTTCACCAACAAGCACGATATCTGCACAATTGACGAAAATGCCATTTTCCAAAACACCAGGAATATTATTCAGGGTTTTTTCCAGGTTTACAGGGTCATCAATGCTATCGAATGTGACATCCAAAACCATGTTACCTTGATCAGTGATCACAGGTCCGGCTTTTCTCACACCCATCCGCAATTCTGGCTTACCACCAAGTGCTTTAATGGCATTAGTGACGGGGGTAAGTGCCATAGGAATAACTTCAACTGGTACAGCGAAACTAGAACCCAAGCGCTCTACTAACTTACCACCATCAACGACGACAATAAACTGTGTTGCTAGGTAATCTACAACTTTTTCGCGGGTATGTGCCGCACCACCACCTTTAATCAAGTTTTTGTGGGGGTCTACCTCATCTGCCCCATCTATGGCAATATCAATATGGTCTACAGCGTCTAAAGTGGTGAGGGGAACGCCATACTCTTTTGCTAACACTTCTGATTGAAATGAGGTGGGGATACCGACAATATCTTTGAGTTCCCCTGATTTGAGGCGTTCTCCTAAATACTGAATGGTGTAAGCTGTGGTTGAACCTGTACCCAAACCAACTATTGAACCGGATTTTACTAAATTGGCGGCCGCTTTGCCAACTTCTTGCTTCATCAATTTAACTGGATCTGCTGGTATGGACATTCTTTAACTCCTGAACAATTAAGGCTATAGAAAATACTATCACAGCCAACTATATTATAAAATTGGTAATGAGAATTTAGAATTTAGAATTTAGAATTTAGAATTTAGAATTGAGGATTGAGAACTAAAACTCCCTTGATTTTTGATTTCTGAGCGAAATTTTGGATTTTATTTACAGACAATTTGTTATAAAGATAAAGGTTTATCAATTATATTTAAAAAATCTTTATTTTTAATTATCTAGAAAATCAGCAACTTCAATTATGCAATCACCGTCAATATTAGTAATACAGTTATAAAATAATAGTCGCAATGAAAAAATTACTAGGGATATTGACTTTAATCACACTTCTCCAAAATTCCCCAATTATTGCCCAAGAACAATCACTAGATCCAATACCTGTTACCAGTTCAGAATATATCCAAAAGGTAGTTGATTCTAAGTTAATGGATAATTTTCCCGATGGTAAATTTTATCAGGATAAGTTAATTAGTCGTGCAGAATTAGCGTCAATTTTAGTGAAGGCATTTTATTTAGATAAACGGGCTATTCTGCCAGAAAAAAAATCTGTATTCATCCCGGATGTTCCTCCTTCTCATTGGGCATATAAAGATGTTCAGATAGTTTTGAAAACTGATATTATGAAAGGTTATCGAGGAAATCTATTTTTCCCAAATCAACGGGTTACTAGAGGTGAAGGTTTAGCGATTTTTGCCCAAGCTTATGGGGTTTTCCAATTTCCTGATCAAAGCGTTGATAAGATTCTCTCATCACATCCAGATGCCATAAATATACCTGATTGGTCTAGAAAAGCGATCGCTACAGTCATTGCTGAAGAATTTGTGAATATGGATACACAAGGTAATATTTACCCACTAAGCCCCATGACAAGAGGAGATTTAGCTTATGTGCTGAGTAAGTATTTACAACGTCAACAGCAGGAATCAGAAACACCTGTAATTCCCAGTATTTCTCCATTTTAAGCCAAAAACTTGTTTACACAGCGAACAAACATTTCCACACCCATTGGTAAAGCCGTTTCATCAAAATCAAATCGGGGATGATGATGAGGATAATCTAATTTTTTCTCTGGATTTGCAGAACCAAGAAAAAAGTAACAACCGGGAACTTCTTGCAAGAAAAATGACATATCTTCCCCACCCATTGTTTGACACTCAGGAACGATACCAATGGGGGTTTCTATCACTTCCTCTGCAACTGAACGAACTAATGCCGCGATTTCCGTATCATTGATAACTGGTGGATAAAGATGAATATAATCTAAGTCATAATTTGCACCGTGACTTTGACAAATTCCCCCAACAATTTGTTGAATGCGTTCTTTAAAAAAACCTGCTAAATCAGGATTAAAATATCTCACTGTCCCACCCATTCTTGCGGTATCAGCAATCACATTAACTGCTGTGCCGGCGTGGAGTTCTCCCACTGTCACCACAGCCGCATCAATGGGGTTAATATTACGGGAAACAATAGTTTGTAAAGCATTGACTATTTGCGCCGCTATCACGATAGAATCTACTGTTTGCTGAGGAATTGCCCCATGTCCACCTTTACCAAAAATGGTGCAGCGAAACAATTCTACAGCGGCCATTAATGCCCCAGCGCGGACTCCCACAGTTGCCAATGGCAGATTATTCCATAAGTGTAAACCGATAATGGCATCAACATCAGGGTTCTTCAATACACCTGCTGCGATCATCGGTTTTGCCCCACCGGGACCTTCTTCGGCGGGTTGGAAGATAATTTTTACTGTGCCACTAAAGTCTTGTCGGTGTTGATTGAGGTAATATGCCGTACCGAGAGCGATCGCTGTATGTCCATCATGTCCACAAGCGTGCATCACACCATCATGTTGAGAACAATAGGGAACTTCATTCTCTTCTTGAATAGGTAAAGCATCCATATCCGCCCGTATTGCTAATACTTTACCATGTCCAGATTTTTCACCTTTAATAATCGCCACAATTCCCGTTTCTGCAATACCTGTTTGATGTGCAATTCCCCAACTTTGCAACTTTTCGGCAATAAACTCAGCGGTAATTTTTTCCTGAAAACCTAATTCTGGTTTTTGGTGAATTTGTCTTCTCCACTCTACTAATTGCGGTTGCAAAGCCCGAATTGCTAACCGCACATTTTTAAGATTTACCGTTGAAGCCAAAGGAAATGTAGAAACCATATTTATCAATTAAAAATTAAAAAAACTCTTCCCCATTACCTATTACCAATCACCAATTACCAATCACCCATTAGCTACAATATATTTCCCAATCTAAAGCCGCAGCAACTTTTGCAAGTTGTTCCAAATCTCTGGGATTTTCCAGATAGGGAACATAACCTAAAACGGGAATATTTGTCAATGATTGAATTAACTCTGGTGGTGTTAAATCAGCAATTTCTTCCTTGGTGCGGGGTTGGGTGTAATTAAGAATAATTCCGCGCAGATTGATTTTATGTTGCCTAGCTAATGCTACATTAGCAACAGCCTGAGCGATCGCCCCCAATCTGACCGGCACCACCAAAAAAGTCTGTAATCGCCATTCACCCGCCAAATCAGCCACCGTCAACTCATCAGTAATCGGTGAACCCAAACCCCCCAAAGATTCCACCAACACAAAATCACGTTGTTTCTGCAAAGCCAACAAAGTTCGCCAAACTATCGCTAAATCAATTTGACGATTTTCCTTAGCCGCAGCTATGGGAGGGGCTAAAGGGGCTTGAAAATACAAAGGTGTAATTTCTTCTGGTGACTGGTCCAAATTAAACAGAGTTTGGTACAGTTCCCTATCACCCAACCCCGATTGAATTGGCTTCATCATCCCCAAACTACGCTGGGGATAATATTTTTGCCAATAAGCGGCTATTGCTGCTGTGATAACAGTTTTACCAGCATCCGTATCAGTTCCCGCAATCAGTAAAGTATTCAACAACGTTTTTTGCTAAAAATGACAACTTAATTTGCTTCTTTTCTTGACACTCCCCGGTCTAAAGACACGGGGATTCTACATTCACTGACTCGCCATTAGACGACAGGTTTGCACCAATCGCCCAAGAGGGCAAATCTCCTGTAGCGTAGCTGACCGTATCCCTACCGTAGTTAATCCTAATCTTAGGATGTTGATACTAGCATTAATATCTCTATCTTCTACAAACCCGCAATGATGACAATTATGGGTTCTGGTTGATAGGGATTTTTTCACTTTTTGACCACAATTAGCACAATTTTGAGAAGTATTATGGGGAGGAACAGCAACTGTTGCCTTCCCATATTTGAGTCCAAAATATTCTACCCATTGCCGAAAAGTTGCCCAGCCAGCATCAGAAATTGATTTAGCTAAATGTCGGTTTCTTACCATGCCTTTAATATTTAAGTCTTCATAAGCTACCAAATCGTTAGACTGGATCACGGAATATGCTAATCTCTTGCAATATTCTTTTCGCTGCCTACTTACTCTTAAATGTTTACGGGCATACCTATTTTTAGCTTTTAAATAGTTCTTAGATTGTGGTTGTTTAGCTTTTTTCTTATCTCTGTCAAACTTCTTAGATTTTTTACGATTAGCTCGACTTAACTGTTTCTCTGATTTTCTATAGAATTGTGGGGCAGGTTCTACATTACCTTTTGAATCGGCAATAAAGTATTTTAACCCCACATCTAAGCCAACTATTTGATTCGTTGGTTGAGATTCGATTCTAATCTTGACATCAATTGCAAATTGAGCATAATATCCATCAGCCCGACGGACTAAACGAACTCGCTTAATTTGCTTGATGTCATAGAAATTAAGATCATAAGTACCTTTTAATTTCAGAGTACCTATACCTTTTTTATCAGAAAAAGTAATTGCTTTTCTGGTTTCAGATAACTTCCAGCCGCTAACCTTATATTCAACTGAACGGCAATTCTTTTTGAATTTTGGAAATCCCTTTTTACCCTTAACTTTCTTTTTACAATTGTCGTAAAATCGAGCTATTGTACTCCAAGAACGCTCCGCAGCAGATTGTCTTGCCATTGAATTAAGTTCATCGGCGAAAGGAAATTCAGATGCCAAAATCGCGCAATATTTATTGAGATCATATTTCGTCGCACCTTTATTGTCCATCCAATATCTTAAACATTTATTTTGGATGAATTGAGATGCACGAATAGCCTCATCTATTGCGCGATACTGCCTATCTTTTCCTTTGACTTTGAACTCATAAATTATCATGGTTACTGAGCCTGTCGATAGCGTAGCGTGGCGTTAGCCATAGTATGGCTACGACCTAAACACCACGAAGCTATGCTAACTCACAAAGTATAATCTTGTCAACAGGAAAAACTTTCAGTGGAGGCTGAAGCCTCTATCTGGCTTTCATCCCTTGCCTAAAGGACAGTTGAGTTTTTCCGCAGTTCGACAAGTGTTACAGTGAGCTTGCCGAACTGCTCACTGACCACTACGCTCCAAAACTCAACTTCAAGGGTTTTCAGCCTAGTCTCTTATAATTTAACGTTAAAACGTTAATTTGTCCCATTAAACCCTGGAGTTGACGTTTCTGTAGGAGTTGGTGTTTCTGTGGGAGTTGGCGTTTCTGTGGGAGTAGGGGAAGTCGTAGGAGTTGGCGTTTCTGTGGGGGTTGGCGTTTCTGTAGGAGTTGGCGTTTCTGTGGGGGTTGGCGTTTCTGTGGGAGTTGGCGTTTCCGTTGGCATTGGTGCTTCTAAAGCTACATTCAAACTATAATTAACCTCCGAAACACCCCCAGACAAACCTAATCGAATAATATATCTCCCATCATTAGCTAATATTCCTTCATAAGAAGTAGATTGTTGATCTTGAGTATTAATGATTTCACCATTAGCAGTTAAAATCGTCAGTACAATCCCACTGTTTTCATTTACAGATACAGTTAATTTTTCCCCAACCTTACCTTGTAAACTATATTCAACCAATTCATTTTCCCTCAGTGTTCCGTCAATTGTCGCCTTGTTAGATTTGTCTAATCTCAGCCGTTGACGATTAATCACAGGTTCACTATTAGTTACTGTGGGTGTTGGAGTTGGTGTTGGTGTTAATAATGTCCCACTAGGAATAACTGGAGAAGGAAATGATTGTGGGGTTGTGATTGTTTCTGTTGCTGGACGAGACTGATTTTTCAGTGAATTCACCAAAGTCCAAGAACCAAACCCTGCTAAAATAATCACAACACCGCCAATTCCTGCCAACGCCCAAGCATTATCCAAAATAGAGCTACTTTGTCCAGAATTAACTGAAGGTTGCGGCTTTTCCGATGTTTTTGATATCGGCTCAGGACGATGCCCGATAGCGATAGTTTGTAGATGAGATAAATTAGCAGCAGGTTGGCTACTATAACCTAAGTTAAGCAGTGCCTGAGTAACATCAGCGGCACTTTGATACCGTTCCCCCGGCAGATAACTCAACATTCGCTGCAAAATTTGAGCGAATTCCGGTTTTACTGTTGCCCACTGTTGCCAATTCCATATTAGTTCCTGCTCATCAAATAAATCTGCGGGTTCTTTCCCCGTCAACAAAACTATCGTCGTCACAGCCAACGCATACAAATCACTACTAGGATATGCCCTACCCGTTTGCATTTGCTCACTAGGCGCATAACCCAATTTACCTACAGTAGTTACTGATGTGGGGACTGAGGATTGTAATTTTGTGACTAACTCCTTGACTACTCCAAAGTCAATTAATACAGGCAGGGAATCACTTTCCCGTAAAATCATATTCTCTGGGGAGATATCCCGATGAATAATTCCCTGACCGTGAATATAACTAAGAACAGGCAACAAAGTGCGTAATAAATGCAATACCTCTGCTTCAGTAAAAGTTGTGCCAACATCTTGGCGTTCTCTGAGCAAATTCCGGTAAGTCTTGCCAACGACAAAATCTTGCACTAAAAATAACTTTTCGTTTTGGGCAAATTTTTCCCGAAATTTGGGAATTTGTGGATGCTCAATTTGATACAAGATAGCAGCCTCTCGTTCAAATAACTCTTGTGCCTTTTCTCCACCGGATGTTCCCGTGCTTGGGGCAATTAACTCTTTAAGCACACAAAGTTCATTAAAGCGTCTTTGGTCTTCTGCTAGATAGGTTCTACCAAATCCCCCCTGTCCAATAATGTGAATTATGTGGTAACGATTTTGTAGGATAGTACCAACTGTAATCGGTGATTGCATGGTCTATTGATTGAATATAATAATAACAACAGAGCTAGAACTTAACAAAACTATCGCCTGTCCACAACATGACTCAAAGTGTCTCAATTGTGGCTTCCGTAATTTTCCTCAGTTACCCCGCCCACAAGGAAGTGTATACTAGAAACAAGTCTGGCATTATTCTATTCTGACATTCGGACTTTAGTCAGGACTTGTCCAATATAGTAGCAGGTATAATCCGGGATAAATAAATCAATTGGCATCCACAGCAATGTCAAAGTTGATCTTTAATGGTAGGCATTCAGCCGTCAGCTTTCCGGGAAATATATAAATATGGAAGTTCAAGGTATAGATAATTTTGCTAGGTTCTTTTTGATTCATAACATAAATATTTAATCTTCAATTCACGAGGTCGTTAATTGGTAATAAGTATCATAGAATAATTGTTTGCACTTTCGCTGCTATTTAATCGTCGGTTTTCTAACACCCCCAGGGTTAACTTGAAGATCAATATTATTTGTTTAATCCATTTTGGCTAAATTTGCTCAATCTCTGATGATATTTCTATGAATGCACTTCGAGGATCTGCTGTGCTAAGTTCTGCCACTTTACCAGTCCAGTCAATAGCAACGGGACTACCTGACAATAATCGTCTGCGGCTTTTTTCCGGTTCTGCCAATATAGCGCTGTCGCAAGAAGTCGCTCGTTATCTAGGTATGGACTTGGGACCAATGATTCGCAAAAGATTTGCGGACGGAGAACTTTATGTTCAAATCCAAGAATCTATTCGGGGTTGTGATGTCTATTTAATCCAGCCCAGTTGTCAACCCGTCAATGATCATTTGATGGAATTACTAATTATGATTGATGCCTGTCGTCGAGCATCTGCACGCCAGATTACAGCAGTAATTCCTTACTATGGTTATGCTCGTGCTGATAGAAAAACAGCAGGGAGAGAATCTATCACTGCTAAATTAGTCGCTAACTTGATTACCCAAGCAGGTGCTAACCGAGTTCTAGCAATGGATTTGCACGCAGCTCAAATTCAGGGTTATTTCGATATCCCCTTTGATCATGTATATGGTTCACCAGTTATCCTCGATTATCTCATTAGTAAAGGATTACAGGATATTGTGGTTGTTTCCCCTGATGTGGGTGGGGTCGCACGGGCTAGGGCATTTGCGAAAAAATTGAATGATGCACCTCTAGCAATTATTGACAAACGTCGTCAGGCTCATAATGTGGCCGAAGTCTTAAATGTGATTGGTGATGTGAGAGGCAAAATTGCCATATTGGTGGATGACATGATTGATACTGGCGGTACGATTGCGGCGGGGGCTAATTTACTGCGTCAAGAAGGAGCTAGTCAGGTATATGCCTGTGCTACTCATGCTGTGTTTTCACCACCGGCTATTGAAAGGTTATCAAGTGGGGTGTTTGAGGAGGTTATAGTCACTAATACTATTCCCATCCCAGAGGCTAATCAGTTTCCCCAATTAGTGACGCTTTCAGTCGCTAATCTGCTGGGAGAAGCAATTTGGCGGATTCACGAAGATAGTTCACTCAGTAGTTTATTCCGTTAATCAACAAATAACTATCTTCCCAAAGGAAGAAAAAAGGAGTCAGGAAGAAGAAAGAAGAAAGAAGGAGTAAAAGCATGATAACTTTGTACCTCCTGTAACCTGCAATATGCTGTAAATAATGAAGGATGAAAGTTTTCGTTCTTCATTTTTTGTATGCAGCTAATATTTCTAATTCGGACACTACTCTTTCTAATTCTGCCACTAAGGGCGTAATTTGATGTTTTTGGAAAGCATCTGCTAGAGAACGATAATACCAAAGTGTCCCTTCTTTGCCACCTTGAAACCGTTCCCAAACTGCATCACCAATCATGCGATAATCTTTGAGAATTGAGCGGACATTATGGAGTTTGTCAGCAGCAGAAACTAGCAATACTTCTGGGGAAGCGGTGGCAATATGGGCAATATAGGCTTCTTTCCGGGGTTTCCAAGGGGGTTTGGGTGTGGTGTCTGCGTCTGTACAACCATCAACTATAGCAGTGACATGATCCCCAAACCGCCGGCGAATTTCTGCTCTGGTGGCTGCTCCACCTTGGTCTTCTATGGCATCATGTAGTAAGGCAGCGATCGCTTCATCTTCGTTTGCACCATATTCTAAGGCTATACTGGCTACTCCTAGTAAATGGGTAATATAGGGAATATCCCCAGCTTTGCGTTTTTGCGTGGCGTGGAGTTCATGGGCGTAGGTAAGCGCTTGGGTAAATCTTTCTGATAGCATTTTTAGTTGGATGATGTTAAGAGGAAATGAACCACGAAGGAGCGAAGGACACGAAGGAAGAGAAAGAGAAGGAAGAGAAAGAAAGAGGTTAGTGTTTTTAACTAAATTAGTATTTTGCAGTTCGACAAGCTTTATCCATCATTTCTTTTGCTAATGGATGATAACCATTATTATTTAAAAATGCTAATATTGACTCTTTTACTTGATAACTAATTGCTTCTCCTGTTGTGACTAATCTAGCAAAGTGTTCACAGTTCCAACCCAATAAACCATAATCCCAAGTTTTGAATAATTCATAAGCAATTAAACATCTATCAAGGACTTCTTTTTTCGGCAATAATGTCACTGATTCTACGCTATATGATACTGTCGGAATTCGGAATACAGCAAATCCATTTCCACCAAAGTTAAAGGCGTGGGTATCAGAGATAGTTATATGATAATGCAATGCGAGGTCTGAGCTACTTTCTTTATGATGAATTAGCAATCCTGCTGTAGAACTTTTATAATCAACATGAGTTTTAAACTCATGAATAATCTTATCTTCAATAATTTGTGTGGCGGAAAGAATAGTATTATTGCTGGTTTTTTGGATATTCAAAAGAGATAACCACTCATTTATTGACTGAGAACGATTTTCTGGCTTTAATTCCATTCCTTTAATTATCGCCTGATTTACTTTATCGCTAATACTAGAATTTATCTTTTTTGCTTCTTCTAATTCTGTACCAATTGCTCTCATTGGTGATATAGTTGGTAATTCTCCAGTTAACACAGAATACAAAGTTGCAGCTAAAGCATAAACATCTGTAAATGCTCCCCGTTTTGCTTTTTTATCATATTGTTCAATTGGTGCAAAACCATCAGCTAACATTTGCGTATGTGTTTGAGTTAAATTCTGGGAAAACTCTCGCGCAATCCCAAAATCAATTAACACTGCTTCTGATTTACCAGAACGCAACATGATATTTTGTGGTTTAATATCTCGATGTAATAAGCCATTATCATGAACTACAGTTAATGCTGATCCAATTTGCTGAATATAGCGTAATGCTTCAGTTTCAGATAAAATACCTTGATTTTCTACTATAGTTCCTAAATCTTCCCCATCAATATATTCCATCACCATACACCAAAGATCATTTTCATGAATGACTTCGTAAATTTGGACAATATGAGGATGACTACATTTAGCTAATTTAATGGCTTCGTTGAGAAAGTCTTGTTGAAATTTAGCAAAATCAGCACGTTTTTGGATTGCATCATTTAGAGTTTTGATAACAACGAAATTTCCCTGATTATCTCTAGCGCGATAAGTGATCCCAAAACCACCTTCACCTAATTCTTTTTCTATGGTATATTTACCATTTTGTAATTCCTGTCCTGATAACCAAGCCATAACCTGTAAATTTATAGATTTATAAGTTCATTTTGGCACAATTTTAGTTTTAAGTGCTAATTTCACGTCGTTTAGGGGTATACGCGAGTTAGCTTTATTGAAGCAAGTACCCTATATCTTAAAAATGCTCTTAATATTTATTATCAAAATAACAATATTTGTGACAATTACGCTAGAATCATTACAAGGTTCGTTACAGATGTGGTAGATAATCTCCACTTCTGTTAAAACGACCAAAAATAAGCCTCTTAATCTAAAAACCTTAAAGTTTACCCAAATCATCTATGACGCTCCCAATTCGTAACGTCGCCATTATCGCCCACGTTGACCACGGTAAAACCACCCTGGTTGACGCTCTCCTCAAACAGTCCGGCATTTTCCGCGAAGGCGAAGACGTTCCGGATTGTGTCATGGACTCCAATGATTTGGAAAGGGAACGAGGCATTACAATTCTTTCTAAAAATACAGCGGTTCGCTACAAAGACACCCTGATTAATATTGTTGATACCCCTGGACACGCTGACTTCGGCGGAGAAGTAGAACGGGTACTCGGCATGGTAGACGGTTGTATTCTGATTGTTGATGCCAATGAAGGACCAATGCCCCAAACCCGCTTTGTCTTGAAAAAAGCTTTGGAAAAAGGTCTCCGTCCTATCGTCGTTATTAACAAGATTGACCGGGGACAAGCTGACCCCCACATTGCTGTTGATAAGGTCTTGGATCTGTTCTTAGAATTAGGTGCAGATGAAGACCAGTGTGACTTTAAATATTTGTTTGCTTCCGGTATGGCTGGTTTCGCTAAAGAAAGCTTAGAAGCAGAATCAGTAGATATGCAGCCGCTATTTAATGCCATTCTCCGTCACGTCCCCGCACCTGTGGGAGATCCTAACAAGCCTCTACAATTGCAAGTTACCACCCTAGATTATTCAGAATATTTAGGCCGGATTGTCATTGGTAAAATCCACAATGGAACTATCCGCGCTGGACAACAAGCTGCTTTGGTAGTAGAAGATGGCAGCATTGTCAAGGGCAAAGTTACCAAGTTGATGGGGTTTGAAGGTTTAAAACGGATAGAGATGCAAGAAGCTACCGCAGGTTATATTGTGGCTGTAGCTGGTTTTGCTGATGCTTATATTGGTGAAACTATTACAGATCCTAATGAACCTCTGGCTCTACCATTAATTAAGGTGGATGAACCAACGTTACAAATGACCTTCTGGGTGAATGATTCACCTTTTGCTGGCCAAGAAGGTAAATTGGTAACATCTCGCCAAATCCGCGATCGCTTATACCGCGAATTAGAAACCAACGTAGCTTTGCGCGTTGAAGACACCGACTCTCCCGATAAATTCCTGGTTTCTGGTCGTGGTGAATTACACCTAGGTATCTTAATCGAAACCATGCGCCGTGAGGGTTTTGAGTTCCAAGTATCTCAACCTCAAGTAATTTACCGTACAGTTAACGGTCAAAATTGCGAACCTTTTGAACTTCTAGCTTTAGACGTTCCCGCGGATGCAGTTGGTAGCTGTATTGAACGCTTAGGACAACGGAAAGCGGAAATGCAAGATATGCAGCCTGGTGGTGGCGATCGCACCCAACTAGAGTTTATCGTAGCAGCCCGTGGTTTAATCGGTTTCCGAGGTGAATTCATGCGAATGACTCGCGGTGAAGGCATCATGAACCACAGTTTCCTTGATTATCGTCCCCTTTGTGGTGATATTGAAGCCCGGAACAAAGGCGTTCTCATCTCCTTTGAAGAAGGTGTTTCTACTTCCTACGCGATGAAAAACTGTGAAGATAGAGGCGCATTCTTTATCAGTGAAGGAACTAAGGTTTACAAAGGGATGATTATTGGTGAACATAATCGTCCCCAAGATTTGGAATTGAACGTTTGTAAAACGAAGCAGTTAACCAACCACCGTTCATCTGGTGGTGAAGAACTTACTCAGTTACAAACACCCATAGACATGAATTTGGAAAGAGCTTTGGAATACATTGCTCAAGATGAATTGGTGGAAGTTACACCTGAATCTATTCGTCTTCGGAAGATGTCCAAGAAATTGGTGAAACGTTAATATCTGTAGGGGTGGGTTTTCCCACCCTGATTAAATTTATAAACTCATATAAATCAGGTAAATCACACAAATCATAGTTAAGAAATTGCACTTCTGACTAAAATTACGGTACTATCAACACCAGATGCGATTGCTTCGGGAATATTACCTTGAATTGCTTGTTGTAATAATCCCTCACGAGAAGCACCCAAAACTACAACGTCGAAATCTTCAGTTTTGACTAATTCAATGACTCCAGCGGTAACAGATTCAGCTTGCAAAGATGCAGCGACAACATTACTTTGTAAATCGCGGTGACGCATGAATTGGCGAGTAGATTCCTCTAAAACCGTCATATCTGGTGCAACTTCCCCAGGTTTAACTACCTGAGTTAAGCGGATTTCTATGTCGTTTTCCAAAGTTACTAAAGCAGGTAATAATTTAATGGCAATAGGTGCATTTGGTCCTCCAGCCATTGGTATTAACCAGCGTTTAAATTGCTGGTAGGAATGGAAATTATTGCCTAATTTGACCAAGACAACATCACAGTTTGCTTGACGAATTATAGTATCTACTACGCTGCCAAAAATCCTGCCAGGGGTAGATGTATTTCCCTTCCAACCCATGAAAATTAAGTCTATATATCGTTCCTTAGTAGTTTCTAAAATAGCTTGGGCGATATCATGGGCGACACGAATTTGGGTATGAATGGGAATGTGCAGTTTTTTGGCCAAACCTTCGGCTTGTCGGAGTAAGCGGCGACTTTTAGCGGTGTTAACTGGGGTTTCCGCTGGAGAAACATGACGGGATACTAAGATGATTTGTAAACATTCTATTTCATAATGGCGATCGCGGGCGATCGCAGCAGCCATTTCTAGTAATGCGGGGGCGGTTTCCGGGTTAGCAATGGTAACTAATAATCTCCCTCTCCCAATACTAGGCGATCGAGTTTGGTATACTAGATAGGAAGGTTCAGCTTGGGGACCTGTCACCCCGGTTTCACCATTCAAATGATTTGCTTCCGTACGGATAATATCTGCACGGGTAATAATCCCAATTAATTTTTGTCCATCTACCACAGGTAAGCGACTAATTTGATATCTATTTAATAAATAGAGAACATGACTTAATCTATCTGCTGGTGTGACTGTCACCGGTTTGGGTGTCATAATCTCTCTTAAAAGAGTCTCATGGGGTGAGAGATGATTACGGATTTTCTGTAAATCTGTCTGGGAAACTAATCCTACTAATTTATTATTTTCTACCACAGGAAAGCCGCGATGATGGGAACGGGAAAAGGCTTTAATAACTTCATCTCCTGTCATTTCTGCTTCTAGGGTTTCCACGGAGGGCTGCATTACATCCTTAGCAGTTAATTGAGTTAATATTCCCTCTGTGGGGCTATCTTTTTTAATAATGATACCATTTAATGTGAGCAGTTTTTCATACAGTGAACCCGGAACAACCTTCTCAGCCACCAGATAAGATGTCACACATACCACCATTAAAGGTAATACTAAATTGAAATCTGTCGTCATTTCAAAAACAATGACAATCGCCGTTATCGGAACTTTGGAAACCGCGCTAAAAAATCCCCCCATTCCGGCTAATGCGTAGGTAGTCGGTGAACCAAATCCAAATACTTGCAATTCACATACGCCAATAATATGTCCTAAACAAGAACCTAAAATTAAACTTGGTGCAAATAATCCTCCTGGTGCGCCCGAACCAAAGGCAATTAAGGTTAAAATAAATTGGGCAATAAAGACAATTCCCGCTAAAGGTATATTCGGTTCACTAGCAATCATAAACTCCCGCAAACCTGTATTATCCCGAAAGGTTTCTGGTAGTAAGGACATAATCAAACCAGAAGCCAAACCAGCTAAAGCCACTCGTAAAGGTAAACTAATATGTAAACGGCGATAAGCTTGAATACTGAAAATTAATCCCCGATTAAATAAAGCTGCTAATAAACCCGCTAAAATTCCTAAAATTAATAAAGCCGGAATTTCTAATAAAGAAAAACTGCTAGAATAGTCAATTAGTTTTAAGTCTAATTGCAGACTCCCACCACCCAACCACCGGGAAATTACACCACCAATAAAAGCAGCAATAATTGCCGTTCCTAAAGTTAAACCTGATAGATCTTGTAATAACTCTTCAATAATAAATAATACCCCGGCTAGAGGTGCATTAAAAGCCGCTGCTAAACCAGCCCCAGCCCCCGCTGCAATCATCTGTCGGCGATGATCTGGAGAGGTAGGAACTAAGCGACTCATTCCCGCTGCTAACCCCGCACCAACTTGAACTGTGGGTCCCTGTCTTCCCAAGGTTAACCCCGAACCCAAGGCGATTATCGAACTGATTAACTTGACAAAAGCTACTCTCCATGATAGTTTAATTGGCACATTTGCCAAAGCAGCTTTAACTTGGGGAATGCCACTACCAGCCGCTTCTGGTGCTAATCGCTGCACTAACCAACCAGAAAGAAACCCCAAACTTAGACCAATAAATGGTAGAGATATCCAGGCTGGGAAAATGTGAGTTGTATGCACTCGCCATGTCCCCAACCAGCCTGAACCTTGTTTGAGTAATACCGCAGATAAAGCGGCTACTATCCCAATTATAGATGCTTCTGCAATAGCTAAACCCTTTCTAGGTTGCCAAAAGTTCCGAAAATACTGAGTTAGCATTGTCAGGGAAATCATAATTTTTAAGTTTAAATTTTTAATCTTTAAATTTTAATTTAAAACTAACTCTTTCTTGAGTTTTTTAGATGGGTATCTTATTTCGCTTATTAAGTATTTTTACTGATAAGCTTGAATAAGAAAAGACAGTAAAATTATTAAAAAATACTATTGACAAGTTTCCAAGTTTCAGTTATAGTTTAAATATAGTGGAAATCTGTGCGCCCATATATATAGGGGTTTGCTTTTCCAAAAGTATTTTTGGCTGATAGCGAAGCGTGGCGCAAGCCATATCAGGATGTCCAGGATTTGAGAATTTACAGGATAAAGTCAAGATGCCATTTGTGGAATGTGGGTTATAATGATTCATGATATTGATTGAGTTAGTTTTTCAGTAAAGATAAAGTTGCCAAGGATATTCTATTATGTCATCTCCAGCAATTACTACTGTAATCAAAATGATGGAATCTTTATCTGAAGATGTACAAGACAGAGTTGCAGAACATTTGAGAGAATATTTAGAAGATTTGCAAGATGAATTAAAATGGGATAATTCATTTAAGAAGACTCAACAAAAATTAATTGCATCTGCTCAACGTGCTAAAAAAGAGATTGCAGAAGGATTAGCTAAAGCAATGGATTATGATAAGTTATGAAGTCCGCAACTCTTGCTTCTTTTTGGGATGAATATAAGTCTCTTGATAAGCAAGTTAGACAGAGTGCGAGAAAAGCTTATCGGTTATGGAGAGAAAATCCTTTTTATCCATCTTTGCATTTTAAATGTATAAATAACCAGGAAAATATTTGGTCTGTGAGAATAACCCGTAATTATCGAGCAATTGGGGTTTTAGATGGTGATACAATTACATGGTTCTGGGTTGGTAGTCATGATGATTATGAGAGTTTTTTCTCATAGTTTGAATCATAATTTTAACTGTCAGAATCAGCATTTCCAGGATTTGAGGATGTAGAGGATTTTATTGAATGATTTTTGGTGGGGAGTTGATGATTTTTTTTGTCTGATAGCGTAGCGTGGCGTTAGCCATATCAGGATTTCCAGGATTTGAGGATTTACAGGATGTTGTTGGATGATTGTTTTTTGGAACTTGGGGATTTTTCAGGATGTTTTTGAATGATTGTTTTTGAATAATTTAAACCATCTATAAATTACTATCCTGTTAATCCTTTAATCCTGGTTATCCTGATTCAGACAAATGCAATTTTCATCACCAAACAAACCATCTATAAATTACCATCCTGTAAATCCTTAAATCCTGGACATCCTGATTCAGACTTAATAATTTTCTGTAACCCTTAAATATTACGATCTACAAGTCTCGACGCGAGAGAAGACCCACCACCCGCACGCTAACTAACGGGTGTCCTGGTAGGTGGCCTTCTGGTGCTTTCTTGTCAAAAGTAATATCACTGTAGTACAACCAAAAAGCGTTCCAGCTGCTTCCTCCTTTTCTCCATCCTACCTTGTCCCCGAACTTCTCCCAGATTTCTTGGTTATATTCTCTCGTTCCACCAAAACCTTGATAAATTCGTTTCTGCACAGAAAAACCAAACTTACCACCACTGTATTTTACCCACAACTGGTCAATGGTGCGGAGGTCTGCACAGGGAAAATTATCAATACTTTTATCATCTAACCAACCTACCTTTTCCCGTTTCGCAACTGCTAACATTACTCTTTCTGTTTCCTCGTCTGCTTCCTTCCATTTCCCTGCTTTGAGTAAATCACGCAATGTGCTGTAGTCCATTCCTACATCTGATTTTAATTGTACCTCTTGGTTATTTGGTTGAGGTGTGGAACTTTGAGGAATGAAAATTTCCTTTATCTTAGATAAAAAAGAGGAAGAATTTTCTGGTTGTGGTTGAGGTGTAGAAATAGCTGGTGTCACAGCTTGAACAACTAAACCCAAATTTTCCCGAAACTCCAACACCGTCGGAGTCCGTTTTTCCGGTTCTATTTCCATACCCTGCAAAATAGCATCATTCACCCTCTGACTAATGCGAGAATTATAATGTTTTGGTGCGAGTAAAGGTTCATCATCATATTTCCGGTTTTGTGCGGGTACGGGACTAAATTCACCCTCTTTGTTGAGTCCGTCAGCCGTCAGCAGATAATATAAAGTAGCAGCTAAAGCATAAACATCGGTATGGGGTCCAAAACTCCCTTTGCGACGATATTGTTCAATAGGTGCATAACCTTCTGTTAAAGAAGCTGTCATACTTTTAGTAGCAATACTGCGAGTTAAACCAAAATCAATTAAAACCGCTTCTTGTTTATTTTGGCGTAAAAGAATATTCGCAGGTTTAATATCTCTGTGTAAACTGCCTTTGGCGTGAATATATTCTAAAGCCTGACCAATTTGATCTATATATAATAGTGCTTCGCTTTCGGCAAGTTGTCCCTTTTGTCGAAGATATTGAAATAAAGTTACTCCATCAATATATTCCATCACCACGCCAAAAAGCTCACCTGCTTGAATGACTTCATGGACTTTGAGAATATGCTTATGATCAAAACCTTTAATTGTCAAGGCTTCGTTAATAAACTTAACCTGTTGTTCTGCAAAGTCCTCTTGCAATTGCATTTGCTGATTGAGAGTTTTAATGGCGTATAATTTACCCGTGCTAGGTTCTAAGGCTTTGTAGGTAGTCCCAAAACCACCGCTACCCAAAGGTTTACCTTGAATGATAAATCTACCGTTATTAATTTGTTGCCCTGGTTGCCAAATAATCATACCCTTGATAGTAGATACGGTGGAGATGAATCTAATTATATCATTGCGTTGTGTTAGATCCCCGACTTCTTGAAGAAGTCGGGGATCTGGGATGTTATAATATTAACTATTTTTCCCAGTAATGGATAGTCCTTCTACTATCAGAGATGGTGTATAACAAGAACCATTCCAATCCGCATCTCCACCTAGTTGCACCACTTGTTTCAGGGCTGTGTAGACATTCCCTGCCACCATCGTATCTTTTACCCTGCCAATTATTTGACTATTTTTGACCCGATATCCCAAATCCACATTGATGGAAAAATCACCTGATAGTCCGCTACAACTACCTAGCATTTGATCGATAATTAAGCCATCATCCATCTTGCTAATTAAGTCTAAGAGGGAAAGATCACCAGGTTGAATTAGGAAGTTAAATAGCCCTGGTGTGGGATAACTACCTAAACCGGGACGAAAACCATTACCAGTGCTACCACTGTTTAATTGTCGTCCAGTAGTGCGATCGCTATAAAAATTCCGTAAAATCCCATTTTCGATAAATACTAATGACTGGGTAGGTTGACCTTCATCATCAAAGGGACAGCTATAAGGTCCTGCTGCTGGATTTTGGTACAGGGTAAGGGTGGGGGCAATAACTGGTTTACCCAATCTATCAGCCCAGGGAGAAGCTTTTTCCAAGATGTGCTTACCATTCAAAGCTGATTGCACAGTTCCCCACAGCATATCTGCTGCTTTAGAAGTGAACAATACAGGACAGCGACCACTGGGACTAGGAATGTTATCTTTAGCCCAATTTAATCGCTGTAAAATTTGATTGGCTACTTTCTCTGGATTGAGTTGATCGCGTTGGGTTTGACCATCAGCAACACTGAGAAAATCATCACCTCTGACCCATTCTGCTGACATATAGCAGCTAAGAGTAGTGTCAGTGTGGTGAGAATTTAAACCCTTGCTGTTAATGAGTTTGGTGTTTTCTATATCGCATTCCCAGTCACTATGACAAAGAATATCTGGATAGACATCACGAATTAGGGCGATCGCCTCCTTGCCCCATTTAATCAACATTTCTACGGATACAGATGTGCCTAAATCGGGATAGGATGTCCCAGCATGAGTCCCTAATTCTACTATTTCTGGTGGATTTAATTGACTCAGTGCCAAAGATTTTTCCACCATAGCTTGGGGATCAACATCGCCATAAGCCACCGCCAAACCGGGACAACCATCCCGCCATAGCCGCAGGGCTGTCCCCTCAGCTTGACTGGTTTCTAGTTGTTTGAGACGGTTGGCTTCAAAAAAAACTGGTCGAGAAAGCGATCGTGATTGATACACTTCCGCAGCCTCAGCACCAGACTTGAGGGCAAGTTCTAGCAGTTGTTGAGCCAGTGTATCTTGTAACAAATTTTCAGAACCCATGTCCCTTTATGAATTATGGATTTTGGATATAAATCGCTTAATCGTCGCAGTCTATTATCCCATTAGCGTGTCATCAACTTACCAAATTCCAAATAATGGACAACTGACCACTGACAACAGACCACTGACAAATTAGGGCAAATTGATTTCTTGTAATAGCCAAAATCCCGCAAAATCTTGAGATTGAGGATCAGACTGGACACCAATAAAATGCACCCCATTAGCCTGTTCCTTAGCTACAGTAAAGCCCTGTGCTTCTGCTAAAAGTTCGGGAGTGCGAATATTAGCCACAACCCAACTTTCCGTAGCCCCCGTTTCTAAAATCAGGCGATTTCCTTGCTTAGTGTCAAAGTGCAAATAAGCCATTTCTAAACCAGACATCCAACCTGCTATGGGTAAAGCCCTGGGTGAGAAAATCAAAATTCCCGGAATCCGAGTTTCTGGGCGTAATTCCGCCAACTCTAGGGGAAAAGCTTCACCAAAGCCAATTTCCCAATCCGGCATTTGAGCCAAATCACTAGCCTCTAATGTCACAAAAGCCCATTGTTTTCCTTCTAAAGCATCTGGTAAACGTTGAGGTAAGGGCTTATCCAAACGCACAGAAGGATTGGCTACTCCCTGATATCCCGGTTCTTGGGGGTAGACTTCCTTCATGCGCTGCTGTATCCACTGATTAAGAACCAAAGTCCGCCGACTTGGTACAGCGGGTACTCCCACATCTTCACAGGATTTTGTAATCATGTTATTCATTTGGCGGCGGAAAAAGCGGATTTTGGTGGGGGAAGCACCGGCTTCTTCTATCGCTTCCTGGATTGCTGTCCGTAGCCAACCCGAATTTACCTGGGTACTTGGGCAATATTTAGCATAGCGAAACAGAGAATCCGTTTGTGTACCAATATCTACAGGACTTTCACACACTAACATTTCCCATACTTTTTTCTGATTTTCGTCCAAAATCGGACGGGAGTAAAAATCGAGTTCCCAATACATTTTTCTCTGGCTGCCCATGTTTTAGTGGTAAAAATCTGATGACTTGATATTTTGTAATTTCCTAACTTTACCAACTTACAGGAGCATTGGTAATTGGTCATTGGTAATTGGTAATTGGTAATTGGGAAAATTATTCCCTATTCCCTGTTCCCTGTTCCCTAGTCATAACGACAATTTTTAACGCCAACCTACTTAATTTTGATCCTGATTTTTGAATTCATCAAACTTAGCCCGAACCACCTGTATATCTTGCCACATTAACCATTTAGGCTTTCCTTGTTCCCGTGAAGGGTTACGCAACAAGTAAGAGGGATGAAAAATAGGCATACATAAACGCCCTTCCCACTCTAACCATTGACCGCGAATTTTAGTAATCGGGCGTTTGTCACCAATGACACCTTTCACAGAAGTTGCACCTGTTAATAAGATAATTTTGGGGTCAACTAGGCGAATCTGCTCAAATAAATATGGTTTACAAGCAGCAGCTTCTTCATTAGTTGGTACACGGTTTTCCGGTGGTCTACACTTGCAAATATTGGCAATATATATATCTGTTTCTGTACTTAAATTTACTGAAGCTAAGATACTTTCTAGTAATTGTCCTGATCTACCTACAAATGGTAAACCTGTTTCATCCTCATTTTTTCCCGGTGCTTCCCCAATAATCATAATTTCCGCTTGGAGATTACCACGTCCGACCACAGCATGAGTCCGGTTTTCACTTAATGCACAACGCTGACAGCCATTGCAATGTTTTGTCAATTCCTCTACATTGTCATAAGTTCCCGGCGGAATGGGAATTTTATTACTGGTAGTAATTAGCTCTTTTTGGTTTAAGCTAGAGTTATCAAATAAACTAAGTTGAGTTTCATGCTGCATGGAATTTAGAATGGTAACTGGAAACTCCAGAATATTAACGCAAATATTACCACCCATCCTATCAATTAATAGAGACAGAATTAGATTGGGGCTTTGTCTACCTCCTCACAAGTATCGCCCTTTTTTCCAGACAGCACACTCTAATTAATCAAGTTTTAAAGCATTAACTGGCACATCATCCCAAGATTTAACTATCCTTAATTTGGCAATCCAGCCCTCTGCCTTTTGAGAGTTGGTGAGATTAGTCTTAAACGACTCATGACAATCTTTAGCCTGAGATTCATCACAACAGGCAATACAGGCGTGAATCAGCCCAGAAGGATCAATTTGTTCATTTACCCAAATATTCATAGTTTATACTTTGAAAATATCGTGTTAAAACCGCCATCTTTAATTTTATAATGTTTGTTGAATTTATGTACAAAAATAGTTAACAGGGAAAGAAGCGTGATAGATATAGATATGGAAATACCTGATTGTTAAAATCAAATATTAGTCCTATATTTAACCGAGTATTTAATATCACCAGTTCCTCCCAAATTCCCATTCCTAATTCCTTCTTAACCCCCATGAGTGCAGAAATTATTTGCGTTGGTACAGAAATGCTGCTAGGAGATATCCTCAACAGCAATGCTCAATATCTTGCCCAGCAGTTAGCACAGTTAGGCATTCCTCACTACTATCAAACCGTCGTCGGGGATAATCCAGACAGACTCAAAGAAGTGATCGAAATTGCCGCTTCCAGAGTACAAATTCTCATTTTTACCGGTGGTTTAGGCCCCACACCCGATGATCTCACCTGCGAAACTATCGCTGATTTTTTTGGCGTACCTTTAATAGAACGAGCCGATATTATCGAAGATATAACCGAAAAATTTGCCCAACGGGGACGAGTAATGTCTGCCAATAATCGCAAACAAGCCTTAATTCCCCAAGGTGCAGAAATTTTACCCAACCCCACAGGAACAGCACCAGGTATTATTTGGCAACCTCGTCCGGGATTAACTATTTTTACCTTCCCTGGTGTTCCCAGCGAAATGTATCGAATGTGGACAGAAACCGCCGTACCTTTTCTGAAAAGTCAAGGTTGGGGAAAGGAAATTATTTATAGTCGTAGTTTAAGATTTTGGGGAATTGGAGAATCTGCTTTAGCCGAAAAAGTAGCCCCTTATTTTGACTTAACTAACCCCACAGTAGCCCCCTATGCGGGCAAGGGAGAGGTCAGACTGCGAATTTCCGCCAAAGCCACAGACGCAACAACCGCAGAAGCTTTAATTACACCCATTGAAAAACAACTCATAGAAATTGCTGGCTTAGATTATTATGGCATTGATAATGACACCCTCGCTGCTGTTGTTGGTAATTTATTAAGGTCTGCGGGAGAAACCCTATCTGTCGCTGAATCTTGCACCGGTGGGGGACTGGGGCAAATGTTAACAGAAATTTCCGGTAGTTCTGATTACTTTTGGGGTGGAGTAATTTCCTACGCCAACTCCGTAAAAATTGGACTATTAGGGGTCAAAGCAGAGGATTTAGAGGAATTTGGCGCAGTGAGTGCGACAGTAGCTGAACAAATGGCTATTGGTGTTAAAAATCGGCTCTCAACTACTTGGGGATTAAGTATTACAGGCATTGCTGGACCGACCGGGGGAACCCAAACCAAACCAGTGGGTTTAGTCTATATTGGTTTGGCTGGTCCTGGCAACGAAGTAATCAGTTTTGAACATCGCTTCGGAACAATTCGGGGACGGTCTTTAATTCGTTATGTGAGTGCAAATGCAGCTTTGGATAATCTGCGGCGACAGTTGCAAAAAAGGCTAGTACCGCAGGGCGGAAGTCAAAAGTCAAAAGTCAAAAGTCAAAACTAATATACAGTAGACTTTTTGGCGATTGAATATGGTTGCTTTATTTACGCCGTGATGTACTAGTACCGCAAGCCGGAATTAAAAATTAAAACACCAGATTACACAGTCCTTGTATCTATTTTTAATGATGCCTTACTTGCGATTCAGATGTCTCTTTTATACTGATTTTCCATGACTCAATATTTATACTTTGTGACAGTTTCATCCAGATAATGCTTGACAATAGCTAATGAAGAGGGTAAGGTTATGACGGTTATAGAGTTAAACTTTTGACGCAGAGATTCATAAAACATCGGGGTAAGTGGTAAACTCAGCGGCTTTAGCCCTGAAAGTATCAATATTAGTGGTTTGTTTCATTTTCAAGTTTTTTAATGGACTTATAATAAAGAATGGCACCAAATTAAAGGCAGAAAAATTCCAATTCTTATCTTCTCATCAACGAGAATCAATATTTAACAAAAACTCATACAGAGTTAAATAGTGATAGCGTATCTACTATTACAACTAAAACAATGTCAAATCATAAGAGTTCTCTAAAATCTTCTTTGCATTCAATGCAGGCTGTTATGCCTTCTGAAGTTAGTGATACTTTATATCATAAACTAACTACTTTGTCTGTAATCACCGAGTTTTTTCCTCCAGACTATGCTGCAACCGGACAGTTGATTGAAGAACTAGTGAAACAGCTTGAGAAACAAGGAATCATGATTAGAGTATTTACTGGACAACCAGGGTACGCTTTTACTACGGCTAAAGCCCCAGCCTTAGAGCAATTAGGCAACATTCGCGTCCAAAGATCCCGATCTACTCAGCTTTGGTCTAAGAGGATTCGCGGGAAGGCTGTGAATGGTGTTTTATTTACATTGCGGACTTTTCTCCATATTATCAAGAATGCTCGCAAAAATGATGTATTTCTATTAACTTCAGCACCTCCTTTTTTATCAATAGCCGGATATTTCGCTCATTTGTTATTAAAATTTCCCTATATATGCTTAATTTATGATCTATATCCGGATATTGCGATCGCTTTAGGAGTAGTTTCCAAAAAGCACTGGTTAGCTAAGTTTTGGTGGGCAGTCAACCGCCAGATTTGGCAAAAATCCCAAGGAATTATTGTGCTGAGTCCTGCTATGAAAGAGAGAGTCATAGCAATCTGTCCAGAAGTGGCTGATAAGGTGTCTGTGATTCACAGTTGGGGGGATTCTGAGTTAATTGTCCCCATTGCCAAAGAAAAAAACTGGTTTGCCAAACAACATAATTTGGACACCAAATTTACAATTCTTTATTCTGGTAATATGGGTCGGTGTCATGATACGGATACAATTTTGGCAACTGCTCAAAAATTACAAGATGAACCGATTCAATTCGTTTGTATTGGTGGTGGACCCAAACGTGAAAGCTTTATTCAAGATGTGACTGGTTTAGGATTAAAAAACTTTCTCTTTCTCCCCTATCAAGACAAAAGTGTGCTACCCTATTCCTTGACAGCTTGCGATTTATCCTTAGTCAGTGTAGAAGCAGGTTTAGAAAGTTTAGTTGCTCCTAGCAAACTCTATCCAGCTTTAGCTGCGGGAAGACCCATAGCAGCTATTTGTCCAAAAGATTCCTACTTGCGACAGCTAATAGCAGATGGTGAGTTTGGTATTAGCATTGACAATGGAGACAGTGATAGTCTATCTAAGTTTATTCTCAACTTAAAGAGCGATCGCCAACTTGCAGAAAAAATGGGTAATGCCTCCCGCGAATATTTGCAGTCAAACTTTACGCCAGAAATCATCGCTAAACAATACATCAATGTGTTAGAACAAGCTATAATTTGAAATGTCACTCCAGCGTTATCAACGTCAGTGTGTGAACAAATTCAGTAAATTTAAGACAACTCAGTTAACAAAATTTAATACCTCAGACGATGTTGAATCAGGAGTTGGGCTTTGATGGTCTTTTTGATCTCAGTCCCTCCCATGCAACCTTCTTACGATCTATTGTTTAGTTAGTGATCAGGAGGCCAAAGTGCAGAAAAGGTGTGAGCGAAATCGGAAACGTTCCCAACGCAGGGCTATCCATTGTCCCATACATAGCTGCTATATAGATAGTGTTAGCCAAAAATACGGACTATTTGCCGAACAAGCCGGACAACTACAAGAGCGGGGTATTGCTCGTCGAGAAGCGATGATTTTAGTCGCCAATAAAACTACAGTTTCTTTAACTGGTGAGTGGTTAGAGGCTTTTTGGTGCGAAGAGTGCCAGGAAACAAAATGGTATCATGTGCATAAGCATGGATCTAAATATGAAATATCTCTTGCCCCAGCCGAACTTTGGCAACAAGCAACAGGTGTAATTCATCCCCATCGGAATCCTTCTGTGGGAGAATTTACCTACAGACAATCTCGAATGCTTGGGGGTAACAGTGTTAAAGACTTCTGGGTAATGAATTGACATGAAAAAAGCTCTCATTTGTGGAGTATCTGGACAAGATGGAGCTTATCTGGCGCAATTGCTGCTAAAACAAGGCTATACAGTCTGTGGAACTTCCAGAGATGCCCAAATTTCTCCTTTCCAGAATTTAGTCCACTTAGGAATTAAAGACCAAGTAAAGCTGGAGTCAATGTCCTTGACTGACTTCCGTAGCGTCTTACAGGTACTGACAAAAATCCAACCAGATGAAGTCTATAATTTGGCCGGACAAACTTCCGTCGGTTTATCTTTTGGACAACCTGTAGAAACCCTAGAAAGCATAGCTACAGGCACACTAAATTTATTAGAAGCTATTCGTTTTTTAGGCGCGACCATTAAACTTTATAATGCAGGTTCGAGTGAATGCTTTGGTGATACTGGCAATGTAGCAGCAGCAGAAAATACTCCATTCCGTCCTAGAAGTCCTTATGCTGTAGCTAAATCCGCTGCTTTTTGGGAAGTAGCTAACTACCGAGAAGCTTACGGATTATTTGCCTGTTCTGGCATTTTATTTAATCATGAATCTCCCCTGCGTCCAGAAAGATTTGTCACTCAAAAAATTGTAGCTACTGCCTGTCGCATTGCCCAAGGTAGTAAGGAAAAATTATATTTAGGTAATATGTCAATTCAGCGGGACTGGGGTTGGGCGCAAGAATATGTGGAAGCCATGTATTTAATGTTGCAACAATCACAGCCAGATGATTATGTAATTGCAACGGGAGAAAGCACTTCCCTGGAAGATTTTGTCGCAGCAGCATTTGTATCTGTAAATTTAGATTGGCATGATCATGTAGTAGTTGATAGTAACCTGTTCAGACCTACAGATTTGGCTGTGGGGAAAGGTAATCCTAGTAAGGCTAAGAAACAATTAGGATGGGAAGCTAGATATAAGATGCAGGATGTGGTGAAAATGATGGTAGACGCGAGGTCAGAATCATGAAAAAAATCTGATCCAGTCGGGAACTTTTGCTAAAATAGTTAGGTGAAACATCGCTGAGATTGAAATCAAACATCAATATTTAAACTGTAATTGAGTAAGTAAAATGCCACCTACACAAGCAAATGGCGAAATTTATGAACAAGATTATCCTGAGTGGTTGGATATTACCCTTACCCAACTGCAAAATCGGGATTTAGAAAATATTGACTGGGAACATTTGATTGAGGAAATCACTGCATTGGGAAACGAACAAAGGCGTAAAGTAGAAAGTTACTTGAGACAACTTATTAAGCATTTACTTCTTTATCAATATTGGGAAGCAGAGAGATTCTATTGTGCCAAAGGATGGATTGAAGAAATTGATAATTTTAGGTCTGAATTAGATTTATTATTAGAGTCTAAAGTTCTTTATAATCATTGTGAAAAAATCATAGATAAAATTTACACCAAAGCTAGAAATAATACAATTCGTAAATCTGAACTATCTCCAACAATATTCCCTGAAACTTGTCCTTATTCTTTAACAGAAATTCTCAATCCTGAATGGTTGCCATCATAATATTTATTATGTTTATAAACTTAGCCAAAACATTAAGCAAAATTAAGGTTATAAGAAATGGCTTATAGTGACTTTACTCTAGAGAGAATCACTAAAATATTTGGCATTAATATTGAAGAAAGAACAAATGTTTTCACTGCTTTCGACCAGTTAACAGTTGATGCTTTTTTTATCAAATACTTACAAAATAATATTCCCTTAGCTCAAGCAATTAGTACAGAGAAAGCCAAATCAGAAATGATTATTGCCCCTGTTTTAATTGAAGTAAGAAGATTATTAGATAATAAAATTAGTTTATTCTCAGGAATTGATTTTAATGTTAATATTGAGCAAGGTTTAAATGGATTTTGCGATTTCTTAATCGGTTTATCATCTCAACAGTTATATGTAACATCTCCTGTGATTGCTTTGGTGGAGGCGAAAAATGATAATCTTAAACAAGGATTTGCTCAATGTATTGCCGAAATGATTGCTGCTGCTCAATTAAATCAATCGGAGGGAAATAATGTTGAAAATATTTATGGTTGTGTTACCAATGGCAATCAATGGGTGTTTTTGCAATTAACTGGTAATCTAGTGGTAGTTGATTTAGATGAGTATTATATAAATCAACCAGAAAAAATTATTAGTGTATTTGTGAGTCTAATTAAGTCAGAGTTCAATCGGAAGCAAATCTAGTTTTTGAAAGGAATTAGATAAACCTAACTGCTATTGAAAAACAGAAAACTACGAGTTAATTCCGGGGTTTTCAGCCTATGTTCTTATAAAATACAAGATGTCGTGAAAATGATGGTAAATATGAGGTTAGCTAGATCAGAGTCATGAAAGAAACCACTTCTCCACCAGAACTAATAATTGAAGCAGGGCGGACAGAAAAGCAATACTGGCAAGATTTATGGCGATATAGAGAACTATTTTACTTCCTAGCTTGGCGAGATATTTTAGTTAGATATAAACAAACAGCCATTGGGATTGTTTGGGCGCTAATTCGCCCTTTTTTGACAATGGTAGTATTTACAGTAGTATTTGGGCAATTGGCAAAATTACCTTCTGAAGGTGCGCCCTATCCAATTCTCGTATTTTCTGCCATGTTACCTTGGCAATTCTTTTCCAATTCCCTCTCAGAGTGTAGTAATAGTTTAATTACCAATGCCAATTTACTATCAAAAGTCTATTTTCCTAGATTGGTAGTACCTACTAGCGCGGTAGTAGTTAGCTTTGTGGATTTTATGATTTCTGGGATAATTTTATTGGCTTTAATGGCTTGGTATAACTTTGTTCCCACTTGGCGAATTTTAACCTTACCATTATTTATTGGTGTGGCCTTTGCTGCTTCAATGGGTGCAGGATTATGGTTGGCTTCCTTGAATGTGCAGTATCGAGATTTCCGGTTTATTGTCCCATTTATTGTCCAGTTTGGTTTATACATTTCACCCGTAGGATTTAGTAGCACTATTGTTCCTGAAAAGTGGCGGTTTCTCTACTCCTTAAATCCAATGGTGGGAGTAATTGATGGTTTTCGGTGGGCAATTTTGGGCGGTAACTCCCAGTTATATTTACCAGGTTTTATTCTCTCTATGGCTCTAGTTGTTTTACTATTAGTGAGTGGAATTTGGTATTTTCGGAAGATGGAACGAACGTTTGCAGATGTTATTTAAGATCATTTGCTAGAATGGAAAAGTTATTTTCACTGATATTTTCTGTCTGAATTCTCTCTCTAAGAACAAGATTTCATGGTTATGTCAGTGATAATCAATCTATAGTTGAATCTTGGCAACATTGATTAAATACAGGAGATAATTAACAATGTATCAAAGCGATGTGTATAACAAACCCAGCTATGAGCCATTACCTCCTCAACAAACACTGCCAACCATGTATGATTTACCTAGCGAAGATCCAGAGGAGCCAGGGTTGCCAGACGAATTTCACCTTTTACAACCAGAATTATTGCGTAGCACTTTTCGTCCACCTTCTTATGCAGAAGATAATGTATTTACAGGTAGTGACTTAAATTTATACTATGACAGCAAGCATACACAATGGTACAAACGCCCTGATTGGTTTGCAGTTTTGGGGGTATCCCGTTTTTATGAACAAACAGAATTAAGATTAAGTTATGTTACTTGGTATGAAGGAACATACCCCTTTGTGGTAGTAGAATTAATATCTCCAGGAACAGAAAACGAAGACTTAGGCAGAAATTTACGGGAAGTTAATCAACCTCCTAATAAATGGACAGTATATGAGCAAATTCTCAGAATCCCCTATTATTTTGTCTATAACCGTTATACTAATGAATTTAACTGTTTTGGTTTGGTAATGAACCGTTATCAACCGCTCTCTATTAATGGATTAGGGGTATGGCTAGAAGAAGCTGAATTAGGTTTAGGATTATGGGAGGGAGAATATCAAGGACTAACTAGACAGTGGTTACGTTGGTATGATAAAGAGAATAATTGGTTGCCTACTCCAGAAGAACGAGAAAAGCAACGGGCAGAACAGGAAAAGCAACGAGCAGAACAGGAAAAGCAACGGGCAGAACAAGAAAAGCAACGGGCAGATTCTGCTGAATTAGAAGTAGCTAAATTACGACAATTGTTATTAGAACAAGGTATCAGCTTACCTAATGATCAATAGGGTTGAAAAATTGTCCGGTACAAAGGTAATCATTACTAATTTTATGTCTAAATCACCTCTCTACGAAACAGATTTCATGGATTGGTTAACTCAACAAAAATTAGCTTTAGCCAGTCAAGATATCACAGCTTTGGATTGGGAGAACTTGGCAGAAGAATTAGATAGTATGGGCATTAGTGAAAAAAATGAGTTGAAAAATCGGTTAATAATTTTATTAACTCATTTGCTAAAATGGCAATACCAATCTTCTAAACGTTCTATTAGTTGGTTTACCACCATTGCCAACCAAAGAGATGATTTACAAGATATACTCAATGAAAAACCAAGTTTAAAACAATATATTCCTGATATTTTACCCAAAGCTTATCGAAATGCGAGAAGAGAAGCATCAGCAGAAACAGGTTTAGTATTAAGTACGTTTTCAGAAATTTGTCCTTATGATATACAAGAAATATTAAATCCTGAATTCTTGTGTAACACTACAGATGATTTTGAAAAAGCTATGTAGTGAGCTAATCAATCATGTATCAGATAAATCCACCATTATCTTTCCCTGAAACTTGTCCTTATTCTTTAAGAGAAATTCTCAATCCTGAATGGTTTCCATCATAATAGTTATTACAGCAGATTTCGCTCTAATGAGGTACAAACTTGAACCATGAAACTATTGTAGTGCGGGCATACTTCGACAAGCTCAGTACAAGTCTTGCCCGCTGGATATGTACCTCATAACACCGGAAAGTGCTGTATGATGTTTATAAACTCAGTTAAATATGAACGAAAAATACAATAGTGCCAAAGAATGGCGTAAAGCAAATTACCGAAAACTAAAACAATATCGTGGAGAATGGATTATTTACACTAAGGATGGTGTAATAGCTCATCACCAAGATTATAGAATCATGACACAGCAAATTGACCTTCAGAACTTAAAATCTTCTGACTACATCACTGAACGGATCTACGAGAACGAATTTATTGAGCCAGTGAAGTTTTTACCAGTGCGTTTTAGAACAGTCAAAAAACATGATTGGCAGCCAAAATACGATGACCAAAATCTGGAACTTTGTCTACAAGACATCTAATATTGTCAGCAATTAGGCGATTAAAAAAATATATAAATATAATTGGAAGATTTTCAGGTGAAGAAACCAAGTGCATTGTCTAATAAAGTTATTTACACCCCCGAAAGCCGGATTCGTCACCCAAAGCAACTATTACAGGAGATGGTAAGGGATTTACTGGCTTCTAGGGAATTGGCATGGCGGTTATTAGTGCGAGATATTAGCGCCCAATATCGTCAGTCTTTGTTGGGTGTGTTGTGGGCGTTTTTTCCACCCATTATCACAGCCTTGGGGCTGGTAGTTGCTAAAAATGCTGGGGCGGTAAATATTGGTATGACCGAGATTCCCTATCCGGCCTATGTGATGTTTAGTATGTCACTATGGCAGACCTTTGTGGAGGCTTTGAGTGGTCCTTTGGCGGCTGTGGGTGGGGCTAGGTCAATGCTGGCAAAAATTAACTTCCCCAAGGAAGCGATTATTTTGGCTAAATTAGGCGAAGTGTTTTTTAATTTTGGTATTAAGTTAATTTTAATTTTCGGGTTATTCCTCTGGTTTCATATTCCCGTTACCTGGAGTGTGTTTCTAGCGCCTGTAGCTTTGATTCATTTGATAATATTAGGAACAGCAATTGGCTTACTTCTTGCCCCTTTGGGGACTTTGTATGGGGATGTGGGCAGGGTGATACCGTTAATTGTGACTCCTTGGATGTTGTTAACTCCTGTGATTTTTCCCGTTCCTAAGCAAGGGTGGTTTAGTGTGGTGGTGAGTTGGAATCCTGTTACACCGTTGTTAGTCACAGCCAGGGATTTGGCGATAAGTGGAGTGGTATCCAATCCCACTGGATTTTGGCTAGTGAGTGGTTTGAGTTTTGTGTTGTTATTTGTGGCTTGGATTTTGTATCGGTTGTCAATGCCGTTTATTGTTGAAAGAATGAGTTCTTAGAATTTCTTAATTTTAAATTAATGTATTATGTTAAACACAGAAGAGCAGAATTTACACCATCACACAAATGACGGGGAAGTTTTAGTCAGGGTTGAGAATGTATCAAAGAAGTTTTGCCGTAGTTTAAAGAAGTCCCTGTGGTATGGGGTGCAGGATATTGGCTCAGAGATGATGGGAATCAAGTATGACCATGAACTTAGACCCGATGAGTTTTGGTCAGTGAAAGATGTAAGTTTTGAGTTACGTCGTGGGGAGTGTTTGGGGTTAGTTGGTCGTAATGGTGCAGGGAAGAGTACGCTTTTGAGAATGTTGAATGGCTTGATTAAGCCGGATCGCGGTTGCATTGAAATGCAGGGGCGAGTGGGGGCGTTGATTGCCCTAGGAACAGGGTTCAACCCAATTTTGACTGGTCGGGAAAACATTTATGTCAATGGCTCTGTTTTGGGACTTAGCAAAACAGATATTGATGGAAAAATTGAAGAAATTATTGAATTTGCTGGGATTGAAGGTTTTATTGATTCGCCAGTACAAGGCTATAGTTCAGGTATGCAGGTGCGATTAGGTTTTGCTGTAGCGACGGCTCTTTCCCCGGATGTGCTAATTTTAGATGAGGTATTAGCGGTTGGTGATGCGGCATTCCGCAATAAGTGTTACCGAAGAATTGCCAATGTACGTAAAAATGCGGCGGTTATTTTTGTTTCACATAACATGGAGCAAGTAGCGCGAATTTGTGACAAGATACTAGTGATGTCTGTGGGGGAAGTTGCCTTTTCAGGAAGCTTAGAACAAGGAATAGCGGTTTATGATCGGCTCAATGATGATGGGGAAGAGCAGGATGAGTCTTTTCTATCAGTAAGTGATCCGTTGACTTATTTTCAAGCTCAACTATCCCATGATGTTTTGTCTTCTGGTTCTCCTTTAGACATTCAAGTTTCTATTGAAAGTTCTGATTTTCTGGAAGACTTTCTCCTACGCATAAGTTTTTATGATGCTTCTGGGGCTTTTGCCGCTGATTGTAACTTTTTTGCGCGTGACTATAAAATTTCGCTTCTAGCTGGAACTTCCCATTGGGATGTTTCTCTTAGCTCTATCCCCTTAAAAAATGGACTTTATCGAATTAGTTTCAGTGTCATTGATAGACAGGGTGATCTTGTTGTTTGGTCTCATAAACAGCAAAAAATAAAAATAGTGGATGCCTATCCTGGGGCAAATGCTAATTGCCAATTACAATTAGGACATTGGCTGACCTAATTTCATTAGACTAATTAAATAACACAAGTATTAAAACTGACACTAAGCTTTATGACTCCTATTCAAATTATAAAAAACTGTGAAAATTTAGTTTACGAGTCACTCCCTCAGGTGTTAAATCGACGTTATGAGATTACCTATAAACCTGATGGTAGTCCTGTTACTACTGCCGATGTGCTACTAGAGAACATCATTAAAAATTATCTGGTTAGTCAAATTGCTAATCTTAATTTTATTGGTAGAGCATCTCAATATAGTTTGAACGATAGAGCGCTTTTATCTGAAAATCTGCACTTTTTACTATTCTAAGTATGACTAAATCAAACATCGATCTGGTTAGAGAAAAAAGTTTGCTTTTAAAGAAAAAAGTTAGATATGAAAGTATCAGAAGGAATGTGTTATTAATGATAAAATTAACTTATTTTAGTCGCTTAGTCCGATTATTTGCACGGTGGCAAAATTCTTCAGAGATAAAGAGACTTAGAAATATACACAAAGGTGAGCGATGCGTAATTGTTGGGATGGGTCCTAGCTTAAAAATTGAAGACCTTGAGAAGTTAAAGGGTACTATAACTTTTGCCTGCAATAAAGTCTTTCTCGCTTACGAAAAGACTAATTGGCGTCCCAACTATTACACGGTTTCTGATTGTTTTTGATGAGCTTACAGCCTCCTAATCAAGCTGATCTTTCAATACTCAGGCTTTGCACAATAAAACACTTCGAGTATCACATTCTACCAATATCACAACAAGGGAAAATTGATGGCTTATATTAATGTTAGTCCATCCTTGAAAATCGGAGATGATCAACCTCTAACTTTGATTGGAGGCCCCTGTGTCATAGAGTCAGAAGACTTTACCCTTAAAATGGCAGATTCTATCAATGAAATTTGTATTTCATTAGGGATATCTTATATTTTTAAGTCTTCCTTTGATAAGGCTAACCGTACCTCTATCAATTCTTTCCGAGGATCTTCTTTAGAAGAAGGTCTCAGAATACTCCAAAAAGTTCAAGATAAGATTGGGGTTCCAGTCTTAACCGATATTCATGAAAGCTATCAAGCAGAAATAGTAGCGCAGGTTGTTGATGTCTTACAAATCCCTGCTTTTCTCTGTCGTCAAACTGATCTTCTTCTAGCGGCAGCGGCAACGGGGCGGGCTATTAATGTGAAGAAGGGACAATTTTTAGCCCCTTGGGACATGAAAAATGTAGTTCAGAAGCTTGAATCTGGAGGAGCAAAAAATATTCTCCTCACTGAACGGGGAACTAGCTTTGGATACAACACTCTAGTTGTAGATTTTCGGTCTCTACCCCAAATGCGAGATTTAGGGTATCCAGTTGTTTTTGATGCAACTCATAGCGTTCAAATGCCTGGAGGACAGGGGACTAAATCAGGAGGTCAAAGACAATTTGTGCCATATTTAGCTCGAGCAGCAGCATCCATTGGAATTGATGCCTTGTTTATGGAAGTTCATGAAGATCCAGATTCCGCCCCAAGTGATGGACCAAATATGATACCTCTGAATCAACTTGAGACGGTTTTAAGTCAAGTGTTACGTATTCATCAGCAACAGCGTTCTATGGAGGTAGTAGAACTTAAATGATTAAGCTATTAGACGGTGATTTGAGACGACGATTGCAAAACGTTAGACTGTTAGCTCTAGATGTTGATGGAGTTTTAACAGATGGTGGGCTTTATTACACTGAGACAGGTGAAGAATTTAAAAAATTTAATGTTAAAGATGGAATGGGTATTAAACTCATTATGGAAGCTGCTATTGAGGTGGCGATTCTCACATCTAGCTCTTCTTCCTCAGTTCTTTATCGAGCAAAAAAATTAGGGATTCCTCATGTATTTCTTGGAGTAGAAGAGAAGTTACCTGAGTTAAAGAAGTTATGCCATAAGTTAGGGACTTCATTAGAACAAGTAGCTTACATGGGTGATGATATTAACGATCTACCTATTCTTAGGGTAGTTGGTTGTCCAGTAACTGTTTCAGATGGCGTAGCAGAGAATCAAGAGTGCGCAGTATATACTACTGAATGCTTGGGTGGATGCGGCGCAGTGCGTGAAGTTTGTGATTTGCTACTCAAAGCTAAAAACTCAAATTAATAAATCATCTAGTTTTTCAATAAATAATCTCATGTAAGTTAACACTATGCAGTCTTTTAATCTTGAATTTTAAAATTCTGTCTTCACCTTTATCGCCAGATCCTTGCTGGATTGTCAAAAAATAACCTTTTTGTAGCTTTATTGTTCTATGACTCCTAGAGTAGTAGCGTTTGTACCTGCAAAGGGTACCAGCCATCGTGTTCCAAACAAGAATACAAGAATTTTTAATGGAGAACCTTTCTTCTTATTTACTGTTCGTAAACTCTTAAAGTGTGATTTTATTGATGAGGTATATGTAGATTCTGAAAATATGGAGATTTTAGAAAGGGCTAAACTAATTGGAGCAAAGCCACTTTTGAGAAATATTGAACTGGCATCTAATAAAACAGATGGGCATCAGCTTTTCTACAATGAAGTCGTTCAAGTAGATGCAGACATCTATATTCAGCACCTTTGTACTAGTCCTTTTGTTAAGGAAGAGACTATTAAAACTGCTATTGATATCCTGATTCAGCAACCAGCACATGATTCCGTTGTACTTGTAGCAAAGGAGAAACGGTATCGCTGGGAAAATGGTTTACCTCTTTACAATCTAGAACACATTCCAAATAGTGTTGATCTTCCAGATGACATTGCCGAAGCGATGTCCCTCTACTGTGTAAGACGGGAAGCAGTTTTAGCTACGAAACGTCGAATTGGTAATTCTCCCTATTTGCTATTTGCAGATCCGATGGAGAGAATCGATGTTAACACAGAAGAAGATCTTTCCCTTGCTCGTACAGTTGGTGCTGGTTTAATTGCAGAAGAGGAGAAGCGTTTACGGATTATCGCTAAGTTTTTAACAAGTCCGATTCTATCGGATGTAGCGGATGAATTAGGTCTTCATTGTGTTCTTCCCCCTGAATACAGCCCTAACATACCAGGTGCAAAGTTGTTTGGTCGAGCGCGTACACTCCACATCCGGGAGTCCTTACCTGAAGATCCTCCAGACAGTATCTACGAAGCGTTGAAGTCTTATGCCCATGTTGTGAGCAACGATATAATTGTAGTCCGCAATGAGAGACCAGATCTAGCTTATTTTGGTGACCTCAATATGTCTTTGGCAATTCGCTCTGGTGCTATAGGGGCAATCGTTGGTGGCTTTACTCGTGACACTCAATCAACTGCTAATTTTGGTTTTCCTGTTTATGCCAAAGGTCGCTATTGTCGAGATATTAAAGGTCAGGGAGCAGTGCAGTCCATCAATCAGTCAATTGAATTAGATGGAATTAAAATCCATCCAAGTGATCTAGTTTTTGCTGATGAAGATGGAGTAGTAGTGATTCCTCGAAAAGAAGAATCTAAATTTTTGCAAGCTGCGCTTGAGAAAGTTTCGAGTGAAAAGAGCTTGTTAGCGGATATATGCAAAGATGTTAAAGTACAATCTCTCGTTGAGAAGTATGGTTTTTTCTAATGAGCTTATATAAATTTTTTTTAGACAAGCTGATTTCTAACATTCAGCGTATTGAGGATCTAAGCTGCAAAGTAGAGAAGGCATCTGAACTAGTAGATTCGGTTTCTTCAGTAGTAATCATTGGTGTTGGGAAAAGTGGGTACGTAGGGCGAAAATTTGCAGCTTCTCTTCAAAGTATTTCCGTCCAAGCTTGCTTCATTCACGCAGGAGAGGCGGGTCATGGGGATTTGGGCTTTGTCACTCCTGGCGCTCTTGTGTTTGCGCTTTCAAAAAGCGGCAATTCATCTGAGATAAATCTTTTGTTGCCAATTCTTAGATCGCGTAATTGTACAATCGTTGCGATAACCAATCGAGTAGATTCTGAGTTGGCTAATATGTCTGACTTAGTGTTTCCCTTAAAGACAGAGGATGAAGGCGACAATCTAAACATACTTCCTCTGATTTCTACAGAAATTAGCCTTGTTATTTGTGACTGTATTGTTGCCTATGTTGCTGAACTAAAAGGATACAGTGAAAAAAGCTTTGCTGTTAACCATCCCTGTGGACAGCTAGGCTTTAACATTTCTTACCTTCTCAAAGATTTATCTACTTGGAAAACGAGGAAGCCATTTCTATCAGCAGAAGCGAATATGTTTGAATGTCTCTTAAAAATCTCTGAACATAAAGCTGGGATTCTTTGCGTTGTTGATTCAGAATCGAGAATTATCGGAATAGTATCTGATGGTGATATTCGTCGTGCCATCACAGAGCGACTAGATTTTTCTGCAATTTCTGTTGGCGGTTTAATGAATCAAAATCCGTTGCTCCTTAAGAAAGATTTTACGGTTGGAGAAGCATTGGAGGCAATGGAACGCCAGAATAGGAAAGTTTTTGCTGCACCTGTTGTTAATCAGGATGGATTTTGTGAAGGTGTAGTCACACTCCATGACCTACTAAGAGTATAATAAACTTCATTGTGACGTGTTTTATTCACCGATTCAGGATATACTACCAACGAATCATCCAACTATTTAGAACCAATTAATTATTATTATTTGAAGTATGACTAAATCAAAAATTGATCTGGTTAAAGAAAAAATTCTGCTTTTAAAGAAAAAAGTTAGATATGAAAGTATCAGAAGGAATGTGTTATTAATGATAAAATTAACTTATTTTAGTCGCTTAGTCCGATTATTTGCACGGTGGCAAAATTCTTCAGAGATAAAGAGACTTAGAAATATACACAAAGGTGAGCGATGCGTAATTGTTGGGATGGGTCCTAGCTTAAAAATTGAAGACCTTGAGAAGTTAAAGGGTACTATAACTTTTGCCTGCAATAAAGTCTTTCTTGCTTACGAAAAGACTAATTGGCGTCCCAACTATTACACGGTTTCTGATGTTTTGATAGCAAAAAATAGTTCAGAAGAGATTGCTTTAACATTACAGCAATCTAAGGGAATATTTCCTGAATGGGTAAGACACTGCCTGCCTGAAAATAACGATATTCTATGGATTCCAGTTGCTGAAAAAAAAGAATACTTTCCTGGTTCAGGTGTTGGTTTTTCTATAAACCTTGAAAATGGGATACAGCCTGGGGGGTGTACAGTTCTCTATGATCAAATCCAAATTGCCTTTCATATGGGTTTTTCAGAAGTAATTCTTATTGGAGTAGATTTTTACTACAGCGGTTTGAAGAAGACAGGTGAGTTCTCAGAACAGGGCGAGATTGTTACAAGTACAGGTGATGTAAACCATTTTCACAAAGACTATTTGAGACCTGGTGAATCTAGTACTGTCCCGAAAATTGAAGAACAAAAAATTGCCTATAGGGTAGCGAAAAAAGTTTTTGAGGATTCAGGGAGAAAGCTAATAAATGGATCTCGTAAAACTTTTTTAGAAGAGCTTGAGAGAGGCGACTTTGATGAACTATTTTCATGAAAATACCTTACCTTTACCAAAAATAGAGTATGAAGAGATATCTGATGCAAGTAGGTGGTTGGATTTAAATATAAGATTGATATTATTGAAAGCCTTGCTGTGACTTGATTCTCTGAAAAATTAATTATACCTATCTACTTATTAGATAGAGTTATAGTCTTCCAAAATAACAACGGAAAACACACACACATCCCATGCCCGACAGCCTAACACCATTACAATCCTTACTAATGGCTATAGACTTAACCGATTTAATATTCTCTAGGAATATTTGCGCCCAACACATTTTCTTAAAATCCCTATAAATAAAAATAAATGGATATATTTGATTGCCCACTAGTTAGTGTTGTTATACCTGCATACAACGCTCAAGCCTTTGTTAAAGAGGCAATTGACTCTGTTCTTGCACAAAGCTATAAAAATTTTGAAGTTATTGTTATTGATGATGGTTCGTCTGATTCAACCTTAGCAATTTTGGATCAATATAAACATTGCCACCAGATAAAAGTATTAACACATGAGAATAATCAAAATCTTGGGGTTAGCAAATCAAGACAACTGGGAGTAAAGCACTCTCAGGGTAACTATATTGCATTCTTAGATGCTGACGATGTTTTCTTGCCAGAAAAACTTCAAATTCAAGTTAATACTTTTAGTCAATTTGAAGATATTGTTCTTTGCCATACTGCGGTTAAAACTAAGTCAAATGTCGAGGAATATTGTCCTGATTTCGCCAGTAATTTTTCAATTTCATCAGACGTACATAACTATTATCTTAATGAGAAAAGTTACTTTCTAAAATCGAATCATATTTGCAATTCAACTACATTAATTAAAACTGATGTTATAAAGAAATTATCATTTGCCTCAGATCAAGTTTTTCAGTATGAAGACTGGCTCCTATGGATAATGCTTTCTGACAAAGGAAAGTTTCTGTTTTTACCTCAACAGCTAATTGAATATCGCTATCATCCTGCCTCTGCTACTAACTTACTATTGTCCCAGCCCCTAAAGATACTTTATTCTAGGATGGAATTGTTTCTATCGGTGATTACAAAGATAGATGAAAAAAAGATTAGAAATCTAGTCGCCATTGAACTTAGAGATACTCTCATAGACTTGGCAACTAATTATGCTAATTCTTCAACATCAGATAATAATCTCGAACTAGTTTATGAATTCATGTTAGACCTTTTCGATAAAAATTCAGAGAGTCCTAATTTTTCTCAAGATATCGGGTTGAATATTTATCAAAAAAAGATATATGAGCTTGAGTCACAAATTTATACGATGCAAAACAGCAAAATATGGCGATTGAGAAATAAACTAATTTTTCTGAGAAAAAAACTTTTCAATGTGTAAAATTAGGTAATATGATCTGGTTTAAATGATCACGTGGTATCCTTATAGATGCGATCATATAAAGAAAAATTATTTTCTTTAATGCTATTAATTCAATTAATGGTATGATAAAGATAATAACTGGTTGCCTACACCAGAAAAACGAGAAAAACAACGGGCAGAACAGGAAAAGCAACGGGCAGAAAGGGTAGGGTGGCGAGTTTATTGGAAGTAGGCTCAAAGTTCACTTTACCAGTCTAATATTGTGGTTTTTCAAAAATAAATTTAGACTAGATATTTAAGCTAAGAGTAGATAAATGAGTAAAAATGCAGTATGTACAGTTATAACTAAGAGTTACTTGCCCTATGCCCGTACTCTAGCTAGTTCTTTAGCGGAACATAATCCTGATGTTGACTTATACGTTTTACTCGCTGATAAAGTAGATGATTATTTTGATCCCACCTTAGAACCTTTTAAATTTATATATCTAGAAGATTTATCCGACATTCAAACAGTCGAACAGATGTGTTTTTATTACACTCCTTTTGAGCTATGTTGTGCCTTGAGAGGATTTCTTCATGAGTATATGTTTGAACAAACTGATGCCCAAAAGTGGCTATTTCTTGATTCAGACATTATGGTTTTCAACTCTCTTGATCTAATTTTTGAGCAATTAGAGAATTCATCAATTTTATTGACTCCCCATAGGAATAATCATTTACCTATTGATTATGTTGGCTATGAAATTAACTTTTTAAAAAATGGTTTGTACAATGCTGGTTTTTTAGGATTGCAGAGAACAAGTATTTCTCAAAAATTTATCTCTTGGTTTAAGGACAGGCTAAAAAGTTTTGCTTTTAATGATTTTTTTGAACAAACTATTCTTTATAGAGGATTATTTGTCGATCAATTATGGCTTAACCTTGTGCCTTTATATTTTGATGAAGTAAGCTTTTGTTTAGAGCCAGGAGCTAATTTAGGACATTGGAATCTTTTTGGTAAGACTTTAAGCAAAGATAAACTTGGAAATATTAATGTTGACCAGAAACCTGTATTATTTGTTCATTTTAGTGGGTGGGATATTAATAATACAAATAAAGTTTCTAAATATGCACCCATGTATGAACAAGATTCGCCATCACTTTGGAGTGAAATATCAAAAAACTACAGAGATAGATTAATAGTAAATGACTATGAAAAATTCATGAATTATCCCTATGCTTTTAACTACTTCCATAATGGTGAATTTTTAACCACTGCAATGCGCCGTCAATATTACAATAATTTCGACCACGATAAAAATTCAAAATATTCTCCTTTTTCCAATGAAATTTATTGTCAATTAAAAACTAAACTAATTAATGACTCCCAAAAAACCTCAAGTTTCACATATTTAGTGAATCGTATTAAGTCAGTGATTAAAAAAATCCGAGGCAGATTTTTCTTAGAAAATTAGGTACTTAAAACAATGAAAATTCTATACGATATATCGGTACTGGGCATGGGTCACTATCATCCTCGTGCCAGAACTGGAATTTTTAGAGTTGTAGAAAACTTAGCTAATGGGCTTGTAGATTCTCCCGAAATTGACTTAAACTTCTGCTCTAGTCTGTCATTAAAATCTGTAAACGAATCTAGAGATTATTTGCTGGCCAACTCAAAGTTTTCTAATATGTCATTCATCGCTCCGAGTTGGCAAAATGATATATATATAGAAATTTCTAAGCTAATTAGTAATATTGGTCAACAAAAGAAAATTGGTATAGCATCAAAAGTAAAGCGTAGATTACTATATTCTATAATGAACACGATTGAGCAAAATACTAAGACGATAAACAATAAGCAAATACCTGAAATCGAGTTATTCCATTCTCCTTTTTATCCAATACCTGAGTATTTGCAATCACACAAAAGAATTAAAAAAATTCTAACAGTTTATGACTTAATACCAATTCTATACCCACAATTTTTTGAATTCCAAGAAGATCATCTAATTAAAAAGGCATTGCATGGCTTAAAACCAGATAACTGGGTTACCTGCATATCTCACGCAACAAAAAACGATCTCTGTAACTATCTACCAACAATTGATCCTGACCAAGTTATAGTTACCCCCTTAGCAGCATCTGAACTCTTCTATCCATGTCATAATCATCAAGAAATTGAATCTATCAAGAAAAAATACCAGATTCCTAATGGTGTAAATTACATCCTCAGCCTTAGCACTCTGGAACCCAGAAAAAATATAGACCATACTATTCGTTGCTTTGCGAAATTAGTTGAGCAAGAAAATATTAAAGACCTATATCTTGTTCTTGTTGGTACTAAAGGATGGGACTACGAAAAAATCTTTAACGAATTATCTAACTTATCCACATTGAAAGCTCGTATCATCGTCACTGGATATGTAGCCGATGAAGATTTAGCTGCCTTGTATAGTGGTGCTATGGCATTTGTATATCCGTCTTTTTATGAAGGATTTGGACTTCCTCCCTTAGAAGCTATGCAATGTGGCGTGCCAGTAATCACTTCAAATACATCTTCTCTACCTGAAGTTGTCGGCGATGCAGGAATTATGGTTTCTCCTACAGATACAGATGCACTATGCCAAAGTATGCTTGATATTTATACTCAGTCCTCACTCCGAGAGACAATGGCATTGCAATCAATAAAACAAGCTAAAAAATTTAGTTGGCAAAAGTGTACTCAAGAAACTATTAATGCTTACAAAGCAGCTTTAAATACTTAATCAGTTAAGTTGCTTTTATTCTAATTATGTTTAGGTGAAATTCATGAAAATTCTATATGATGGCGAGATCTATGGTGCCCAAAAAGTAGGAGGAATTAGTCGCTACTTTGACAATATTATTAGCAGATTGCCAGAAAACTATCAGCCAATCCTAACAAGTCCACGCTCGCGGAATGAACCCCATCCTCATCATCCAAATTTAAAGATATTTAACTATAACCGATTTGCCTTTAAACCAGGGAGGGTGTCTTATTGGCTAGAAAAATATTATTTTCGAGCCGTTGAAGCAACAACCAACAACCCTCAAATTTTTCATCCAACCTACTATAGCTTATTAACACGTCAAGAATTCAAAGAAAAGCGTTGTCCAATTGTTCTAACCGTTTATGATATGATTCATGAAGCTTTTCCTCATTTAATTGATAAAGACGGACAATTTGCAACAATAAAGCGTCAAGCAATATCAAAATCTGATGTGATTTTATGTATTTCTGAAAGCACTAAAAGAGATTTATTGCATTGGTATCCATTACTGGAAGAAAAAATATGGGTAACTCATCTCGCAACAGAGTTTGATCCTTGCTTAGAAGATGGTGACGAGCCTATTCCCTCTCGCCCATTTTTCCTTTATGTAGGCTCAAGAGGGACTTATAAAAACTTTAATAATTTGTTAATTGCTTTGGCAAAAATAGGTTCTAAAATTCCAGATGTCCTACTTTGCGTCGTTGGTTCTCCATTTGATTCTACAGAAAAAGAACAAATTAGCGAACTTAATCTAGATAATCATATTGAAAACTTTAGTTACGCTAGTGATGCTCACTTAGCTAAACTTTATCGAAATTGTGTTGCTTTTGTCTATCCATCTTTGTATGAAGGTTTTGGTATTCCTCTTTTGGAGGCAATGATTTGTCAAGCACCAATAATTGCTTCTAATACCTCCAGTTTCCCCGAAGTAGTTGGCGATGCGGGCTTACTTTTCGATCCTACTTCTGTAGCAGACCTTGCTGATAGATTATTATTTATGCTTGATAATCCAGCAGAAAGGGATATTTTAATCACGAAAGGTCTAAAGCGAGTTAAACATTTTAGCTGGGATAAGACGGCTGCTCAGACTGTGGAAGCCTATCGTTCTGTCTTGGGTTGACCTTAGATAAATTGACGAAAACTGTTGGGCGATCGCCCTTAAAAAATATACTTTAGAACTAAATGCTTAATCTCAAAGAGGCTGATATTACTCAAACACGGTTTTATCAAGAGGTGTTAGAAATTGGTGAGAAAAAAGGTTTACAACAAGGAGAAGCAAATCTAACTATTCGTTTGCTAAAACACCGTTGTGGTAATTTAACTGCTATTCAAGAGCAAAAAGTGCGTTTGCGTAGCATTCCGTAGGAATCGCTCTCGATTTCTCAATTAGAATCATTAGGAGAGGGATTATTGGATTTTCAAAGTATGTCAGATTTGGAAAATTGGTTTCAAGATAATCGCCGTTTATCTTGAAAGCGATCGCTAATTTATGAAATCTCAAATTAGTCCTTGGGGAAATTCTTTAGCCTTCACTCTATAAATAAAATAAGAAAATCAGATCCCCGACTTCTTAGAGAAGTCGGGGATCTGAAGCTCTAGAGTGGCGGCAATTGAGATATACTTTGTTTATCTTGAAAGCGATCGCTAATTTATGAAATCTCAAATTAGTCCTTGGGGAAATTCTTTGGCCTTGAGAATCCCCAAATATATTGCAGATGAAAATGAGGAATGGGAACTGCTCGCAGCAGCACTTGTGCGATCGCTTATATACGCTCATATACTAGAATGTAAATAAGCATGAAGACCGACAAACTATTTTACCGGATATTTCTCAATCAACCAGGTCTTCTTGCCGAACTCCTCCCCGGAATCCCCCCAGATTGTCAATTCGATTACTCAGCACCAGTCATTAAAGAACAGGAATTTCGTCATGATGGGATTTTAACCCCTTTAGGAAAAGACCCCAATCTTCCCCTAGTGTTTCTAGAAGCGCAAATGCAGCCAGACACAGACTTTTATGGACGCTACTTTGCCGAAACCTACCTTTATTTAAAACAGTATAAAATTATCAGACCTTGGCGAGGATTACTAATTCTCAAATCCCGTGGTCATGACCTGGGTTCAGAAATTCCTTACCAATTCCAGTTAGATAACCAAGTCCAAAGACTCTACTTACAAGACCTCCTACATCAAAATTGCCTAAGTCCCAATCTAGCATTACTGCAACTGATTATCCTCCCGAAAACAAAAACCATTCAAGCTGCTCAAAACCTACTAGAAAGTAGTAAAGGTCAACCAGAATTTAGGCAAAAACTAGATTTAGTTGAAGCTATACTAGTAAATAAATTCCCTAACCTAAGTTTGGAGGAAATATTAAAAATGTTAAACCTAAAAACTGCTGATATTACCCAAACGCGTTTTTATCAAGATGTTTTTCAATTAGGTATTCAAGAGGGTAGACAGGAAGGTGAGCAAAAAGGTAGACAAGAGGGTGAGCAAAAAGGTAGACAGGAGGGTGAGCAAAAAGGTAGACAGGAAGGTGAGCAAAAAGGTAGACAGGAAGGGGAATTGAACCTGATTATCCGCTTATTAAACCGTCGTTTGGGAGTAGTTACCCCAAATCAAGAAAACCAAATTCGCAGCTTATCCCTTCCTGGACTAGAAGCATTAGGAGAAGCACTCCTAGATTTTACCAACCCCACGGACATAGATACCTGGTTAAATACCCACAGGAAACTGAATCCTCAGATACCCGACACATTCCCCGAAAATGATAGTTGAACAAGGCGTTGCTGAACTTCCCGCCTTGGCGTGAGGTAAAATCTTTATTAACTTTCTGCTGGAGTAAATTTAGAAGAGGAAAGTTTAGCTCAAGGAAGAAATAAAGAAGATGTGAAAAAATTTGGATACCGTTTTCTGGAAATTGCTAGAAACAGTCAGAAGTGAAAATGAGCGAAAATTGTCGAGCGATAGACAACTAAATTTTCGCCTTTAATCTATCCCCTAAGGCCAACTTATAATCGCCTGAGATATACTTTAGTTGATCTTGAAAGCGATCGCTAATTTATGAAATCTCAAATTAGTCCTTGGGGAAATTCTTTGGCCTTCACTCTATAAATAAAAGTAAGAAAATCAGATCCCCGACTTCTGAGAGAAGTCGGGGATCTGAAACTGTTGATCTTGAAAGCGATAGCGAAGCGCTGCTGCAAGCAGTTCGCTTGGTTAAATGAAACTATTATACTCAAAACGGGTAGAAGCTGGACTTTTTTATCATACAAAGAATAAGGTTCAACGCCTCTCCCTTACCCTCTTCTAAGAGGAGAGGGAAAAGGAATAACATTTAATACTGGAGAGGTTTACCAGAGGGGTTTCATATTTGGTTAAACTATGAACCGTTTGCAGTATAAAAGCTAATTAGCTCTTTACTATTTTGTAAAAAAATAACCTCTAGTATAGATTTAAAGGAATTATGAAACTGCTTAGTTAAAAAAATATTGTGAAAATTAGTTATATAAATGAAAACAGATAAATTATTTTACAGAATTTTCTTAAATCAACCAGATTTAATAGCAGAATTAATTCCTGGTATTCCTAGTGATTGTGAATTTGAGTATAGCGCACCTGTACTCAAAGAAAAAGAAACTAGGTTAGATGGGTTATTAACACCGATTAGTAATAATTCTGATGTACCGCTAATATTTCTCGAAGCACAAATGCAGCGAGATCCAAAATTTTATAGTCGCTATTTTCAGGGAATATTTAGCTATATTGACCAATATGAAATTAGCAGAAATTGGTGCGGATTACTAATTTTACTGAATAAACGTTTGGAATTAGGTTCAGAAATTCCACACAGGAACTTACTTAATAGTCAAGTAGAAAGGTTATATCTAGAAGATTTATTACATCAAGATGATTTAAGTCCTAATTTAGCTCTACTAAGATTAATAGTAACGCCTAAAGACCAAGCAGGATTAGCAGCTAGGAAAATTTTAAACAGTGTCAGCACAGAAGCAGAATTTCAGCTAAAATTAGATTTAGTAGAGTCCATATTAGTCAACAAATTTACACAACTAACCCTAGAGGAGATTCAAAAAATGCTTAATCTCAAAGAGGCTGATGTTACTCAAACACGGTTTTATCAAGAGGTGTTAGAAATTGGTGAGAAAAAAGGTTTACAACAAGGTTTACAACAAGGAGAAGCAAATCTAACTATACGCCAGTTAAAACGCCGTTGTGGTAATTTAACTGCTATTCAAGAGCAAAAAGTGCGATCGCTCTCCATTTCTCAATTAGAATCATTAGGAGAGGGATTATTGGATTTTCAAAGTATGTCAGATTTGGAAAATTGGTTTCAAGATAATCGCCGTTTATCTTGAAAGCGATCGCTAATTTATGAAATCTCAAATTGGTCAGTGGAGAAATTCTTTAGCCTTCACTCTATAAATAAAATAAGAAAATCAGATCCCCGACTTCTTAGAGAAGTCGGGGATCTGAAGCTCTAGAGTGGCGGCAATTGAGATATACTTTGTTTATCTTGAAAGCGATCGCTAATTTATGAAATCTCAAATTGGTCGTTGTTTATGATAAAATAAACAATTAAGGGGAAAAAATGAGCGAAAATTGTTGAGCGAACTGCTTGCAGCAGCGTTTCGCTATCGCCCTTAAAGAATATACTTGAGAAATGCCAGCAAGAAGATATATAGAACTATACCAACAGGTGAGGCGATCGCTTCCCTCGCAGTAGGCATCGCAACTGAATATATAATGTGATTATAGCCTCTAGTTCAACCCAGTACAGGCGATCGCTCAAAGACTTGAAAACCATCCCCGAATATTCATTTAGTCTATCAAATACCCTTTTGTCGTCTAGGGTGGCGGTAATTAAGATATGCTTTGTTTATCTTGAAAGCGATCGCTAATTTATGAAATCTCAAATTGGTCGTTGTTTATTTTAAGATAAACAATTAAGGGGAAAAAATGAGCGAAAATCGTTGAGCGAACTGCTTGCAGCAGCGTTTCGCTATCGCCCTTAAAGAATATACTTGAGAAATGCCAGCAAAAAGATATATAGAACTATACCAACAGGTCAGGCGATCGCTCCCCTTGGAGTAGGCATCGCAACTGGGTATATAATGTGATTATAGAGTCTATATCAACTAGTACAGGCGATCGCTCAAAGACTTGCAAACCATCCTCGAATATTCACATAAACCATCACGGACAATAATTAACAATATATTTTTCCGCGAGATGTGCCAGTAAAATCAAATTTCTTTTGAGAACAGTTGTAAGTCTAAAAGTTTTAATTCTAATAAGGAGTATAATAAGTATATGCGTTGTCCCACTTTAAGCGAACTTCCACCACCCCCAAGCGGTAAGACCGGCTGGCCTTGGACCCAAGCAAGTCCCCAACCACCTGATCAAATGCCCGATGGTGCAGAATGGCCTAAAATTAGTATTGTCACCCCTAATTATAACTATGGACGGTTTATAGAAGAAACTATTCGTTCTGTGTTGCTGCAAGGTTATCCTAATTTGGAATATATTGTGATTGATGGGGGGAGTACGGATGATTCAGTGGAGATTATCAAAAAGTATGAATCTTATCTAACTTACTGGGAAAGTAAACCTGATAGGGGACAAACTCATGCTATCAATAAAGGCTTAGAAAGAGCAACTGGTGAAATTTTCAATTGGATTAATTCTGATGATATTTTAATGCCGGGTGCTTTGCTTGCTATTGCCCAGGGTATTCCAGATTATGATGCTTTTGCAGGTGTGGTCAATAATTTCGATGAAGCAGGAAATCAAGAAAAAGTATTTCCACAAAATATCACCCCTGAAGGTTTATTAACTAGATTTAATACTACAAATAAACCAAGCAAAAGAGATACTGTTTATCATCAACCAGGATTTTGGTTTAAGACTCAATATTTAAAAAACATTGGTAACCTAAACGAAAATCTACATATTCAATTTGACTTTGATAGAGTAGTTAGATACCTATCTCACTATCCTAAAGTTAATTATTCTAAGCAAATATTAGTTAATTTTAGATGTCATCAAGAACAAAAAACCGCTCCGAGTAAGGTAAAACAAGAAGGTCAATATATTGTGCAAAGTCTTTTTGATGAACCAGAATATCAAAATTTACATAAACCTGCTAAATTATGGCTAGAGCGGTTACTATGGTATGAAAATCTAGCTAAAATTCATCAACAATCTAAAACAAATCGAATTATTAAAGTGTTAAAAGCACTGATTCTATCATGCAATAATCCCCAAGCTTATTGGACAAGATATACATTTGGTAGTATTCGTCAATTATTAATTAGATAGTATATAAAATCATGAAAGTAATATTTGATATTTCTTCGGTTGGTGATAACCCGAAAACAAGAACAGGTGTGGCTCGTGTAGCTTGGACATTGGCTAATTTCTTGCATCAAAAACTAGGAGACAACCTAACTTTTTCTGCTACTGGCTCTATAGAAGCATCACTTCAAACAGAAAGGCTACTTAATTCTGATCCTGATCTTCGTTCTGCTATATATCCAGTTAACTCCATTGCTAGAAGTGTCAACCAATTGAATACACAATTCAGTAAAAACTATTCTGGTAAGAGTATTTTTCAGAAAACCCAGCAGTCAACTTTAGTTAATATTTCTAGATTATTTAATATAATTAGGCAACCAATCGCGCCAGAAATACTAGCTGAAGCAGACATTTTTCATTCTTCTTACCCTCGTATTCCCAAGCAAGTGAGAAAAGCTCTTCCCAATCGTCATTTACAAACAGTTTATGACCTAACGCCTTTAATTTTAGATGAAAAATATTTTCTTCCAGGTCAACGTGGTATTACTAAAAGACTTATAGACACTATCCAGCCTGATGATTGGGTAACGACGATCTCAGATGCTACCCGTAATGATTTATTAAACAGACGACAGTTAAATCCTGAAAAAGTCGTTACAATTTATCTAGCTGCCTCTCCTGAGCTTTTTTACCCTGTTTCAGATAAATCCATTATTCAAGCCGCAAGGGAGAAATATCATCTTCCTGAAGGAGATTACTTTCTCTCTCTTCATTCTCTTGCTGCTCATAAAAATATGGATCATTTAATAGCCTGTTTTAAACAAGTTATTATGCAAGAAAAAAAGAAAGATTTACATTTAGTAATCTGTGGAGGTAATAAAGATGCGGCACTATCTATGATTAATGCTAATCAGTTAACAGAAGCTGAGTTAAAATTTATTCACTTTACAGGATTTGTAGATGACAAGGATTTAGCTGCAATATATAGTGGTGCAATTGGTTTTATTTTTCCTTCTCTTTATGAAGGATTTGGACTACCAGTTTTAGAGGCAATGCAATGTGGATGTCCTGTCATTAGTTCTAATACATCATCTTTGCCCGAAGTTGTGGGAGATGCTGGATTTTTAGTTTCACCCACGGATAAAGATGCTCTTTGTGAGTCTATACTCAAACTATATTGCAACTCTGACTTACGTGCCAAATACTCTCAGTATAGCGTGCATAGAGCGGCTCTCTTTAGCTGGGAAAAAACAACAAGTGAGACTTTAAAGTTTTATAGAAGTATAAGAAGCTAATCAGCATTTAATTTGCATACTAAGAAATGTTCTTGAATTATGCAATTTAAATATGTTTTAGCTTACAACATAACACCAACAGTTTATTATCTTAAACAAAAACAAAGGTAAATATGAATTTTTTCAAAAATGAATGATTGAGTATTGTGGCGACGCTTTAGAACTACAAGGTATAACCTTAAAAAGCTATGTTGATTCAATTATGAATTTTGGTTATATCCCAGTTCATTTTAACTTAGACAGGATTGAAAAAGCAAAAAATGGAACTTATCAGGCACAAAAAGAGATTTAAAATCTTCTTTTTGAAAAAAACACTTAATACATTTAATTTTTATTCGTGAACATTATCTCCTATATCCATCCCACCCGTACCTATTTACCCTGTACAGGTGCGGGAAGACATATCAACAACACTTTGCTGGGATTAGCATCCCAGGAGTCAATAAACTTACAGTTGCTATGCTCCCAACAATGGTTACAAGCAGATGGTAAACTTGATTTACGTTCTCCCCTGCGAGATATACCATTAAAAACATTCCCTTTACCGGAGAACCTCACCGAACGACTGTGGAAATTAACTCAATTTCCTAAAATGGATAAATACCTTTCTCCAAACACAGATTGGTTATTTACACCAATGGAAACCTATATTCCAGTTTCACGCTGTCCAGTAGCAGTTACAATCTACGATATTCAAGCATTTGAGACTGATTTACCTTGGTCAAATACCCGTCAACATCGTTGGTTTCGTTATAAATGGAGTCAGTGGATTTATAAGGCCTTAGCCAATTATCGTGCTATTTTTACTATTTCTGAATTTTCTAAACGCCGGATGGTTGAATTACTGGGAGCAGATGCAAATAAAATAGTTGTTGTCGGTTGTGGTGTAGAACAATCTTTTTATGATATTGCCTCAATTGATCCACTGAAGCTAGAAAAACCTGTCAACAATTCTTACACCTTCGTCATTGGTGGTTTAAGATTAAGAAAAGGTGCAGATTTTGTCCTCAATGTAGCCAAAGGTTTACTAGATACAAATTCTGATATCCAGATTGTCGTAGCTGGAGATTCAGAACCAGAATATATTGCAGCAGCTAAAGATTTACCTAATGTAAAACTATTAGGAATAGTACCAGATAATGATTTACCTCGGCTGATGCGTTGTGCTTCCTCACTGTTGTTTCTTTCCCATTATGAAGGTTTTGGCATTCCGGCAATAGAAGCAATGGTCGTAGGTACTCCCGCAGTAGTCAGTAACCGCGCTTCTTTACCAGAAGTAGTAGGAACAGCAGGTATTGTTGTTGAACCAGAAGATACAGCAGCCATTGTTGACATCCTCATCCAACTTGAGGAAAATTCACAACTGCGACAAGATTATAGTCAGCGAGGAAAAGAACACGCAAAACAGTATACTTGGTCACGCTGTGTTGATCTTGTCCAGAAAGCATTTTATGAGTATAACTAGGTAAAATATATGTTATCAGCCACAGAAGCTCGTTTTACTCAATTTGGTTGTGGACTTTGCGCTCCACCAACATGGTTAAATTTTGATGCTAGTCCAGCTATGCGCTTGCAAAAATTACCTGTTATCGGCAAGTTGGTTCCATCTGGTCCTTTTGGGCGCTATCCAGCAAATGTTAAATATGGTGATATCGTTCAAGGTTTACCAATTCCCGATGAAAGTATAGAGTTATTGTACTGTTCTCATGTTTTAGAACATATCAGCCTAGAAGAACTGCGTTATGCCTTAGCTAATTGTTATAGATATCTTCAACCAGGAGGTATTTTTCGCTTAGTAGTTCCAGACTTGGAAATTATGGCAAAAACTTATGTTAACTCTAATACTCCTGAAGCAGCCCATGAATTTATGAGAATTACTTGGTTGGGTAAAGAGCATCGGCAAAGAGATATACTTAGTTTTATCAAAGATTGGTTAGCTGGTAACACTCATTTATGGATGTATGATTACAATTCATTGTCTTTAGAATTGAACAAAGCCGGTTTCCAAAACATTCGCAGGGCTGAATTTGGTGATTCTGGGATTGATTTATTTAGCGATGTTGAAGACCCAGAACGTTGGAGATCAGAACTTGGTATTCAATGCCAAAAGTGATTAATTTTAACCCTTACATAACTATATATTATTCATGACTAAAGTTATTTTCTGCTGGTCTGATATTTCAGGCTACATGACAGCTTGCTGGCGAGCATTGCAAGATATACCTGAGATAGAAGTATTTGTCATTGCTTTTCAAGCTCGGACTCAAACTGCTTTTGCTGATGACTTAATGCAGGGTATTCCTCACCGTCTTCTAGATTTACAGGAAAGAGATAAACCAGAATTAATAGAGAAATTGGTAATTCAACACAATCCTGATGTGGTAGTTCTGTGTGGATGGTTTCATTCACCCTATCGTCAATTAGCTTTCTCATCTCAATTGCGCCATATAAAATTCATTATGTGTATGGATACTCCCTGGTGGGGTACTTGGAAGCAATATTTAACTCGTTGGATGTTGCATTCTTATTTACAGCGTATGGCTCATATTGTAGTTAATGGAGAGCGTAGTTGGCAGTATGCTCGCCGCTTGGGAATTCCATTGAAAAACATTTCTCCTTTGGGTATGTGTGGAATAGATTATCAAACTTTTTCTCCTCTTTTAGCAGCAAGAAACCAGTCATCTTGGCCACGTTCATTTTTATTCGTAGGACGGTATAGCCACGAGAAGGCAATAGATATTTTAGTAGCAGCATATCAACAGTATCGCCAAGCAGTTGAAGACCCTTGGAATTTGATTTGTTGCGGTAAAGGTGAATTAGAATCACATCTACAATCGCAACCAGGTATTGAAAACCGAGGCTTTGTGCAACCCAGCGAGATGAAAGATATTTGGCTCAATGCTGGGGCTTTTTTATTACCTAGTCGTTTTGATCCCTGGCCGTTAGCACTGGTTGAAGCTGCCGCAGCGGGTTTACCTGTTGTTTGCACTCAAGTATGTGGTTCATCGGTAGAAGTCATCCGTTCTGGATACAACGGTATAATTATTCCGGCTGATGATGCTCAAGCCTTAGCCCAAGCTTTACTCAAGATACATAATAATTATAATGATTTGCCAATCTGGGGACAACGCGCCCAACAATTTGCACAACCCTATGGAGCAGAAATATGGGCAGAGCGCTGGTTAACCATCATCAAATCTGTGCAGTAAGTAGGCATATATGAATTTTGTCAATCAATTACTTAATTTTATTGTCACACCTTTGGGTTTTATACTCTTAGGTGGTGGTTTATTCTTAGCTTTACAAGCGAACCAAAGTAGCCCCCGTTTGGGCTGGTTTCTGGTAGCTATCTTTGGTTTTGCTGCTTCCCTCAATAAATTTGCCAACGAATTTATCAGAGAACCCCCAGCCTTAGTTTTTCCCCTCCAGCAAATTCGTGAATTGGGACGACCATTAACGATAGTTTTGCTGGTGTTATTAATATTTATTGCTTTAAAGGCAAAGAATATCTGGCGGAAAAAAATCATGCCTCAGCCGCTTACTTATCTTATCTTAGTTCAAAGTGTAATTTTCTTCAAAATATTAGTTTATGGGAATTTAGGTTTTGCTTTTTTAAGTGCTGCTACCTTTGGGGGATTAGTGTTAATGGTGATTTTGGGTCCATCAAGATGGCTTCAGAATGAAGAGAATTTTCAACTAGGGGTATGGTCAATGGCTATGGTAGGGGTGATATTTGGTGTTGCTAATGGTTATCAGGCATTAATTGACAAATATGCCATTACATTCATTCATGGCTGGTTTTTGGGGACTACGGGCAATCCTCATCACGCAGCCATTTTGATTACTGCTACTATACCTGCCTTCTTATTCCTATTCTTTCATAATGAAAAACATTCCTGGATTAAGTGGATCTGGGTAGGGTTTTTAGCTTTGGCAATCTTCGGCTTATTGATGACCGCATCCCGCACAGGTACAATTGTGGCTGTTGTTTCAGTGCTGATTTTTTTCCGCCGTCAGGGTGGAAAATTATTGCAAATAGTATTGATTTTCGCAGTAATTGCAGCATTTGTTCTACCCTCCCTCAGTCCCACAGATCTAGATACACCAGGACTATTATCCGCAACCTCTTCCAAGTGGTCTAACTTAGACACCAGTACCCGTGACGGGGTTTGGAGTGGCTATTGGCGAATATTTCTAGAGTATCCCCTATTTGGAGCGCCCTTTGTAGGCGATCGCCTGCGCTTTGGCGAAAGTTCATGGCTGGGTGTCTTGGGAAGCATGGGTTTAGTAGGTGCGATACCAATGTTTATGTTTGGTTGGACTAGTTTACAAATGATATTCAAGCTGGATCATCTCTCCAAAATTAGACCAGACTATTATCTAAAATGCAGTGTAGTTATGGCTGGGTTGCTTTCTTTGTTAGTTGGTGGTATATCAGAAGCCTATCTATTAGGTAATTTGACATTCTCACTCCTTGCGGTTTTCTTATATCTTGTTCTCGGTAACTATTTGATTGAATTTGCACAGCGAGAGTATAATTCCTCAATCTCTCAGTATTACCACAATCATAAGCTTTCATTTAAATCATGAAGATTCTTCATGTCATTCCTTCCGTCGGTTCACACCGTGGAGGAGCAAGCCAAGCCGTCTTGGAAATGCTGCAATCTCTCAAAAATACCAAAGTTAACGTAGAATTAGTAACGACTAATGACAACGGAACTGATTTGCTAGATGTTCCATTATGTCAATTGACTCAGTATCAAGAAATTCCTACTAGGTTCTTTCCCCGCTTCTCTCCCCAAGTCTCTTTTGTTCGGGAATTTGCCTTTTCTTGGGAGTTAACCAAATGGCTATGGAAACATATTCATGAATATGATTTAGTACATATTCATGCTTTATTTTCTTATGCCTCAACTGTAGCAATGATAATTGCTAGATTTAAGCAAGTACCTTATATTAATCAACCACATGGTTTACTGTGTGAATGGTCTTTACAACAGAGTCAACTGAAAAAAAAGATATATTTATCACTGATAGAAAAAAGTAATCTTCAACATAGTCATATTTTACAACTAACTTCCACAAAAGAAGTTCAAGAAGTTGAACTGTTAGGGTTAGGAGTTCCACCCGTTATTATGCCATTAGGATTACAAATTCCGGCAGATATTCCCCAAGCTCGTCAAAAATTACGGGAAATGTTTAACATACCTCCAGAGCAAACAATTATCTTATTTATGTCACGGTTACATTATAAAAAGGGATTAGATTATCTAATTCCGGCTCTGAGTAAAGTAAAGAGTAAAGAGTTTACATTCATCTTAGCAGGTAATGGTTCTCCAGATTATGAAGCCGAAATCAGTGAAATATTGATTAATAATCAACTTGATCATTGCACCCATCGTCCTGGATTTGTGACAGGTGAAATGAAAGATATTTTACTACAAGGATCTGATATATTTGTTCTGACTTCTCATTCTGAAAATTTTGGAGTTGTTGTCCTCGAAGCAATGGCAGCAGGTCTAACTACTATTGTCACTCCTGGTGTTGCTTTAGCTTCTATGATTCAGGAGAATGATGTTGGTTACGTTCCCGAACTAGATATTGTAGAAATTACCAGCGTGATTGAACATTGTCTGAATCATTCTCAAAAATCTCAAGAAATGGGCGATCGCGCCCGGCAGTTTATATTAGAAAATTATACATGGGATAGGATAGCCCTAAAAATGATTTCAGTGTATCAAAATCTAATTAACTTTTCAAATTCCTCTAATTCTTAGAGAGGGTTAGGGTGGGTTCATATTTCAAAAATGAATGTATAATAAAACAACCTTATGGCAAATGGTATTTTTATGAGCAAATTTTAAGAATTCCTGTATATGTAATTTTCCATCCCCAAACAGGGACATTAGGTGTTTACCATTTAGTAGACGGTAAATATGAACAACAATCCCCAGATGAAAATAAGCGATTTTATTTAGAATCCTTAAACCTATTTCTAGGTGTATGGATCGGAAAAAAAGCGGAAATGGAAACCTCTTGGTTACGTTGGTGGGATAAATCAGGAAATTTATTACTTTGGGGAAGTGAATTAGTAGCACAAGAACGTCAAAGGGCTGAGGAAGCTGAACAAAAAGCTGCTAAATTAACTGAAAAACTTCAATCTATGGGGATTAATTCCGAGGAGATTTAGTAACCCTCAAGTTTAAATTTTCAGAATTTCTTAGATCATCCTCAATCAGCTAAAAAAAATGGGCGATTCCTAGGTCGCGCTTCGCTATCGCGCTCGTCAGTTTATATTGAATAATTATACATGGGATAAAATAGCATTAAAAATGGTTTCAGTGTATGAAGATATAATTTTTATATCCCCGACTTCTTGTTAAGATGAAACACAGGAGATAGTCATCATGTATCAAAGTGAAGCACCTCCGCACAAAAACCTGCCCACCATGTATGATTTACCCAGTGAGGATATTAATGAAGAATTAGACTCCACAATTCATCCCCGTCCACCATGGGAAACCATGCCAACCATGTATGACTTACCTAGTGAAAATCCAGAGAAGCCATGGTTGCCAGACGAATTTCATGACTTTCAACCGCAATTATTACGGGAAACCTGTCAATCTCCCGTTTATCCCAGGGAGGAAATGTTCATTGGTACAGATTTAAACTTATACTATGATCCTCGCCATTATTCATGGTATAAAAAACCAGATTGGTTTTTAGTGTTAGGAGTGCCTGCTTCTGAAAAACAGGAGGATATGCGCTGGAGTTATGTGATTTGGCAAGAAGGATTATTTCCATTTTTAATAGTAGAATTATTATCACCAGGTACGGAAGCAGAAGATTTAGGACAAACATTAAGAAGCGCGAATAAACCGCCGACAAAATGGCAGGCTTATGAACAGTATTTGCGATCGCCATATTATGTTATTTTCGATAGATATGAAAATCGTCTCCGAGTATTTCAACTATTTGGGACAAAATATCAAGCAGTGGAACTGTTAGAACCAAAATTCTGGTTTCCTGAGTTGGAATTAGGAGTAGGAGTTTGGGCGGGAAAATATCAAGGTACAGAAGGTTTGTGGCTACGTTGGTATAATCAAGATGGTGATTGGATTCCTACTTTTGCCGAAAGAGCAGAACAGGAGAAACAACGGGCAGACAAATTAGCTGAAAAATTGCGGGCTTTGGGAGTCAATTTAGATGAGATCTAAATAAAATTAACTGAAAAAAGCATTTCTGCAGGTATGCCAAAAGCGGAAAATTGGCATGAACAACTATTGTTACAAATGGCAGAAATTGGTGGAGAAAATCGTCCTCCTTTATGGCAAGGTTCACTATTATTACAATTAAATGATTCTCGCAAATTTAGACACTTAGCACGTCATAATTATAATCTGCAACTGCGAAAAGAAAGAGTATTAGAACTAGCCAAGCAAACAGAAGTAATTGTAGCAAAAATCCCAGCAGCGATCGCTCTTTTTAATCAATGGTTAGAATCTCCAGTAAAAGACTTGTAAGTTACCGAAACCAAGAATCCAGTTTACTTCAGGGGACTGAAAATTAATCTTTAGTCTACTTCAGTAGACTTGAGCTATTAGACAGGGAATTAATTCCCTGGCGGATTATGGGATAATCAGAAAGATGTGAATAAAAGACAAACATAAACCATCATAGCAAAAATCCCAGCAGCGATCGCTATTTTTAATCAATGGTTAGAATCTCCAGTAAAAGACCTAACTTACCAAATGATCTATTCAAACAAATGACTAACACACCTAACCAATACGAATATTCTTATCAAGATAGTCAAGCTGGACATCATCATGGTTATTTGCTAAAACCACTTATGGAAATAATGTCAGAAATGCTACCCCCCCCAATAAACAAAAACCTCGGATTTTAGATATTGGTTGTGGTAATGGTAGTTTAAGCAATTTCCTAGCACAACAGGGTTATGAGGTTGTTGGTGTTGAAGAATCTGAATCAGGTGTAAAATTGGCTAATCAAAGTTTTCCCAATTGTCACTTTATTCAAGGTAGCATTTACGATTTACCATACTCCGAACTAGGAGACAACTTTGATATTGTGATTGCTGTTGAGGTAATTGAGCATTTATTTTATCCTAAAGAATTAGTCAGAAGCGTAAAAATGAGTAGCCAAAATACTACATACGATCCCAATATTCGTCCCTATCAATTCCTCGATGTAGTTAAGGGATTAACTATTATCTGGATTTGCTGGTATCATATAGACCAGCTTATGTCTCCGGTAAGGTCAAATATAGCAAAATTTGGTTATTCGGGAGTAAGTGTTTTTATTATTTTAAGTGGATTTGGCTTAACATTTTCCATGCTGAAAAATGATATTTTATCTTCCAGTTTTAATAATAGATTATTAACTAACTGGAAGAATTTTACTTGGAAAAAGTTCTTCTTTAAAAGGTTTTTCAGAATTTACCCATTGTATATACTTGCCCATATTGTATTTTTGATAACTGGGTTTATTATGCGTAAATATGAAGATATGCCTTTAAATATAGGTCTATTACTAAGTATAACAGGCCTAAGAGTTTTTTTTAAAGATTATTTTTGGTATGGTCCTGATGCTTTTTGGTATGTTGGTTTGATAATTCAATTTTATGTACTATTTCCTTTTTTATTCTTTTTAATTAAAAGAATTGGCAATGTACGTTTTTTGATTTTAAGTGTAGTGTTTTGTTTAATATCAAGAATAGTTACAATTAGCTTGCCTGAACATTATACCTTAATGTTGGGTCTTTCACCTAATCGTCTGATGGAGTTTAGTTTGGGAATGGCTCTTGCATATTCAACCTTAATGAATAAAAATATGCAATTAAATTCTCTCAAAAATAAATATATTTATAGCGTTATTTTTTCTGGTACGTTAATCATAATCTTCCTAAATTTCCAAACGAATTTGTTGCTCAGAGAAATTTTTATAGATCCTATTATAGGTGTAGTAGCATTCGCTATTTTAACAATTATCTCTTTGTTGATAATGAAAATTAAAATAGTAAGTATTTATTTTGTATTTATGGGTAATATTTCTTATTCTTTTTACTTGCTTCATAGTCCTCCAATTCGTCCAGCATTTGCTGCATTTATGAAACTAAGTATTGATAATTATTATTTAATAACATTTCTGTACATAACAATTATTACAATAGTAAGTTTTGGTACTACATGGTTAGAAAGTAGACTCTTAAATATGTTATATTTTAAGAATAAAAATTAAAATTTACGAAACTTCGAGATTAAGTTTAAAGGATAATTATTTCAATGTTTTTTTTATCAATATCAGAATCAGAACAAATTACCCCCCTCATCCTTACCTATAACGAAGAAAATAACATTAATCGTACCCTGGAAAAACTTAAATGGGCAAGTAAAATCATTGTTATTGACAGTTATAGCACAGATACAACATTAGAAATTTTGTCTTCCTACCCTCAATTAGAAGTATTTTCTAGGAAATTTGATTCCTTCGCTAGTCAATGCAATTATGGACTGTCAAAAATTACATCAGAATGGGTACTATCTCTAGATGCAGATTATATATTAACCGATGATTTAATTCGGGAAATTACATCTTTGCCAATAGAGTCAGATATAAATAGTTATAGTGTCAGGTTCAAATACTGTGTTTTTGGTAAACCCTTACGTGGTACTTTGCTTCCACCCCGCAAAGTCCTTTATAAAAGAGAAAAAGCAATTTATCAAGATGATGGACACGCTCATAAAGTGATTGTACAAGGTAAATCCAGTCAACTATCAGCATACATCCACCACGACGATCGCAAACCATTGAGTCGTTGGTTATGGGCGCAAGATCGTTATATGGTAATTGAAAGTAAAAAACTTCTAGAAACACCAGAGCATGAACTTAGTATAGGCGATCGCCTTCGTAAACGCAAAATCCTCGCACCTTTAATAATCTTCATCTATTGTCTCATCCTCAAAGGCGGTATTCTCGACGGTTGGCATGGATGGTATTATACATTTCAGAGAGTATTGGCAGAAATATTGCTGAGTATACATATAATAGAAGCAGAGAAAATAGATATTGAGCGAACCCAAAAATAAAAAACATGAACCCCGACGGTAATATGACAACCCAAATCATCCCTAAGCCAGAGATACTACTCAACAAGATCCAAGCACTTCCTCCCGAACAGCTTCAGCAAATTGAAGACTTCATTGAATTCCTTACCCAAAAATATGTCCACCCAAACATTAAAGACATTATTCCCCAACCACCTCGGATTCTCGGACTTCAAGAAGGCAAAGGATGGATGAGCGAAGACTTTAACAATCCCCTCCCGGATGAATTTTGGCTAGGTGAAGAATGAATCTATTGCTAGATACCCATTCTTTCATTTGGTGCGGCATCTGTCCAGAGAAACTCTCTACAAGAGCCAGTAGCCTGATTTTAGACCGAAGCAATATCCTTTTCCTGAGTATAGCCAGCATCTGGGAAATGCAAATTAAACTCCAGTTGGGTAAACTCCGCTTTGATATGACCTTATCCGAACTGTTAGCCGTCCAGCAGCAGATTAATGACATCCAATTGCTGCCTCTTGAATTAGCCCATATTTGGACTTTAGGTAGCCTTCCCCCCCACCATCGAGATCCCTTTGATCGGATGCTCATAGCTCAGTCCATAGCCAGCCAAATGCCAATTCTCAGTGTAGATTCTGCCTTCGACAGCTACTCAATCCAAAGATTGTGGTAGACACAATAATTTGATCAGATTTTCCCTGTCGAGGTTTATTGTTGAGCGAATGAATCTTTCCAATTAGATACTTGCTTTAAAGTTTTTCTTGGGAAATGCGATAGCGTATCCCTGACGGGACTCGTTCGCATAGCGTTCCGAAGGAATAGAGATAGCGCGACCTAGGAATCGCCAAAATAAGATCATAACAGAAATCTAAATTAATCAGCGATCGCATCCGCAAAAAGAAAGTTTTAGCACCTTTAATAATTTTAGTCTATTGTCTGATTATCAAAGGTGGTATTCTTGACGGTTGGCATGGTTGGTATTATACATTTCAGCGAGTATTGGCAGAAATTCTCCTCAGCATACATATAATTGAAGCAGAGAAATTGAAACTTTAAGTAATATCTCTAATGAAATTGTTGCATTGCAAAATTGCAAAGTATGTAGTTTTTGCCTCCACAGGCTTGATCATGATATTTCTAAGTATTATACCCATCCGAATAGCGATCGCTTCCTACCAAGCCCCCTATCCCCAAGTTATCTTTACCCTTGGTGGTGGTTCAGACCGGGAAAAATTTACCGCAGAATTTGGTCAAAACCATCCCAATTTAGATATTTGGATCTCTAGTGGCGCTCCCCCAGCCCAAGCTTTTTCCATTTTCCAAGCTGTAGCTATTCCCACTTATCGCATTCACCTTGACTACCGTGCTGTTGACACTGTTACTAATTTTACTACGCTCGTTAAAGATTTCCAACAGCGCCATATTCAACATATTTACTTAATTACCTCTGATTTTCATCTGCCCAGAGCTAAAACTATTGCTACCTTAGTTTTAGGAAGTCAAGGTATTACTTTTACTCCTATCTCTATTCCCACTCAACAAGCTAGAGAATCTATACTTCGCATTGTTCGTGATAGTGGACGTTCCCTGTTGTGGATTGTCTCAGGTCGGACAGGAGCCAGCTTTAACCCACGTTTTCGCCCCCCATTTTATGCGTTTAGACAATTACACAGTCGGCAGCTACACACCCGGAGCGACATATAGTCAACAACTTTTATGGTACTTCATCGGTTCACCATTAGTTGAAAGTTATTGGCTACCTATCTCATCTATAAAAGTTTCGATACTGAGGCTTTTTGGAGCTAGTATCGGCAAAGGTGTGAATATCAAGCCTGGAGTCCGCATTAAGTTTCCCTGGCGCTTGACCATTGGTAATCATGTTTGGATTGGAGAAAATACCTGGATTGACAATCTAGCAACCGTAGTCATCGAAAATCATGTGTGTTTATCCCAGGGCGTTTATCTTTGTACTGGTAATCATGACTGGAATCATCCCAATTTTAAACTGATTCCTGCCCCCATTCATATTCAAGAAAGCAGTTGGATAGCAGCTAAATCAGTTATCGGTCCTGGTGTCACCATTGGTAGGGGAGCAGTTTTAGCATTAGGTAGTGTCACAGGAAGATCCTTAGAAGCTAATATCATCTACTCAGGAAATCCGGCTCAACCAATCAAAAAAAGGACAGAATGGGAAGATATTGCATCTCCCACCACCAAAAATGAATAGTTGCAAAAATTAGTATATAAAAAAATACTGTCTGTTTTGGCAATATATACAAATACTGGATGAGTAAGAGTATAATGTGCAAATACATTGTTTTTGGTATTCCAGAAGCTTAAAATAGTGGCATGACCTAATTATCTCTAAGTTTATACAAAATCTCAGGCATGAAAATTATACCAAGGTTTGGTTTATGACAAATTCCATTTAAGTATATCTTCCAGCTTAATTGAGTTGTTGAATTAACAAATAGCAATTTCTTCACAATAGTAAAAACGTTTATATATCATTCCCTTACCACTTACACAATAGAAATCAATGCTTAATAAGCAAATTACAAACCAGACCAATTCTATCAATAGCATCATTCCTACATCTGGATCATTTCCAGATTCTACATTTTCTCAGTTTGCTGAACAGGAACAGTCTGATGGTCTAAGTTTTAAGAGCTTTTTTGAACTTTTACAACGCCGAGCAATTATCATTGTAGCGGTTATTTCTGCTGGTATGACTGGTGTTACTTATTCAACACTGAATCAAGAACCTATATATCAAGGAAACTTTCAAATCTTAGTTGAACCTGTTAATAATGATGATCAAGTAGGGAAAATAAACCTGGAGGTAGAATCTACTTTTTCTAAACCTGGACTAGATTACGAAAGTCAAATTCAAGTTCTCAAAAGTTCAGAACTGCTAGAACCAATTATTAAAACATTGCAACAATCATATCCTGAAATTACCTATAATTCCCTTGTTTCAAGTTTAAATATTCGTCGTGTTGGAACAACAAAAATCATCGAAATCAGCTATCAAAGTAATAATCCTCAAGAAATTCAGTTCGTCTTGAATACATTTTCTCAATTCTATTTAAAATACAGCCTAGACAAGCGGCAAACCAAACTAAGTCAAGGCGTTAAATTTGTGAATCAACAACTACCCAATATCCAAAATCGGGTGACACAGTTGCAAAAAGAAATGCAAATATTTCGCCAAAAATACAATTTTATTAGTCCAGAAAGCCAATCTGGAATAATTACTGGAAAACTCCAATCTTTTGCACAACAACGACTATCTGTAAATCAACAGTTAGCCGCTGCTAAAAATAATTATCTGAGATTGCAGACACCAGAAGAACAATTGGCCATTCTCAATGATGCTCCTCTTTACCAACAGTTAATTGCCCAACAGCGCCAATTAGATACTCAAATATCTGGAGAATTAGCTCGATTTCAAACTGATAACCCAGTTATTCAAACCTTACAAGAGAAAAGAAACAATCTCTTACCTATTATCAATGCAGAAGCAAAACGAATTTTGAACACTAGAATAGCTCAAGCGGCTGTTCTCGTTCGGAAAGTAGAAGTAGATAATCAACAACTGACACAAGCAGAACAACAATTACAAAGCGAATTAAAACAACTACCAATTCTCTCTAGACAATACACTGACATTCAACTGAATTTACAACTAGCAAATGAGAGTTTGACGAGGTTTTTAGCTAAACGTGAACAATTACAAATAGACGTAGCACAAACAGAACTACCTTGGGAATTAATCCAAGCATTTACTCTACCAAGATATCCAATTTCCCCAAATGTTCCCCGGAGTTTACTATTGGGATTTGTGGCTAGTTCTTTGTTGGGCATAGGTGCTGCTTTTCTCAGAGAACAGACTGATGATACCTATCACAGTATTGAAAATGTCCAGGATAAGATGGGAGTGCCTTTATTAGGATCTCTTCCCTTTAATAAAAACTTAGTTGGGAGTCGATCTTTCAACCTGAGAAAGAGAGGAAAAGATCAAGAACCAGAAGTAGTTGTAGACCCTCTTATGGTAAGTGATGAATCTAACACTTCTCCTCGTCGTCCTTCCCGATCCAGCTATTATTATGGACAGGGATCATTTTGGGAATCCTTGCAAGTTTTATATAGTAATATTCAACTGCTTAATTCTGATCGACCAATTAAGTCTTTAGTTGTTTCCTCTGCTGTCCCCGGAGATGGTAAAAGTACGGTGGCATTTAGCTTGGCAAAAACAGCCGCGGTCATGGGGAAAAAAGTATTACTTGTAGATTGTGACCTCCGCAAACCCAAGGTTCACAAAATATCAAAATTAAATAATCTGTGGGGAATAACTAGTTTAATTTCTTCAGATATAGATGTAGAGCAAGTAATTCAAAAAGTGCCTGGATTTGATGATTTATCTGTGATTACCGCAGGTCCTGTACCACCCGATCCTGCCCGGTTGCTCTCATCAGATAAAATGAGTCAACTAATGGACTATTTCACCGATAATTTTGATTTAGTGATTTATGATACTCCTCCTTTGTCAGGATTAGTAGATGCTAGATTGGTAGCAGTTCATACTGATGGTGTGATGCTAGTTGTAAGAATTGATAAAACAGATAAATCAATCGCAAAGCAACTTGTTCATACGCTAAAAGCATCTCCCATCAATTTACTAGGATTAGTAGTCAACGGCGACAAATTCCGAGGACTCGGATATAACTATAATTATAGGTATAGTTCATATTACTATACTAAGAGTCAAGCGGTTAGTTAGGTTTGCTGATAGCGAGGCGTGGCTTAAGCCATGGGTGGGGAAATCTTAACTGTTTCACCTATCTGGATATCCTCAATTTCCTAGATCCGACAAGGAAAAATGCAACTGTTTTGAGACACCATAAACCAAAACTTTGCATTTTTTTGTTCTAAAAATCCACGAAACGCTTTTTAATAAACGGCTTTATACTAAACACGGTTGGGACATGGACTTTTAGGAAATTATGAAAAACCTAAATTTGTAGGGGTTTAGCACTGCTAAACCCCTACCCACAGAATCAAATGAATAAGCCGTGTTGAGTATAGCTTTATTCAGCCAGCCCTACTTAATTTCGGAATTATACAGCACTTCCCGGTGCTATGAGGTACATATCTAGCGGCTAAGATGCCCCCACCACCTTTGTACATCATAAGAGCGGAAACCGCTGTATTAAGCAAAGAAATATTCACGAGAAACCAGTCACAGACATTATTTCGTATCTGTGACTCGAATTTATTTTTCTAAATGGGCAGGAGGAGAATCGAACTCCTATGACCTCACGGCCGCCGCATTTTGAGTGCGGTGCGTCTACCAATTCCGCCACCCGCCCTTGGGTGTCACTTTTGTAAGTATAGCCTATTTTTTTTAGTTTGGCAAGAGGTAATTAGATTTAATTTAGAAATTTTTTGGTAATTGGCTCACCAAACTAGAATCAATATCCCCCAAACTGGCACAACCACTCAGAGCCATTGCCAAATTTAACTCATCTTGTAGTAAGGAAATGATGTGAGATACGCCAATTTTTCCAGCTACCGCTAATCCCCATAACACCGGACGGCCAATGAGTACGGCTTTAGCACCGTAAGCTAAGGCTTTGAGGATATCTGTACCCCGACGGATACCACCATCCAATAGGACTTCGGCTTTACCGTCTACTGCGGCGATAATATCAGGTAAAGCATCCAAAGAAGCGATCGCTCCATCTAATTGTCTACCACCGTGATTAGAAACTACAATTGCTTGCGCTCCATATTCTACAGCCCGCACAGCATCATCAGCCCGTAAAATTCCTTTCACTACCAAAGGTAGGGGACTCAGAGATTGTAACCATTCCAAATCCTTCCAAGTGACTGCGGGGTTAATTTGTTGAGCAAAATAAGTCAATAAACCAGATTCTCCTGATGCTTGGGGAATGTCCAAACCAGAGATATTAGTTAAATTAGCGGGATGCAAGCCAGGAGGTAAAGTGAACTCATTGCGCTGATCTCGTTCTCTTTTTCCCAACATAGGCGCATCTACAGTCAGACAAATTGCTTTGTATCCTGCGGTGTATGCTCGTTGCACCAAAGCCTGAGTTAAACCCTGATCTTTATGGATGTAAAGCTGAAACCATTGCAAACCATTGGCAACTGTGGCAACTTCTTCTAAACTCTTGGTAGCAAGGGTACTCAACACCATGCCCACACCTGCATCAGCCGCAGCTAAGGCTGTAGCAATTTCTCCTTCTGGATCAGCCAGACATTGAAAAGCCATGGGTGCGATTAATAGGGGTAATTGCAAAGATTCCCCTAAAACCTGGGTAGTGAGGTTAATGTTACTAACATCAACTAACATTTTCGGACGAAGTTTCACTCTTGTAAAAGCAGCGAGATTATCCCGCAAGGTCACTTCATCCCATGCACCACTGCTGTAATAATCAAAAGCCATCTGGGAAAGATGCTCTTTTGCTAGTTGTTCATATCCAAATAAATTAATCGCTGATAAAGAATTCATATCTTGATTGACTCTAGCAAAATCTACCAATTCCTCCATCCACCTTGAGATATAGTTTCACTTTTGTGATTAATGCCGTGATTTTGCACTAATTTTTGGTACTCTTGACTACCTGCCCAACGGTCAATTTCCTTCGCTCGTAATACGGGGACAGGATGACTTAATTGGGCTGTGCGGGCGGATTTGACCATTTCTCCCAATTCCGTTTTACTAATGTCATCATAGGCACGAGCTTGGTCAACAAAGGCATCTAAATTGAGTTGGGGGGCTAAACTGGGAGAACCGCCGGCTAACTTCATTAATACTGACATGACAACTTTCGGATTTTGGGTAGCTAACAAAGCGGCGCGATCGCAGGTAAACTCAGCACAGCGGACCCATTCTAATAATTGTGACTGAATAGCTTGAGCCAAAACAGCACCGACATTTGGGACAATGGCAGCAGCTAAAATCAATAAATTCACAGGTGTTAAATACACGCTATGATCACATTTAAGATGACCTAATTCATGGGCAATTACAGCCTGTATCTCTTCAGGGGTGAGGATTTCAATCAAGGATGTATGAATAACCACAAAAGGCTGTTTACCTCGCATGGCAAAGGTGTAAGCGTTAGGGGCTGGATGTTGACGCACATATAACTGAGGTGGATCAATATCCAGAATTTGACAAGCTTCTAATAGTAACTTGTGTAAATCAGGAAGTTGTTTTTCTCCTACCAAAATACTAGAAGCGATATTTTCCACATAGAAAACCTGTTCGGCCATGGGACCGAGCAAATTTCGCACCATCATATCTAAACCGGGAATTTGTTTGAGAGTTTTGGTGGCTTCCAAGTCCAGAGGATGACGGAATGAGTCTGCTTTTAAGCCTGTAAGCGAGGTTTTGAGTAAGGACATAGTATTTAAATTAATCAAAAATGTGAATTCTAGTGTTTTTGACATAACAAAATCCAAGATGATCGAGGATTTTGTTGGGTTTCCTTGCGTCAACCCAACCTACGATATGATTTTGATTTCTGGGGTTCTAACTAACTTGTGCTTCAGGAATACCTACGGGACAAGCTACGTTAGTACCACCTAAACCACAATAACCACCGGGGTTTTTAGCTAAATATTGCTGATGGTATTCTTCAGCATAATAAAATTCTGGTGCATCTAAAATTTCTGTGGTAATTTTGCCATACCCGGCACTGCTGAGGGCTGGTTGATAAGCGTTCTGTGATGTTACTGCTAGTTCTTTTTGCTCTTGTGAATAAACGTAAATTCCTGAACGGTATTGAGTACCAGCATCATTACCTTGACGCATTCCTTGGGTGGGGTTGTGACTTTCCCAGAACACTTTCAACAGTTGGGAATAAGTAATGATTTTGGGGTCAAACACTACTAATACTACTTCATTGTGACCGGTCATGCCACTACAGACTTCTTGATAGGTGGGGTTGGGTGTGTAACCAGCCGCATATCCTACCGCAGTGGTGTAAACTCCTTCTTGTTGCCAAAATTTGCGTTCTGCTCCCCAAAAACAGCCTAAACCAAACATGGCGGTTTCTAAGCCTTGGGGAAAAGGTGCTTGAAGACGATTTTTATTAACATAATGTTGTACTGATACTCGCATTACTTCTGCGCGTCCTGGTAAGGCTTGCTCAGGTGTAGGTAGGGCTGACTTTTTGCCAAATCCGAATATTCCCATGATTTTTAATTTGTATTATGTATGATTGCTATTCTTTTTTATTGTAAAGATTTTTGTAGCTAGTCGGAGATTTATCAACCTCAAATTCCACACCAAATACTTCTGCAAAACATTGATTGACAAAAGGACGGACTTGGTTACAGGTAATGTCAGGAATCCATTTGGCTAAACTGCTGACTGGTTTATCAATAATACCACAGGGGATAATTTGTTTAAATCCTGTCATGTCTGGACAAACATTTAAGGAAAAACCGTGCATGGTAATCCATTTACTCACTTTTATGCCGATGGCAGCAATTTTGTATCCTTCTAGCCAAACTCCGGTAAAACCAGGAATCCGTTCTCCTTTCAAGTCGTAATTTGCTAAAACGCGAATTAATACTTCCTCAAGTTGACGCAAGTACCAATGCAAGTCTTGACGGTAATGACGTAAGTTTAAAATGGGATAACCTACCAATTGTCCGGGACAATGATAGGTAACTTCGCCGCCTCTTTCAATGCGATGCACATCATAATCACTTTTGTCAAGATTAAATTTAATAAATTCTGGATTTGCTGCTGTCCCCAAGGTGTAGACGGGGGGATGTTCTAGTAGAATTAAGACATCATCTAGTTCTGGATTGTGAATGCGTTCTGCAACGAGCGATCGCTGCCACTGATGAGCGGTTTCATAAGGCATTACGCCAACATTATATAGTAAACAACGGTACGGGTTCAATTGAGTGCTAGGAATCATCAGTGAATAGGTGATAAGCAAGAAAGAGGCAAGAGGGAAGACACCCGATAAGTAAGTGGGCGTTAAAAAATGTAAAAATATAATATAAACCTAACCCCCCAACCCCCTTCCCTACCAGGGAAGGGGGAGTCAAAGCCTCTCCCCTGGTAGGGGACAGGTTTGGAGAGAGGTTTTATATTTAATTGTGCCAAGCTACTTACCTCTTATTTCCCAAAAATATAACGAACAAATGTCAAGCTATGCAAAGGATCTTAAAGGAACGTCAAGGAAATATATTTTATAAACCACAAGGTGCTAGTTTGAATATATAACCTGAATGGGCGTTGGGAGAAGAGCATTAAGCTAAGACAATACCAGCTAATTTACTGACTGATGGCAACTTAAAAATTTATTTGTATCAATCAGGATCAAATTTCCCAAAATGGTTGTATTCTCTATACAATAGTGAACAAGACTGGGGGACAAGAAAAGGGTTCCTTTTAGGAACTACGGTCAGAAACGGTAAGTTCTACCGAGATTGCCTGTGGAGCGGAAAAACCTCTTAGAAGCCATTCTAAGACCGTGATGAAGCAGGAAGTAAACACTAAGGTTATCGCTGTCCAGATGTGTCTAGACTTTGGTAATTTTGGGTAAGTTTTATAGAACGGCAAGCACTCCTATTTTGGTAAAGTTCCATAGAAGTAGGCGTTTAAAAGAAATATATCTCAAAAGGCCTAATTCAATAGTTTTGCTTCAAACAGCCAATTCCTTGGTAAACAGTTGGAAACAAGACGATAAATAGCGCAAACATGAAGATGTAAGAAGTGTTAAAAATGCTAAAAGGCAATGTCTTAGGGATAGGTGGCGATTTATGCTGGTGGCAGTGATAGGCCTTACCGCAATTTCTATTCCTAACTGAAAACATCACATATAATATTGAGCGGGAGAGTTTACATGAAGCTTGTCATCCACGGTAAAAATATTGAAATCACTGATGCAATTCGTGAATATGTGCATCAAAAGATTGAAAAGGCAGTTAGTCACTTCCAGAACATCACCAATCAAGTGGATGTCCATTTAAGCGTAGCTCGCAATCCCCGAATAAGTACGAAGCAAGCGGCAGAAGTAACTATTTATGCTAATGGTAGTGTTATCCGTGCGGAGGAAAGCAGCGAAAGCTTATATGCAAGTATTGACCTAGTTGCCGACAAAATTGCTCGGCAATTACGGAAATATAAGGAAAAAAGGCAGGATCATAAAACTCAACCTATATCAACTAACGAAGTAGTAGCGCCCGAAACAGTTGCAGCGGATTTAATAGGCGATCGCACCGCTGAATTACCCCAAGAGGTTGTTCGCACCAAATACTTCTCCATGCCACCAATGACATTGGCAGAAGCGCAAGAACAACTGCAACTGGTGGGACATGACTTTTATATGTTTCATAATGCAGAAAGTGGAGAGATTAACGTCATTTATGAACGTAATCACGGCGGTTATGGAGTAATTCAACCTCGTAATAACGGTAACGGCAACGGTAAAAATGGCAAATCTGCTCATGTTGGTGTAGCAGAAAAATCTAGAGTTTAATTATCGAGAGTCAGATCCCCGACTTCTCTGAGAAGTCGGGGATCTTAATTTATGCTGCTAGTTGTTGCAGGGTTTTCAATGCTTCTTCAACGTGGCCTTTAAAGTTCAACATGGAATCAAGTACATACTGAACCACACCATTTTTGTCAATCACATAGGTGACTCGGCCGGGAATAAAACCAAAAGCGGTAGTTGCACCATATTGTTTTCGGACTTTATCACCTTGATCACTTAAAAGTGTAAAAGGTAAATTGTATTTATTTGCAAACTTTTGATGAGAGTCGCTAGAGTCACCACTCACACCAATAACTTCAGCGCCAGCGGCTTGAAATACTGCATATTGATCTCGAAAAGCGCAAGATTCTATAGTACATCCTGGTGTATCATCCTTGGGATAAAAATAGAGAACAACGGATTTTTTACCCCGAAAGTCTGCCAAGCTAACATTTTCGCCGTTTTGGGTAGGTAGACTAAAATTAGGCGCGGTATCTCCAACTTTGATAGACATATTAAAATTATTAATTAGGGAGTGTCAAGATTTAGAATTGTCAGTGTATTTACGTTTAGCCCAAACACCAATACCAAAAAGAATTGTACTACCTAATATTGGTAGGGTATCAGTTTCCCAAGGAACAGCCTGAATTTGAGCATTACTTAGGGTGAGAGTTGATTGACCTGTTGAATCATTAACGTCAACAACCCCAATACCAACATTATAACTTCCCGGTGAAGTGAAGGCATAGTTATAAGTACCATTATTACCAGTTAAGGGTTGAATATTATTGGCAATCGTTACAAAAGCTTGATCTTGATCTGTGCTTGTAAAATCCCAGTTGAAGCTAAACACATCTCCAGAATTGATGTTAGTGAAGGTACTTTTAATGGCTGAACCATATTGATTGTCTGGAATAGCATTTGAAAAATTGTTCGGATCAATACTCAGAAATGCCTCTAAACTATCAGTACCACCACCAGTAATAACCGTATTCAATAAACCTGAGTAAATAACTGTTTTGTTACTACTAACATCTCCAATGGAGTTAAAAGTGTTTAAATTAACTAAGGTGATAGAGTAAGCAGGAGCAGAGATTGCCATGAAACTGATACCAGTGGACAAGGTTATACCGATGGTGATCAGAGGGTTTTTAAGTTGAGTCAACATAGAGGTCCTGATAGAAAATGTTAAAAGACAAAGTTATCAACGTTATTTAACTGGGTGGTAGTGATGTTGTCAATCTGAAGGAAGTTCTTAAATATGGCACTACCGGAAATCCCATCCCGATCAATTTGCAAAAAGGTACTACCAGTATTACTACCTGTTCCCGCTACAAATCTGATGTATTGATCCGCAATAGGATTAGTGCCATTATAACTTATACTACTGATTAATTTAGTAAGAACAATTTTGTCTGCTCCCACAGTAAAATCCGTAATCCGTTGTCCCACATCTCGAAGATCGGTAAATACGAACAAATCATTACCCGCACCTCCGGTAATGGTTTTTGCCCCTGGACCGCCTATAATGTAGTCAGAAACAGCAGTTCCTACAATTGGGTTACGTCCATTGTTAATTGAAGGATTACCAATAATTTCATTGAGATCATTAACACCAATAGTTAATTGTTTTTCATGACTTAACCCCCCTTGGTCTGTGGTTTTGACACGGATGCTGTAACTATTCTTAGTTTCAAAATCGGGAGAAGCATTAATTTTTAGTTGATTGCTACTAATGGTAAAGACATTATTATCCGTGTCTCCTGCACCGTTTACCAGGCTATAACTGAAGGTATTACCCGTATCAATATCCGTGGTACTGAAATCTCCGATTACAGTCAGAAGGGCAACATTTTCGTTAACACTGGTATTACTAAGGATGAGATTTGTTGGGGTTTCGTTAACATTATTAACACCAATAGTTAATTGTTTTTCATAACTTAACCCTCCTTGGTCTGTGGTTTGGACACGGATGTTGTAACTATTCTTAGTTTCAAAATCGGGAGAAGCATTAATTTTTAGTTGATTGCTACTAATGGTAAAGACATTATTATCCGTGTCTCCTGCACCGTTTACCAGGCTATAGGTAAATAATGTGTTACCTGCATCAGGATCTGTGGCGCTGAAATCTCCGATTACAGTGAGAAGAGCAACATTTTCGTTAATACTGTTATTGCTAAGGGTTAGACTTGTTGGGGCTTCGTTAAGATCATTGACCCCAATAGTTAATTGTTTTTCGTAACTTAACCCCCCTTGGTCTGTGGTTTTGACAAGGATGCTGTAACTACTCTTAGTTTCAAAATCGGGAGAAGCATTAATTTTCAGTTGATTACTACTAATAGTAAAGAGATTATTATCAGTGTCTCCCGCACCACTTATCAGAGTATAGGTGAACGTATTACCCGCATCAACATCCGTCGTGCTGAAGTTTCCAATTACAGTCAGAGGGGCGACATTTTCGTTAACACTGTTATTGCTAAGGGTTAGACTTGTTGGGGCTTCGTTAAGATCATTGACCCCAATAGTTAATTGTTTTTCGTAACTTAACCCCCCTTGGTCTGTGGTTTTGACAAGGATGCTGTAACTACTCTTAGTTTCAAAATCGGGAGAAGCATTAATTTTCAGTTGATTACTACTAATAGTAAAGAGATTATTATCAGTGTCTCCCACACCACTTATCAGAGTATAGGTGAAAGTATTACCCGCATCAGGATCTGTGGTGCTGAAATCTTCAACTACAGTCAGAGGGGCGACATTTTCGTTAATATTGGTATTGCTAAGGGTTAGATTTGTTGGGGTTTCGTTAACATTGGTAACTTGTATATTCAGTGCAGAGACAGTTAAACCCCTCAGAGTAGTCGTTGCCGGTTCCCCAAAATTATCGTGGGCTGTAATCTGCACCTCATAAATATTATCTTGATTACTATCAATGGGATTTTCAAAATCAGGAATACTATTAAACGTGAGTTGACCCGTTGTGGGATCAAGAGTAAATAAAGATTGATCCGCTCCCCCTGTAATAGCAAAGGTTACAGTATCTTGTGGATTAGGGTCAGAAACAGTGAGAATAATATTATTACTATTTTCTAAAAAAGCCCCTGGGGTGGGAATCAGGGGTGCATTATTTACATAATCATCGGTAAAAGCCAAGCCCGATAGATTAGGAATCAGGACAAAATCTGAAGCGGTAACATCTGCTTCGGCTAAAAAGTGAAGAGTAGCAAAGGGTTCTAGTTTATCAACACCTATTGCTTGACCGAAATCAAATGCAGGTAAAGCCCCCGCTTCTAAATCGCCAATCCGCCCAACAGTGTTATCTAAAGTACCACCAAAAACGGCGGGAAAGTTTGAGGTAATAACTTCATCAGGGTTAAAAGGATCATCCAAAGATTGTAGAATATTTGGATTCCATTGTATGGAAGACAAAAAACCAATTAATCCGACTGCATCACTACGGAAGTCACCAACTAAAATTTGTGCATAAAAACTGTTTCCAGCCATAACGCTATCAACAGCATCGCTGATAAGACCGTCATTATCAGCAAATAGTTGGATTTTAATACTGAATGCCATAATATTTTCTTCGACTTGTCTAAATGAATTCTGACAATAACTGTACACAACGGTGTCTTGACACTCTGCGGACTGAAGACACCTTAATTTATTGAGGTTTTCGGTTTATCGAGCAAGCCCTAAGTAATAGACATCTCCGGTAAAGATTGTAGAGACGTTCCATGGAACGTCTTTACAATGGTTTCAAACCACGCCCATTTAATTTTCGGAGATAGTCTAATAGGCAGGGAATAATTTCAGGAGTTAAGAGGTTGTTTGAAAAGTTTTAGGTTGTGATTTTAGGCACTTACAGATCCCCCCTAACCCCCCTTAGCAAGGGGGGAACTAGAGTCAAAGTCCCCCTTTTTAAGGGGGATTTAGGGGGATCTGAAAATATTTGATACACCATGAGGGACTTTTCAAACACCCTCTAAGGGAACACCAAAAAATAAATTACCCAATTTTGTGGGATGGGCATCCTGCCCGTCCTTGATGGTTAGCGGGCAAGATGCCCGCACCACAAGAAATTTTTGGGTATTTTTTTAATTGGAAGTCCCTAAGTAGACACCGAGAACTTAAACTGACAATTTCAGTTTGATGTCAGCAGTCAAAGCACTTGCATCAAGGGTATTAATAAAACCATCACCAGTGATATCAGCAGTGGCATCAAAAATTCCGTTATCAAAGTTCTTTTTTGCTTGGTTCAGTGAACCTAAATCACCAGTATTAACTTTGCCATCATAGTTGATGTCTGAGTTAAAGGTGGATTTACCGGACAAGGCGACCTCGTACTGAGACCAATTAGGAATGTTGGTAAACAATACCAGACCATTAGTAAGATCAAAGTTTTCCCCAGCCACCAAAGGATCATAGGTCAAGTTAACCCGTTGGCTCGAACCCGCATTCAGGAACAGGTCTTTATCCCCTGACAAATCCAGATTCACAGTAACCCCGCTGACATTAATCTGAATATCCGAAACTACCAGAACACCTGTCCCCGTATTGGTGATGTCAAAGTATTTGGTGGTATCAGCATAATTGGGGCGGACATAATCGCTGTCTTGGTAGCCCTTACGGAACTTGGATAGTTCTGTTGTGAATTTGATACTAGAATCATTGGCATTGCCTGAATTATCAGTAATAGCCAAATCTGGAATCACAAGATCAGCTTCGGAGTATGGGCTGAAGTAGGAATCATAACTATACCCATCTGCTGTGTAAGCATAACCGTATTCTGAGCCTAGCCCAGAACCGCCGTCATAGCTATAGAGATTGGTGGTCTCACCGTAACCAGTATCACCATCTGTGTAGCTAGTCACATAGACACGATTGTTGTAGGAACTATCCGTTGTTCCAGCGCTCTCTGAGTCAATGGTATAGTAGCCAGTATTTCCTGTCTCATTGGCATAACCATCCAATACTTGACCTGCTGTATAGGTTCCTGCTGCTGCGTAGCCATAACCACTATAACTATCGCCATTACCGTAGGTGTAGGTGTAGTTGAATAGTTGGTTCTGGATGTCAGCTTCGTAGTATTGGCTGAAGTAGGGGTCGGAACTATAGCCGTTTGCGTCATAGGCATAACCGTATTCAGAGCCTAAACCATAGTAGCCAGTTCCGCTACTAAGATAGCCTGCTGCACCAAAACCTGTATCACCATCTGTGTAGCTGGTGACATAGACGTAGCCGTTATAGCCTGCGTTAGTATTGCCTAACTCAACCGAGTCAATGGTGTACTGGCCACTCTGCCCCGCACCAGGATAGGATTGAAGCTCACCAGGATAATTAGCAAAGGTCGTATTTAATAAGGTTTGACCGTCTGAAGTATTGACAGTAAATTTGTCTGGACCGGCACCAAAAGTAGTACCATTCCCATCCCAACTGTTTATAATAAACAAGTCAAACTCTACGGTGACGCTACCGTTTAGAGCGACATCATTGAGCGCTAGGCTCACCGTATCGTTACCAAATTCACCGAGGAAATTGCGGGAACCAACAGGAGTTGTGGAACGGGTCGAGCTTGACCAACCAGTTACGGAATCGCTTTCAAAGTCATTGGAGTAATTGAAACCACCAGCAGTCACTTTGACATTATCCAATCCCCAACTTTCATCAGTGATTTCCTGTAGGCCAGAGCCTATAAAATTCAGGGTTAGGGCATCGGATACATTAGTAAAGGTATAGGACAGGTGGTAGACTGAATCCATACCCCAACTAGAACCAAGAGTATTGTTTTCAACCGCTCCTGTACCGCCAGGATAAAGATTGGTTTCGTTAGCAATGCCGCCAATGGTTTGACCTGCTGTATAGGTTCCTACTGCTGCGTAGCCATAACCACTGTAACTATCCCCATTACCATAGCTATAGGTGAAGTTATATTTCTGATTAGCCAGAATATCAGCTTCGTAGTATGGGCTAAAGTAGGGGTCGGAACTATTGCCACTTGCGTCATAGGCATAGCCATATTCAGAGCCTAAACCAGAGTAGCCATAACCGCTGATATTAGTTGTTGTTCCAAAACCTGTATCGCCATCGGTGTAGCTGGTGACATAGACGTGGTTGTTATAGGAACTATCTAAAGTAGTGGAGGCAATGGAGCCAATGGTGTAATAGCCATAATTCCCCGTTTCGTTATCAATGTTGCCAATGGTTTGACCTGGTGTATAAGTACCCTCCACAGCATAAACATAACCCGTATAACTATCGAGATTATCGAGATTACCGTAGTTATAGGTAAAGTTATATTGGTTGTAAACTGAACCTATGAAAATTGGTTGGGATGTTTCCACATCTAGAGAGTAGTAGGGATTGTCATCCGCTAAAGCAGCATTATCTACTGTGGTTGTGAAATAGTAAGTCCCGGTGGAATTTTCTGTTTGGAAGCGCAGAAGAGCAAAGCGTTCTAACTGATTCACTCCTATAGCTTGACCCAGTTCAAAAGCGGGGAGAGAACCGCCACTGAGGTTGTTAATCAAACCACTGCTATTGTCTACAGTTCCATCCTGTAATAGGGGGAAATTGGCGGTGATAATGTTGGTGGGGTCAAAGGGCGTATCAATAGATTCCAGAATCAGCCCATCCCAAGCTAAGTTAAGTCCTAAACCGTTAACTCCAGCCGCATTTCCACGCAGGTCTCCTACTTGTATTTCCACAAAGAAGGAACGATTTAGTCCTACTTGGTCATTGCTGATTATTTCACCAGCTATTCCATCGTTATCTGCCAGCAGATTCAGTCGCACTTGCAGGACGGCAGGCAAATCTGCTTCGTAATAGCTGTTGAAAAGAGTGTCTCCTGAATAGTTGGCATTGTAGGCATAGCCATATTCAGAGCCTAAACCAGAGTAGCCCCACAAGCTAATACTATTTGTTGTACCATAACCAGTATCCCCATCGGTGTAGCTGGTGACATAGACGTAGTTGTTGTTGCCAGTGCCAGCATTGTCAACAGAATCAATGGTGTAATAGCCGGGGTTGCCTGTTTCATTGGTGTAACCATCCAATACTTGACCAACCGTATAGGTTCCCTGTGCAGCATAGCCATAACCAGAATAGCTATCTCCATTACCATAGGTATAGGTAAAGGTATATTGTTGGTAAGTAGGCTGGACTTGAATGGAAACCTGGGCTATGCTGGTATTGCCTTGACTATCAGCTAGGGTATATTCAAATTGATCAACCCCAGAGAACCCTGTTGGCGGCGTATAAACTAACTGGTCATCGGCTAGGTTGTCTGGCGTTCCGTTGTCTGAAAGTGTGACAGACCCGCCGTTATCACTTACTTGTTGGAAATTAGAAATGCTCGGCGTTTCACCACTAGGAACAATATCGTTACCCAAGACATTAATCGTTATTGGTGTTTCTTGATATGTATTGGCAGCATCATTAACAGACACCAAAGGCGTAGAAATAAAACCGCCATTCTTAATGAATACCGCAGAGTCATAAACACTGTCACTATTATCAGCGATCGCTAACTTAAAATGATAGGTTTGACCTGGTGTTACACTTGCAACCGCTGTTAAAGGCGTAGTTAACCCATCGAATCCTATATTAAAGGGCGTATTCCCAAAACCATAGTCACTTGGGTCGTTGTTGCGGTAATACCCAGAATTGCTTCCCAGATTAACGTTATTGATGGCGATCGGGGTGTTTGTACCGGGGATAACCGCAATATTTTGCTTATTACCCTGAGAATCGGTTATAAAGAAGCCAAAAACATCGTTGAAACTAGAGTTGACATATTCGTTATACTCTTCAGAGGCAAACACATACTGGAAACTGATAAAACTCTCCGTCGGAGTAAAGTCAAATTCCAAAACCGCCGCATCTCTAGTTGCGCTAGGAGAAACCAACCCATTTAAATCAGTATCCCCATCAGTAGCGAATGCAGTGCCAGTGGAGTCGCTATTATTGGGACCATAAATATTGGCGACGTCACCAGTGCTGAGGATGATTCCTGAATCAATACCAATTCCCAGAGAGGGATCATTAAAGATGCCTGCGGCGCGGCTATCTCCAGTATATTCAGCATTCGTAACCTCAACACCTGAGCCAATAAGACTCGAAACCAAGTTATCCGTGTTTGGTGCTGTCATAAATATGACCCTGTATATAGTTGCTTTTTTGAGTATATACTATAAATGACTAAGTTCCGTACTGACTATTACTGACTTTGTACTGACTTTGATTGCACATATATTAAGTTTTTTAACAATACGCGAAAGTCCCCAGCCTCAATGTAATTTTATGCTGGGGATGAGTAGCGGGCGGTCTCTACAATCTTTTTCACCCCACCCTAACCCTCCCCTTGCAAAGGGGAGGGAACTGGATTTTCTTGTTTCCCCCCTTCGTAAGGATTAAGGGGGGTAATTTGACTTGTGTGTACACGATAATTGCAAAAGGGAGGGGATTAGATTCCGGTTTCCCCCCTTCACAACAGAAAACTTCGGAAAAATAAAAGAGGCGATCGCTCAACACCAGCCAAAATATCCTAAAATTAAATACAGTAACGGGAATTTAGACTAAAAGAAATTAAAAATTAAAGTCATAAATTACCTAAAATAGGCGGGTTTAAGCGTAAAAATGAACCATCATCTGTACGCTTTCATCATGGGAATAACCACTTAACAGAAATCAATGCCAAGATCACTATGCCTTCGTTATGACTGTATTGACAAGGTTAGGGTGGCTGTTACACGCAGTGGATATGCTAACCAAAGAGCCTTAGCTGATGATACCGGATTATCCTTAGCTACAGTTAGTAATTTCTTAACTGGTAAACCTGTTAACTATAGAACCGTTGAAGAACTATGTCGCAAATTAAATCTAGATTGGCAAGAAATTACCACTAGCAGCGATGAAGTAATATCTACCCCCCCCCCGCAATCCGGACAAATACGCAAAAAAAAAACAATTTCAATAAATTCCAAGACTGGGGAACAGCAATTGATATTTCACCATTTTACGGACGTAGGGAAGAACTGATACAGTTAGAATCATGGATTATCCAAGATAGCTGTCGGTTGGTAGGATTGTTCGGTATCAGTGGAATTGGTAAAACAGCTTTAGCTACTCAACTAGCAAAACAGATTGGGGGTGAGTTTGATTGCGTTTTTTGGCGTTCAGTGCCTACTGTTCCATCTTTTGAGAGTATGATCACTGACTTGCTATCTTTTGTCTCTAATCACAAAGAAAGCAAATCCGACATTAATCGAGTTATCCATTATTTGCGTACTCGTCGTTGTCTGATTATCTTGGATAATCTTGACCCGGCTTCAGATGTTAATTATATAAAATATACTCAACTAACCCAAATAATTGCGGAAACACACCATCAAAGCTGTCTCATTTTCACAAGTCAATCCAAACCTGCTGAAGTTGGTTTTATGGAGAAGTGGACATTATCAGTACGTTCTTTGGGATTATTGGGTTCATCAGAAATAGCTTTTTCCCTAATCCAATCAAAACAATTATTGGGAACTGATGAACAAAAATATGAACTATGCTATCTCTATGGAAATAATCCCCTCAAAATTAAAGTGGTTGTTAGTACCATCATTGACTTATTTGATGGTGACATTGGGAAGTTTCTAGAAGAAAAAAGTACCCGTTAGACTCTCAAATAGATTATTCCGCCTATGCGTCTGAGTTCACTTGATGTGTTTCGTGGTATCACCATTGCAGCGATGATTCTTGCTAATATGGCAGGAGTCGCAGATGATGTTTATCGTCCCCTCAGTCATGCCCAATGGCACGGTTGTACACCTACTGATTTAATATTTCCCTGCTTTTTATTCATTGTCGGTGTAGCAATGACCTTTTCTTTAGCAAAATATACCGCCCAGAACAAGCCCACCAAAGCAGTTTACTTACGCATCCTGCGCCGCACTGCGATTCTGTTTATATTGGGTTTAGTATTAAATGGTTTTTGGAATCAAGGTGTTTGGACTTTTGATTTAAGTAGTATCCGCTTGATGGGAGTATTGCAACGAATTGCTTTAACTTATCTTTTTGCATCTTTAATAGTTTTAAAATTACCTCGCAAAAGTCAATGGTTAGTAGCAGGAGGATTACTAATTGCTTATTGGTTGACAATGATGTATATTCCTGTTCCTGATTATGGTGCAGGAGTGCTAACGAGAGAAGGTAATTTTGGCGCATTTATTGACAGATTAATTATTCCCAAGGCACATTTATATAAAGGTGATGGGTTTAATTTCCTGGGAGATCCAGAAGGACTTTTCAGCACTATTCCGGCAATAGTTAGCGTTTTAGCCGGTTATTTTACTGGACAATGGATTAAAGATAAAAAACAAGCTACTTCACAAACTAGCATGGATTTAGTATTGTTTGGTTTGTGTTGTTTGGTAATTGCAATTATTTGGGATGTGTCATTTCCCATTAATAAGAAAATTTGGACGAGTTCCTATGTTTTATTTACCACTGGTTGGGCGTTAATGTTATTAGCAGCTTGTTATGAATTGATAGAAGTGAGGTTAATTAAACGCTGGAGTAAGCCTTTTGAGATCATGGGATTAAATGCGATCGCTCTTTTTGTGGCTTCTGTATTCCTGATTAAAATCACTGCCAAAACCCAAATCGGTACAGGTGAAACTGCCGTTAGTATCTATAATTGGATTTACCAAAATATCTTTGCATCTTGGGCAGGAAATTTCAACGGCTCATTTTTGTTTGCATTTGTTACCCTGTTATTTTGGTATGGTGTTGCTGTTTTGATGTATCAGAAACGTTGGTTTATTAAAGTGTAAATAAAACTTTTGTGGGACAGGCATCTTGCCTGTTCAAAGTCTGTAAGAAATTCATTCTTTTACTTCAAAATCTACCTTATCATAGATATCTTCCAGCAAAATTTGACAAGAAATAGCAGCTAAATTTAAAGAATCATGACTATCTGAATATTCCGAAAAAATCCATTTGTTATGATCAGTTTTGGAATATTGTTCAACGTGCATTGTATATTGGTCAATTAAAATATATTCTTGAAAATCAGGAATAGTTCGATAAGCTGCAAACTTTTCATCTTTATCATAACTTTTGGTAGATGTTGATAACACTTCAGCAATCATCACCAGTATTTAGTATAATGATATAGTCAATTTTATCAGCAAATACTATTGAGATTCTCTACTTTTGAGTAAAATATTCTGAAGCTTATATTTCAAATACATAAGTAATGCTAGATTTTTTGTTAAAATACTGAGATTATTTGACTATTTTACATTGTAAGGTATTTTAATGGATACTTATCATAGACAGTGCCAACTAGGTGCTTCTCGTCGTCGTCTCGAAGATGCTTTAAAATTGCATGAACAAAAACGTTGGACGGGTGCTATTTATCTAGGTGGTTATGCAGTTGAATGTGCGTTAAAATCTCTAATATGTTATGAACAAGGGAAAAACCACTTTAAAGAAACAACCGTTTTCCAGAAAATACAAGGCGCTAGGTTGCATAATTTAACAAACTTACTCAATGAGTTAAAATATATTGAAAAAAGTATACAATTAGATAGAAGTGGTATTTATAAAGCTGCATGGAAATTAGTATCATCAATGTGGGATAATGATGAATTAAGATATTCTGATAAATTAGGTGATGAAGAAGATAGTGAAAAATTTATAGCAGCAGTAAAAATTTTACACACCTTTTTTCTAGCAAGGCAAAACGAGGCATCATGATAGAGAATATAAACTTAACACCTGATATTATTTATCAACACTTACATGAAAATCTGAGCCGTGAAGACGAACAAGTAGAAGTGAGTGTCAAAAGAATTTCATTAGGTTGGATAAAAATTAGGATAGTTACTCAAAAATTTGAGGGTAAATTCTTAATTGAAAGAGAACAAAAAATAGATGAATTACTAGGAAATCTTGAACCTAATTTCAATCTTGGTCAATATCCAATATCCGGCTATGAATTACTAACACCAGCAGAAGCAATAAAACAACCTCCTGAGTATGTTAAAGTACCACTTTGGTCAGATATTTTAATGGCTCCCAAACCTGATCAAGCAGTGGAGGTAGATGAAGATATTCCTACTAAAAAACCTTTAGTTGTTACCTTTTATTCTTTCAAGGGAGGTGTAGGTCGCTCTACAGCTTTAGGAGTGGTAGCAGGTATACTAGCAACCCGCAATCGTCGCGTGGTAATGGTAGATTTTGATTTAGAAGCTCCTGGAATTTCAGTTATGTTTCAGCAGGATATAGAAAATACTACTGGAGAAAATTTTGGAGTTTTAGATTATCTACATCAAAGGTCTTTAACCCCTGAAGAAAATATTCCTAATATTGCTGATTGTATCCAACAGATAAATTTACAAACTCGCGGAGAACTATTTTTAGTTCCCGTGGGAGAATATGACGAAAATTATATTCATCGGTTAGCTGATTTAGATATGCGTTCTTTTTATCGGACTGCAAAAAATCCAGTTAAGCAACTGATAGAAGATATTAAAAAGCAACTAGAACCAGATGTAATTTTAATTGATGCGCGTCCTGGATTTAATGATGTAGCTGCAATTACACTTTTTGATTTAGCCGATACAGCAATAATTTGTTTTTCACCAACTGATCAAAGTTTTCAAGGATTACGTTGGGTGATCAAGGCAATTCTGAAACAAAAACAATATCAGGGTAAACCTGATGTTAGATTTCTATTAACTCCTATTCCAACATTACCTCAATATAAAGAATTAGTAATAAAAGTTGAAAAGTGGATTGATCAAAATTGCTATGAAGGTGATTTTGCTATATCTCTAGGTCCAAAAATTGATGAACTACATCATACAATTTTCTATAATCCTATTATTACGACTTTATCTAGTTTAGTTAATGATGTACCCAAAAGTTTATTAGATGAATATATACCAATTGCTGATACTATTGATGCCAGTTTACCGGATATCAAACCCAGTATTGTTAGTAAAACTATTGATGATCGGAAAAAGATCCTGAATGAATTAAAATTGGCAGCTACAGCACAAGAACTAGAACCAGAAAATATTTCCGAAATATTTCAACGTACAGAAGATTTTCCTAAATTTTTAAGTAATAGAATCTGGTTGATTCGTGGTGCTAAAGGAACAGGAAAAAGCCTATTGTTTAGACTGTTTGTAGAACAACCAACAGCAGCAAAAGAACTAGCTCAATCGGATGTTAATTTAGATCATGTTCACTTTGTTCCTGGTCATGGTCAACCTAGAGTATCAAGCACAATTTTAGATAGGTTTGACCTTCAAAGCTACGAAGATCAAGTTGGTATAAATGACTGGCAATTTTTCTGGCTCAATTATGCTCTTTTACAACTGTGTCATCATTTATCGGAATTACGTTCACTAACTGGTTTAGATGAAAAATTAGTTGCATTAAGTAATCAAGAAACCCCTGCTCACTCTGATATTGTTACATGGATGGTAGAAAGATCCAACTCACCAACCAAGAAACCACAAGCTGCCGATGAACTGCGTTTAATTGACAGAGTATTACAAGAGAAAAATCAAGTAGTATGGTTATTATATGATGAATTAGATGCAGGTTTCGGTTCTAGCCCAGAAGATTATACTCGACGTAGAAGATCCCTAGAATCCTTACTTGCATGGTGGTTAGAAAGTGGTACAAATCTCAAACAAATTGTCCCGAAAATATTTTTACGTGAAGATATTTGGAAGCAATTTAACTTTACTAATACAGGACATTATAGCGGACGTTCACTAGAATTACGTTGGGAGGAAGTTGATCTCTGGCGACTTGTACTGCGTCAAGCTCTTACAAATTCTTCATCTCTGAGCAAATCTTTGGGAGAAAAGTTAGGAGTTACTGTTGAAAGATTAGATATAATTGGGCTGGAACAGTTACGCCAAAGTCTTTATCCGTTGTGGGGTGAGCGTATGGGCAGTGGTAATAAAGCCTATACTTATAATTGGGTGATCACTCGTATTACAGATGGCCAAAAAAACTGTTTTCCACGCAGTTTAATATTACTTTTAGAAGAAGCTGTGAAAATTGAAAAAGGATTTTCTACAGAATATTCTTTAGATATAACATTACGTCCAAAAGCTTTAATTAATGCTTTTCCTAGTGTTTCTCAGCAGCGTGTAGATGAGGTACGTAATGAATATCCTGAATTGAAAGATTTTCTAGAAAGACTTCAAGGAGAACGCTCTCCCATTAATGAAGATAGGTTATCTGAGATATGGAATTTGCAGGGTGGTGAATTATCACTTCGTATTCAGGATATGGTTGACGCTGGTATTTTGACAGAACGCTCTCGTCCCAAAGATCCTCCTCCTCGCGTCTATGCAGTTACTGAATTGTACCTGTATGGACTGGGGATGGTTCGTAAGGGACAACGATAGCGAAACTGTACTTAAAAAAAACAAAATCAACCCATCAACTAAACCACAACCTCTTCCGCTTCCAACACATTAATCTCATCTAAAATCCGCCAAATTTCCTGCATCATTGCATCTAAACCAGTGCGAGTTACCGCAGAAATTATAAAAACTGGCGCTAAAGCCAGATGATTTAATTGCATAGCTAAAGCTTCCAAATCAACAGTTTCTCTATCAACAGCATCTATTTTATTTAAAGCTAAAATCTGCGGACGTTTAGCTAAACCGCGTCCATAAGCTTTCAGTTCTTCTTGAATAGTATGAAAATCAGCGATGATATCTTCACTTGTCGCATCAATTAAATGTAATAAAACCCTTGTCCGTTCAATGTGACGCAAGAAATCATGACCTAAACCCGCACCATGAGAAGCACCTGCAATTAAACCGGGAATATCAGCAAAAACAGTACCATCACCCGTGGGTTTTTTTACCACACCCAAATTAGGAATTAAGGTAGTAAAAGGATAATCAGCGATTTTCGGACGTGCGGCTGATAAAGAAGAAATTAAAGTAGATTTACCCGCATTTGGTAAACCAATAATTCCTACTTCTGCTAGCAATTTCAACTCTAAACGTAATACCTTTTTTTCTCCTTCCAATCCGGGAAGGGCATATTCGGGGACGCGGTTGCTATTACTCAAAAAATGTTGGTTTCCTAGCCCACCTTTACCACCTTTAGCAACCTGAAAACTTTGACCAGGTTCAACTATATCGCATAGTAAAGCACTCGTTGCCGCATCATAAACAGAAGTACCACAGGGAACTTCAACAATTAAATCTTTTCCACCTGCACCGGTACAATTATTCGGTCCACCACGTTCTCCATTTTGCGCCTTAAACAAATGCTTATATCGAAAATCTAACAAGGTTTGGAGGTTGCTATCACCTACAAAAATGATTGAACCGCCTCTTCCGCCATTACCACCGGAAGGACCACCTGCTGGTACATATTTCTCTCTGCGGAAAGCAACAATACCATCGCCTCCGTCACCTGCTTCTACTTCAATTACTGATTGGTCTATAAATTGCATAATTTAGTCAGTTGTCAGTTGTTAGTTGTTAGTTGTCAGTTGTCAATTACGCTAACAATTGACTACTAACAACTAATTTAAATATAAGGTGTAACATCCTCGCCACAGTCGTCTGCTAGGTAGGAAAGGGCGCGAAAGCGTAAACCTACCATTTGTTCATAAAGGGGGTTAATTTTACACAATGGCGGAATATGAACTATTTTCCGCCCGAATAGAGTTACATCTCTTTCAAAGGGACACTGGGAAGGAATCATCTTACACAAAAATTTCGCCAATCTGGGGTCTTGAATATCTAAACCGTCTAACCACTGACGCAAGGGACGTAAAGCGTCTGGGTGTGGGGCTTGAAGTCCAGTAGAGGGGAAATTGTTTGTTTGTGAGGTATCTTCTAGGGTCTGACGTAAAGCCGTGAGTAAACTTTCTTGCAGTTCTAATTTTTGACACAATTGCTGAAGTAGGTCATCTTCACTAGGTGAGTATATACCATCAGCGATCGCTACCATTACCGCTGTCCGCAAGAAATTTTCCGCTACAGGCGTACCTTTACCCAATATAGCCGCTAATTCATCTGGTTCAATTATCTCTAGAGTATTCCAATCAACAGCAGGGGCTAATTCATCTTTGGTCAGATTAGTAATTAATTCCTGTTCTTGAGTATCAAAGTTACCATCAGCCCAAGCAATAGTCAGTAATCCACGTAACCAAGCAATAATTTGTTCGCTACTGTAAGGAGTTTGAGCAGTAGTTGTCATAAAAACTCAGTCCTGTAATTTTTATTAGTCAATATTAAGTTACCTTGAAGATAACTAAATTTCTGTACATTTAATTGGTAAAAATAAAGTAAATGTAGTCCAACATGATCAGGAATTTTGTTGGGTTTCCTTGCTTCAACTCAACCTCCGAGATCAGGACTTTTTAGCCTGAACTAAGCAGTATTGATTCACAACGGCATAAAATATGGATATAATTGATTATATTTATCATTAATTAGGTATAAAGTATGTTCTCCTTTGGTATTGAACATGAAGTTGCTTTTCTCAATCATCAAGGAAAATTCGCAGATTTCCAGAATACAAAATTTGCAGATTTTCAGCAAATTGTTGACAAATTACCTATCTATCCCACTGACTACCCACAATTAAGAGTTGGTGATGCTGGGATTAAGAAAAAGCGGTGGTATATTGAAGGATTTGAAAGATTTAGCGACTCTGAAGAAGTAATTGACTGTGTAGCTAAAGGTATTGAAATTAGAACAACTATCCACTCTACTATTCAAGGAGCAATTGATGAATTAACCGCAAGTTTTATTTTATTACGTGATGTTGCTGCTAACTTTGGGTTTTCACCTGTTTTAGCCAGTTTTAATCCCTATACTTGCGTATTTAAACCACAACCCCCATTAAATGATTTTGAAATTAGGCAATTACAAGCTTATCCAGATGAACAAACTGCTCATATTTATATGGTTTCCTATGGACCAGATTTAAATATTTCTATGGCAAATTTATCTACTGAAAGGTTAATTGACATTGGTAAAAAGTTAACTTATTACAGCCCTTACATCATTCCTTTTAGTTATAGTTCTCCTTTTTATAATGGTGGTTTATGGGAAGGTTTATCAGTGAGGACATTTATTAGAACAGGAAAAAGATCCGCAACATTAGTTTTTTTAGAAACAGCAGAAGAACTGATTAAAAGTATTCCCTCATTAACAAAAGTTGCCCGCATTCCCTCAGAAGTAGGACGGATAGAATTTAAAGCTTGTGATAGTTGTGATAATTTCGCTATTTATGCAGGTTTATTAGCTTTATTAAAAGGTTTAGTATTAGATGAAACTTTACCAGGTAGAGCTATGATACCTGATGCTAATTTACACCAAATTTCGGCAAAATCAGGCTTTGAAAATGAAGACATTTTCGTTAACTCTTACAAACTTTTACAAGTTGCTGAAATTGCCCTGAAAGATGATCCTGATCTTGAATTTTTAACTCCATTAAAAGTCATTTTATCCGAGAAAAAAACAAAATCTCATGAATTAATTCAGTTGTTCCAAAATTTAGGTTCAATTGAAGCCACTCTCAAGAAAAGTTATAACAGGTAATAGGTAATATTTACCAATCACCAATCACCAATCACCAATCACCAATCACCAATCACCAATGACCAATCACCAATCACCAATGACGAATTACTTTTTCTTTTCCTCCTTTTCCTGACTAGGAGGAATTTGTTCAATAGGAATTAGTGATTCCATCACAGTTTTCACAATTGGTGCAGCTACTGTAGAACCATAGGCATTTTCTCCCTTTGGTTCATCCACAACTGCAAACACTACATAGCGAGGAGATTCCACGGGCAAAATAGCGACAAAACTGGTAATTCTTGCACCCTTAATATATCCACCATTAGGACTAGCTTTTTGGGCCGTTCCCGTTTTTCCACCAATGCGATATCCGGAAATTTTTGCAGCTTTACCAGTACCCACATTCACTACTGTTTCCATCATTTCCACAACCTTTTGAGTAGTTGTAGCTGAAAAAATTTGCCGTGGTTCTGGGAGAGTCAGTGAATAGTGCGTTACTCCTTGACTATCAATTAATCCTCGGACTACATGAGGTGTCACTAATTTGCCCCCATTAGCTAATGCACCATGTAGTTGTACCAGTTGTAATGGAGTTAGAGAAAAACCTTGTCCAAAAGATGTTGTGGCTGGTTCAATGGCTGAAGAGATAAATTGTTCTTGACTTTTTAGTTGACCCATAACTTCAAAGGGTAAATCCGTTTCAACTTTTTGTCCTAGTCCTAAACGTTCTAGCCAGTTGTAGTATATGGATGGTTTTAATCGTTGAATGATTCTCACCATGCCAATGTTACTAGAAGTTTGTAAAATCTCAGGAATAGTTAATCGGCGATAACCAGTTTTTTCGGCATTTTTGATCGTATGTGTCCCGATTTTAATCGAACCAGGATCTTCAAAAGTATCGTCTGGTTTGATTGCACCATTTTCTAGAGCGATTGCCACATTTACAGGTTTAAAAGTTGATCCCGGTTCATAAAGATCAGCCACAGTCCAATTTCTAAACAGAGAAATATCAGATTTAGCATATTGATTTGGGTTATAGGTAGGTTGGGAAACCAAAGCAAGTATTGAACCATCAACCGCATCCATGACAACCACTGCGCCCCGTTTGGCACTAAATTTAGTCATTTGTTCTTTTAATGCCCCACGGGCTACCCGTTGCACACGGCTATCAATAGTTAATTGCAGTTTTAAATCATCAAAATGCAGAAATCCCTCAGTCGCATAATCCGGCATCAATGACCCATTACCAGACTTACTCATCCGAACTGTTTGTCCAGAACGTTCTAGTAACTTCTCCTGACTATATTCCACACCAGCCTGACCACGACGGTCAAGATTAACATAGCCCACCACATCTGCTACCAAATCATCTTGGGGATAAAATCGAGAGTATTTTTGAATAAACTCGAACCCATTCAAGCGGAGTGATATCAACTTATCAGTAATATCTTCAGAAACACCAGAAGCTAGTAAAATTCCACTGCGTTTACTTTGGAATATTTTAACTAAATCAGCCTTTTCTCTGCCAATAACTGGAGCAATTTTCTCAGCAATTTCCTCCTGGGATAGATCAAATAACTTGGGATGGCTATAGACATTATAAACAGGACGGTCAATAGCCAATATATTATTACCCCGATCTACTACCGGACGACGGGGCATATAAGGGCGTAAATTGACCATTTGCTGGTTTCGTGCCTTTTGAGTCAGCTTTTTTCCCTGAACAATTTGTAACTGATATAAGTTAAATGCCAACCCTAGCATAGCAATCATTAACACACCCCACACAGCCAACAATCGTAATTTAATATTGGGTGGGTTTTCCGGTATTTTCGGATCAATATTTCCTATTTGAGTTTGTTTAGAGAACTTTCGTTGTCGTCTGAATTCTAAATTACGTAAATTTCTCAATTTTGTTTTAATTGATGACTTCACCATTAGAGCAACATATAAGTTAGGGAATAGGAAATAGAAAGAATTTGACCAATTACCAATTAATATCCTAATGGAGAAGGAGGTTCAGGTTGTAATTCTGGTTGAGAAGTTGAAAATGACGATTTGGGATAATTATTAGATGTTGGTGGTAAGAAAATTGTCCCTTCAGAAGTTGGTGATACCATTTCCGTCCCAGGCTGTTCGGCTTCCTGTGCCATTTTGCTAGTCAGTGTCGCATTGGCAGTATTTAACTGTCGCTCATGACGTTGTAAGCTTTGTAGTTTACGGTACGAGTCACTCCAAAGCTCTTGAGAATATACTGTACAACCATAAACTATTAATGTCGCTACCACTAATAAAAATGTGAAAACGGATGAATAGCGATTAACTGTATACATACGTAGCAACCATGTTGGCATAGTCGCAGCATTACTCATTTTATTTAGAGTAGCAGTTGATTGTTTATCGGTCCCGGTAGGTTGTTTTTTACTCGTTTCTAAGCTGGAAATGCGGGTTGCTGTCTTATTTCTGCGAGAACCTAAAAAATTTAAATTTATCCAAGCATTCCGGGAAATAGGTGATTTAACTGCTATCGGTTCACTCAGAAGTCGGGAGAAATTCTGTGTCTTTTTATTCGGACTTCGAGAACGTCGTCTATTCAATGACAAAGGAAACTTGCCCCATAACCAGGCATTTTTTGGGGAAACTGCTGATTTACGTTCAAAAACCATAATTTTTCTGATGGTAAATACTTTATTTTTGACTTGATTGAATTTTACAAGAAAGACTGGGAAGTTTGAAAGCCCCTGAATAAGCATTGCGTAGCAATGCCTTATATGCTTTAGACAGGGGATGAAAAACGACTCAGGTGGTTTTAACCTAAAGTTGCATTAATTAGATCAAGAATTTGAAGCTATTCTAACTCTTAATCATGATCTATTCGTGTTACATATAATCTACAAAAATGTTACAAAAAAGAATGAGTTGAAATATGTAATCAAAAAGTCCTAAAAAAAAATCAATAAATAAGGTATCTTATTCAACAGGCTGCATATTTTATTGCCACAATTGGTGAAAGAGGAGTTATGAAGACAAGAATTTTTGGTTTGGCTCTAATGTTAAGTCTGGCTACCATGCTTGGAGCTTGTGAAGGTGGTAGTGAACCAGCAGGTACTACCAGTTCTCCAGCAGCAACCACAGGTGGCGAACCAGCAGATACTGGTGCTACCCCTGCGGCGACAACCTCTCCTGCGGCGACAACCTCTCCTGCAGCGACAACCTCTCCTGCGGCGACAACTTCTCCTGCGGCGACAACCTCTCCTGCGGCTACTCCCAAAAAACCTTAGTATAGGGTAATACATCGCCCTCGTGATTAGTTGACTCTTTAAAAATTATTTTTCACAAAACTCTACTGAGAAAGTTAGGATAATTTGTGGATAAAGACTAAAGATTCAACTGCCTAATGGTATCAAGTTGGGTAAAAAACAGGAACATTCATCAGGTTTTGCTTCTGGGCTAGATTCAGTTCTCGCCCAGTTTGATTTTTTTTATGTTCGTTTTCACTTAGTCTAGAACCTAAAAGCTCTCCTTACGAGTAAGGTCAATCAGAGAGCGAATTATCAGCAATTAACGCTGTTTGACCAAGGTTAAACTACGTTACTTGTGTATCTCATTAACCAAGTAAGATCAATGTATGTTGTTACTGCAATTTAGTACATCTCATTATTGTCGCAAAGCCCGATTGGCATTGGGTTATAAGGGAATTAGTTATCAAGTTGAAAATTTAACTCCAGGGCTGCATATTTTAAAGGTCAAGCCCTTAACTGGGTTAACAACACTACCGGTACTGTTACCCCAAATTGTCGGACAACCCCAAACTATTGCTGACTCTACAGAAATTTTCAAATTTTTAGAAAGCTATCAACCTGAACCTGCTCTATTTCTACCCAATTCAGAACAGCAAACTCAAGCTGCGATGTTGGAAGATTGGTTAGATGAAAGTATAGGAACAGCTACTAGGTTTGTATATTATCAATTTCGCGCTAGTGAAGGTAAGTCAATTGACCCTTCGCTATTTAGCCAAATGGTGATTAAAATAGTTAGACAACAATATGGTATTAATGATACTACCGTTGAATTAGCGCGAAAAAGACTCGCCAATGCTTTGTTAGTATTATCTGCATATTGGCAAAAAAGTGATTATTTAGTGGGTAGCCGCTTGAGTATAGCTGATATTGCGGCGGCGGCTTTATTGAGTCCTTTAGCATTGATTCCCGATTATCGTCAGGAGTATCCACAGGTTTTTGAACGAATTATCAATATCCACCAGCTATGTGCTGAACCATTACCACCAGGACTTGAGAAATTATAGCAGGAGTCAGGAGTCAGGAGTCAGGAGTCAGGAGTTAGGAGTTAGGAGTTAGGAGTTAGGATGAAACGGATACTGCTGCTTATTTTGGGCGTTACTACTAGCATTTTAATCGTATTAGTGGGTCATAGTGGTAAAGCAGTGATGGCATTACCACCACAAGAAGATATACCAGAAGAGATATTGCGGACAGAGATTATTCTAACAGTGCGATCGCCCATTGATGGCAGAATCCTCACGCCCGCAGAATATGCCGAATTGCAAGCACAAATCCAAATAAGTCCACCACCACGTTTAGCTTCTGGTATCCGCGATAAAGTATTTTTGCTGCAACTACGCAAAACATTATTACAACTTTTCCCATTTTTAAGTATTTAATTAGGCAAGAGGGAACAGGGAACAGGGAACAGGGGAAGTTGGGGAAGTTGGGGAAGTTGGGGAGGAATTTATTTCTGACAACTGACAACTGACAACTGACAACTGACAGTGGCGACAAAGATGCAAGAATATGAATAGTTAAAAAGTAGATTTAGTTAATCACCATATATCACATAGGTAGCTTCATGTCCACAACCACAGTCGCCCCTGAACAGGTTAATCGCATTGTTGGCAATCAACATCACGATCCCTTTGAAATTCTGGGTTCTCATCTCATCGAGCAAAATGGTAAAACTGTCTGGGCTGTGCGAGCCTATCTCCCAAATGCCAGCGCTGCGTGGGTAGTAGTTCCAGAGGAACGGAAAGAATACCCCATGGATACAGTGCATAATCCACACTTTTTTGAATGCACCATTGAAACCCCAGAACTAAAAAATTATCAGTTACGCATTAAAGAAGGGGAACATGAGCGGGTAGTTAATGATCCCTACGCTTTCCGTTCTGCCAAATTAACAGAATTCGATCTACATTTATTTAGTGAAGGCAACCATCACCGCATTTACGAGAAATTGGGAGCGCACACCACAGAAGTAGATGGTGTCAAAGGCGTTTATTTTGCCGTTTGGGCCCCCAATGCCCGCAACGTTTCCTTATTGGGAGATTTTAACCTGTGGGATGGACGCAAACACCAGATGCGGAAAGGACACACAGGCATTTGGGAATTATTTATTCCCGAAATAGGTGTAGGAGAACATTACAAATACGAAATCAAAAATTTTGAAGGGCATATTTACGAAAAATCCGATCCCTACGGTTTCCAGCAAGAACCCCGGCCAAAAACCGCATCTATTGTCACTGACTTAAATTCCTACACCTGGAAAGACGAAGACTGGCTGGAAAAGCGGCGACACAGTGACCCCTTGAGTCAACCCATTTCCGTTTACGAAGTCCATTTAGGTTCTTGGTTACACGCTGCTAGTGCTGAACCTGCCAAATTACCCAATGGGGAAACTGAAGCTGTAGTTGTCGTTTCTGAACTAAAACCCGGCGCTCGGTTTCTGACTTATCGGGAACTAGCAGATAAACTCATTCCCTACGTTAAGAAATTAGGATATACCCATTTAGAACTCCTCCCAATTGCCGAACATCCCTTTGATGGTTCTTGGGGTTATCAAGTAACTGGTTACTTTGCGCCTACTTCCCGCTTTGGTACACCTGAAGACTTCATGTACTTTGTGGATGAATGCCATAACAATGGTATTGGTGTCATTGTAGATTGGGTTCCTGGCCACTTCCCCAAAGATGGTCATGGTTTAGCCTTCTTTGATGGTAGTCACTTGTATGAACACTCTGATGCTCGCAAAGGTGAACATAAAGAATGGGGGACTTTAGTTTTTAACTACAATCGCCATGAAGTCCGTAATTTCCTAGTGGCTAATGCCCTGTTCTGGTTTGATAAATACCACATTGACGGAATTCGTGTTGATGCGGTTGCTTCCATGCTTTACCTTGACTACTGCCGAAAACCAGGAGAATGGTTGACTAACGAATATGGTGGTCGAGAAAATTTAGAAGCGGCAGATTTTTTACGTCAAGTTAATAGCTTGTTATTTAGTTATTACCCTGGTGTGCTTTCCATTGCGGAGGAGTCCACATCTTGGCCAATGGTATCTTGGCCTACCTATACGGGCGGATTGGGCTTTAACTTAAAGTGGAATATGGGCTGGATGCACGATATGCTGGATTACTTCAGCATGGACCCTTGGTTTCGCCAGTTCCATCAAAACAATATTACTTTTAGTATGTGGTATAACCACAGCGAGAACTTCATGTTAGCTCTGTCCCACGATGAAGTGGTACATGGTAAGAGTAATATCATCGGCAAAATGCCCGGTGATGAATGGCAGAAGTTAGCTAATATCCGCTGTTTGTTTACTTATATGTTCGCTCACCCCGGCAAGAAAACCATGTTTATGAGCATGGAATTTGGTCAGTGGAGTGAGTGGAATGCTTGGGCTGATTTGGAATGGCATCTATTACAGTTTGAACCACACCGACAGTTAAAGGATTTTTTCCAGTCTCTTAATCATTTTTACCGTTCTGAACCAGCTTTATATACTCAAGATTTTGATCAAGCCGGGTTTGAGTGGATTGATTGTACCGATAACCGCCATAGTGTGGTTTCCTTTGTCCGTCGTGACAAGAATTCTGACGATTTTATGATTGTGGTTTGTAACTTTACACCTCAACCCCATTCGCACTACCGTATTGGTGTGCCAGAAAAGGGTTTCTACACTGAGTTGTTCAATAGTGATGCGCGTCAGTATGGCGGTAGTAATATGGGCAATTTAGGTGGTAAGTGGACTGATGATTGGTCTTTGCATAATCGTCCTTATTCCTTGGATTTATGTTTACCTCCTTTGGGTGTGTTGATGCTCAAGTTGGATAAACAGAAATCTGCACAGGTAATGGAATAATCCTGTAGGGTGGGCATTGCCTACCCTATATTGTTTTTATGATTTACAGCACTTCTCGGTATTATGAGGTATAAGAACCGCCCCCTAACCCCCAATTCTGGGGGAACAAGAATTTGAAAGTCCCCCAAACTTGGGAGATTTAGGGGGCGAAATAGGCACAAAACGAAGATAGATAGGACTTGTGTGTACACCGTAGCTTAGAAAGGGGGGAAATTAATCAAATGAACAAACTCCCAGTAATGTGCTGTTGGGCAAATGTACTAATCTTCCTCCACTCCCAACTGGTGGTGTCATGATATCGGATAATGCTTGAGGAATGGTTTCTTTAGATTCTGGGGGGTATTCTGTATAGTTAAAGTTTGCCCATTGTTGATCTAGAGTGTGGGTTTTTAGTTGTTTGATGGTGCGATTTAGAAAGAATTCGTTTTCACCAAAGTATAAGTATGTTGGCATGGTAGTACGGCAATTGTATTGTCGTACATGAGCGTTAGCTCTAAATCTATTATTTAGATTTTATTTCATAGCAAATCTCGATATGCGATCGCTCTTAAAGGCATATAAGGTGCATAATTCCTGTGTGGGAGAAAATGCGGAAGGTAGATTATACTATGATTAATAAACTTTACAGTATTAATGTCCATGACTGATCGCCAACGGTTAGTAGATTTAAAGGAACTCTTGGATCTGCTTTACGAAAAGTTAGGGGAGTTTCAAAAGGAGCTAATTGTTAACTCTCATACTCCTGCTAAATTTGAACTAAAGCAACATATTAAACGAGATATTTTACCTAGTATTCGCCAATACGAAGCTGAATATTGGGATATTTACCCAAAAGAAGCAATTGTAATTTCTGATGAAGAGGCTATAACTCAACTGGTTCATCTAGAACAAGCAGTCGAGTCTATTGAGTGCGTTTCCCCTAGTGAATACCCTTCCGAACTGATTCCATTATTACAAGACATCAGAACCAAGTTAAATGATTTGGACAAAACAGCCTCAGCTAAGTTGAAACTAACTTTACCGTTAATTCCGGCGATTGCTTCCTATGAATTGGAGATGGATACAGAGGGATTGATGGATCAAACTTGGAAGGCAATTCAAAGATTGGTTAGGAGATAGAGAATGTCAAAGGAAAGGCTAGAACAACTTTTAAGGGAGTTAGAGGAAGCTAAAATTACCAATTATGGAAAAATTGCCTCTTTTCAAAAGAAATTAGCATATATTTCTAATGCGCCTCAAGAATTTGAACTAAATCAAGAAATTAAGCTTGCTGAAAAAAAAATTCAGGACATAGACATCCAAATAGAGTCTTTGCGAAAAGAAATCGGGGATATGGAGGAGAGATTACGATCTCGAATTGTAATCCCTCCACTTCCACTTCCACCTCCAATTGGAAGTAGTACAATTTTGATTGATAGAATTACTGGTGATAATTTAACAAGCCCAAAAAAAGAGGAAAAATTTGAAAAAAAGGATGAATTAGATCACGAAATAGAAGATGGACGCAATCCATATCCTCTATATTCGGAGGCAAATAATCATATTAATTTGAGGGGTAACTACGATAAACTTAGTCATCTTCTTTTAAAAAAAAAAGAATGGAAAGCAGCAGATGTGGAAACAATGCAAGTCATGCTCCAAATTGCCAAAAAAACCAAAGAAGGCTGGCTAACATCGAAAGATATCCTCAACATTCCATCTGAAGACCTGAGAAAAATAGATTGTCTGTGGTTGGAGGCAAGCAACCAAAAGTTTGGTTATAGTGTGCAAAAAAATATCTGGCTAAAAATTCAAGCTGAATCTAAAAATTTTGATATTTCAATAAATTACAACCCTTCTTTATTTCTTAAATTTGCCGATCAAGTCGGTTGGCGAGTAAATAATAATTTACTGATGAATTATGATGAATTTGATTTTTCCTTAAACGCTCCTGATGGACATTTACCTACTTTTAGGTTTCCTTCCAGTACCGAGAAGTTAGGTAAATGGAGAGACAGTTTGCAATTCTTTTTACCTCGGTTGTAAAAATTGGTTAATAAAAAGGAAAAACAAAAAATGTTTTTTAGTAATGGACAAAAATTGAGGATGAATGATTTTAATTAAAACATAAAATAAAAAACTAGAAAAATAAAATAAGGAAGCACACACAATGGTTTTCATTGATATCAAAGAAGATGAAATTGGAATTATTTATAAAAGATTTGGTAGTCCCCTTCCTATGGGTCGCCGAGTTGCAATCAATGGAGAGATTGGTTTACAAGCTGATATTCTTCCCCCTGGACTCCATCTTAATTTGCCTAATGTTGAAATTCGCATAGTTAAGGCAATTGTGATCGCAGCCGATGAAGTTGGTCTAGTTGATGCCAGAGATGGTGCAAGTTTACCCCCAGGTGAAAACTTTGGAAAAGCAGTCGACTGTAATGATTTTCAAGATGCTAAGGCATTTATCAAGAATGGTGGACAAAAAGGAAAACAGCGAGCAACCTTAACTACTGGTACTTATCGTATCAATACTGAGTTATTCTCCGTTGAGATAGTGAATGTTATTCGTATACGCGAAGACGAAATAGGTCTCATTGAGGCCAGAGAGGGTAAACCCCTGCCGCCAGGTCAAGCTTTTGGCAAAGTCGTAGAATGCAATAACTTTCAAAATGCCCAAGCTTTTGCTGATAATGGTGGTCAAAGCGGTAAACAGTTAGCGATCCTAACCTCTAATACCTATCAAATTAATACCAATATTTTTAAAATAAAAAGAGTAAAGTCTGTTCGTATTGCAGAAGATCAAATAGGTTTGGTTCGGGCTACAAGTGGAAAGCCTCTACCAACAAGTCGAACTTTTGGTAAAGTCATAGAATGTAATAACTTTCAAGATGCTCAAGCTTTTTATAATCAAGGTGAAAGTGGTAAACAATTAGCCTTTTTAACACCTGGTACTTATCAAATTAATACCGATCTATTTGAAGTTAAGATTGATTCGGTCACGAAAGTTCCTCAAGGAGAAATAGGTTTAGTTGTTGCTAACGATGGTTTAACCAGACCTGAAGATAGAAACTTAGCTAAAGTTGTTGAATGCCATAATTTTGAAGATGCTCAAGCTTTTATTGAAAATGGAGGTGAAAGTGGCAAACAGTTGGCAATCCTACCGGCAAGAACTTATCAGATTAATACTGATCTGTTTACTGTGATTACTTCCGCTAATGCCGAAAAATACAATGTAAAACCTGAAGAGTTAAAGGTTTATACTGTAGGCAAAGACAAAATTGGTATTGTTACAACACTTGAGGGGAAAACACTTCCAGAGGAGGAAATTGCTGGGGCTATAATTGAAGGTCACAACAATTTTCAGAACCCGCAAAAATTTATCGAAGCTCAAGGTTATAAAGGTTTACAGCGAGAATTTTTGCAAGAAGGTTCTTGGACTTTAAATCCCTGGTTTGTTCGAGTTGAACAAGTTCCTCTGGTTGAAATTCTTGCCGAGCAAGTTGGCGTGATTATTTCCTATGTCGGCGAAACAGTAGATGACAAGTCGAAAAATGACTCTCGACTTGTAGAAGAGGGGTACAAAGGAATACAACGCAAGCCTCTTCCACCAGGAAAGTATGCGATGAACAGAAGGATTAAAAGTGTTCATGTTGTTCCCACCAACGAAATTATTTTAAATTGGTCTAAGTCGGAAGGGAAATCAGAAGAAAACTACGATAAAGTTCTTGAACCGTTGCAACTTCGATCTAACGATGGATTCGTGTTTCAGTTGGAATTAACTCAGACTATCTGCATAGCGGAGAATGATGCCCCTAAAATGATTCTTAAAGTCGGCGCTCAACCTATTGATTCTTTGAAAGCATACAATTCTAACCCTCTTGATGGTAACCCTCTTGATGGTAATAGTCAGAAAGTTGTCAAATCTCCCGCCATCAAAAATTTAGTAGGTAAAGTTCTAGGACCTATGATTGACTCTTATTTTCAGGTTTCGGCTCAAGGATATGACGCGCTTGATTTCTTTAACAAAACAGGCGAAATTCAAAGCAATGCAGCAGACTATATTAGAGAAGCTCTTAAATCTTATGGTGTACAGTCAATTCAGACTTTGATCACAGAAATTGATTTGCCGGATGAATTAGAGGCTCTATTAAGAGACCGTCAAATTCTGCAACAAAAAGCTGAAAACTATAAACAAGAAGAGTTAACAGAGCAACAACGTCAGAGTCTCATAAAACAACAGGAAATTAATAAAGCTCAGGCTGATGTTATAAAAGCCCAACAGAATCAGGAAATTACAAGTTTTAATACTCAAGCCTATCTTATCCAAGCACAAGCAGAAGCACAAGTACAACAAATGAACAATCAGGTTGACTTAGAGCGACAACAACAAGAATTGGATATGAAAGCTGCTTACGAGAAGCAACTTAAAGACATTAGTATTAACGAGTTTGCCGAGAAGGTTAAGATTCTCAGTCCTGAGATTTATGCCCAATTGGAATCAGACAGTAAATGGGCTGAGGCGTACGCTAACACCCAAATTACACTTCCAGAAACATTCATTAGTGGTGGGGGCAGCGGCGATAATTCTAGTGGAGGTGGAATCGTCGAAGCTAGTGCTATGCAGATGGCATTCTTAGAAATATTAAGAGAGAAATCAAAAAGAAGAAATGATCAAATTGGTATGTCACGAGAAAATGAAGCTTTACCTCCCGCTGATGACTGATGTTAGTAAGTGCTGGTGTTTCACTCATTATCTACTGTAGTGAGTGGGATTCAGTTTAATTTAATTATTCTAGTTTCCAATAAGGATATAAATGTGTCAAAAAAAGCCAATTTGAATACTTTACAAAAATTTTTAATCTGGTCTGCTGGTGCAGATCATGAAATCTTGGCGCGAGAAATTTGCTTAACAGAAAGATATAAATATGAATCAATTGGCACAACTGTCGTCTTAACCTCAATAATGGCTTTCTTCTCAGGAGGATATGCAATTTTTACTGTTTTTAGTTCTCTTCCAGTTTCAATTGCTTTAGGTACTGCTTGGGGCTGTACAATTTTCAACCTAGACCGTTTTTTTATACTAACTGCAAATCAGGAAAAATCTGCTTCAAAACGGCAGTTTTTCATGGCATCTATTCTTCGGCTAAGTATAGCAGTTTTATTAAGCTTGGTTGTTGCCAAACCCCTTGAATTAAGGCTATTCGAGAGAGAAATCAACCAAGAATTACAACAAGCAGAAATTCAAAGACGAAAAGAAGCAAGGCAGAACCGTCAAAAAGAATTGGAGGATAGTACGGAATCTCGAAGAATAAATCAAATAAATGTAGAAATTCAGTCTTTGATGGAAGAGGAAAAGCTGCGATCAGATCAGTTTTACAAAGCACGTTCAGATGTTATTCAAGAAGTAGAAGGTTCAGATGGAACACGTAAACCTGGACGAGGTAGTATTTATAAAGAGAAAGATGAGCTTAGGAAAGAATTAGAGCAAAAAATTAATATTTTAAGGACTAGAATACAAAAGCTAGATAGGGAAAAGGAAAATCTTATAAAACGGCGAGATTTAAGATTAGGAGAATCTGTAACTCCTTTGAACATTTCTTCGCCGCAACTGCCAGAAAGAAATATAACAATTACTGGTAGTCTTTTAGATAGACTTTCCACTTTAGAGAAATTATCCAAGAGAGATCCCACAGTTGCTTCAACAAACCTATTGATAACTCTTTTATTTATTATAATTGAAATTTCTCCTATTCTGGTAAAAATGCTCTCTAAGCAAGGACTTTATGAAGAACTTATTGAAACAGAAAATAAATATAAAACTAACCAAGAAAAACTTCATAGAATTAAAGAAAAAGAAATCTTAAAATTAGAAGAATTGAAGAATTTGGAGTTAAAAGTCGAGGTTCTAATTATAGAATATCTTCGACTCAAAGAAAGAAATAAAGAGAAGCTAGAAAATATAGGAATTGATGACATTCAAAGGATTAATAAACAGCATGAGCAATACAATACTATGTTTATTCAAATATGTAGAGATAAACTAGAGCATTATAAATATCTTGCGGATGAAGTTTTAGGTTCAGACATTGATTAAAATATTGTCCTAAACAGGTTTTGCTGAATAAAGCGAAACCTATTTAGTATAATCCCTCACTCAAAACAGACTCAACTGCTTTCCCACATCATCTTGAGGTTGGCGATCGCTAAATTTTCCCTGCTCTTTTTAATTCAGTTTCAACTAACTCAGTTATACGCTTACTCATATCCGTATTTTGTTCGGTGCAATATGCCTTAAACAGCCTACGGTAATCTTCTGGTAAGCTAACGCGGACTTGTACCATATCTGTTTTATTGACTTTCTCCTTGTTTTTATCCATAAGGGACTTCCAAGAAATAAATTATCCTGATTAACGAACCACAGAGGCGCAGAGGACACAGAGGAATAAGGGTTTGAGAGATTTTTGCATTAGGTTGTTGAGTATTTTTTTATTTGGAAGTCTCTAAGTATTTTCCTATATAGCCACTATAGCCACTAATTTCCAAAATAGCATTAGTGGCTACATAGCATTTTATTACCATTTAGCCAATAAAATATAAGAATTGTCTATATATCCACTATGGGTAAAACTGGATATAGTGGCTGTATTGAATATAAAGCCAATTAACGATTTATTACTGATTAATTAAGACTAGGAGTTACGCATTGACAAGAAACTTTAAATGACTGGTTTGTTGTATACGTTTGAACTGCAAATTGCGATCGCCCGGTAAATGCACAGGCTAACACTTAGTTTCTAGCTTTACAAAAACATTACATAGCCTAAGAATATCAGCCGATAAATTTTCTCAACAAAAGCACCCACTACTAGATATAATTTTCTGTAAGTTGAAAAAAACATTAAGATTAGCGTAAAAATTACATTAAAATAAAGATTACGCTTCTATTAAACTGACTAGCTAAATACCCAAATTAGGAGGAATATATATGGCTCTCGTACCAATGCGGTTGCTTTTGGATCACGCTGCTGAACACGGTTATGGTATCCCCGCTTTTAACGTCAACAACTTAGAGCAGATTCAAGCAATCATGAAGGCTGCGGTGGAAACAGATAGCCCCGTAATCTTACAAGCTTCTCGCGGCGCTCGTAACTATGCCGGGGAAAACTTCCTCCGTCACCTGATTTTGGCTGCGGTAGAAACCTATCCTGAGATTCCCATTGTCATGCACCAAGATCATGGTAATGCTCCTTCTACCTGCTATTCAGCTATCAAGAACAACTTCACCAGCGTGATGATGGATGGTTCTTTGGAAGCTGACGCTAAAACCCCTGCCAGCTTTGAATATAACGTGAGAGTTACCAGCGAAGTTGTCAACGTTGCTCACTCTTTGGGTGTCAGTGTTGAGGGTGAATTGGGTTGTTTGGGTTCTCTAGAAACCGGTGCCGGTGAAGCTGAAGATGGTCACGGTTTTGAAGGGACTCTTGACCATTCTCAACTATTAACTGACCCTGATGAAGCTGTTGACTTCGTAGAAGCAACTCAAGTAGATGCTTTAGCTGTTGCTATCGGCACAAGTCACGGTGCTTACAAGTTTACTCGTAAGCCTACAGGTGAAATCTTGGCTATTAGCCGCATTGAAGAAATTCACCGCCGTTTACCTAACACCCACTTGGTAATGCACGGTTCTTCTTCTGTACCTGAAGATTTATTGGCACTCATTAACCAATATGGTGGCGCTATTCCTGAAACCTACGGTGTACCTGTGGAAGAAATCCAAAAAGGTATCAAGAGTGGTGTGCGTAAGGTAAATATTGACACCGATAACCGTTTGGCTATTACTGCGGCTGTGCGTGAAGCGTTGGCTTCTAATCCCAAGGAATTTGATCCTCGTCACTTCCTCAAGCCTTCTATTAAATATATGCAAAAGGTTTGTGCTGACCGTTATCAACAGTTTGGTACTGCTGGTAACGCAAGCAAGATTAAGCAAGTTTCTTTAGAAGATTATGCTGCTAAGTATGCTAAAGGCGAATTAGCAATGAGAGCGGCTGCTAAAGTTTAATTTGGCAGTATGAGAATTAGGGCATAGCATTGCTATGCCCCTACAAGAATAAACCAGGTAACGTTAATGTTTCCTGGTTTTATTAATTAATGTGATAGACTTAAGTAATGGCATAAATAAGGCTATCTGTTATGACTACCAATTTACAATCTACATCCTTGAGTAGTTATCTTTATGAGCAGGATTATTGTTCGTGGCTAGAAACGACAGCTAAGTTATTGCGTAATCATCAATTAGATCACGTTGATTTTGAGCATTTGATTGAAGAAATAGAGGACATGGGGAAAGAGAAAAGACGTGAACTTAAAAACCGACTCATAGTTTTACTCATGCACTTACTCAAGTACCAATATCAACCTAAAAAACGTTCTTCTAGTTGGGTGAGGACAATTTGGGAACAATTTTATCAAATTGAGTCTTTATTAGAAGATAGTCCTAGCCTCAAACCTTATTATTTAGAAATATTTTCTGATTGTTATTTAAAAGCAGTTCGTGCGGCTAATACAGAAACTAAATTACCTATTGATTCTTTTCCCACAGAGTCTTCTTTTCTCCCTGATGATCTGACTAATCCTGATTTTATCACCATGCAATTAAGTTCATAAATTTAATCGCAAATCCAGTTTCTTTAATTGATTGCCTAAAGATACTAATAATAGTAAGATGTGAAATTTATTGATTGCAATGGGCAATAAATCTGTTGGGGAAAAAAGGCCAAAAAATAGGGGGAAGTTGAACTTTCCCCCTGTTTATCGTTGTGATGATCATTTGACTTTTGATTTTCTTTGAGTTTCTGTCTGAGCATCTGTCTTTGTTTTTTTAGTTGCCATTTTCTTGCAGCACCACCTCGGCCTTTATCGTTTCTGCCCTTGTAGAGACGTTCCATGGAACGTCTCTACGATTTTTTTCGGAGATGTCTACTGTATTTTGGATTCAGTGAGAAAATATTTCAATCTGCAAGTAATTGTTTTAATTTTGTTGAATATGACTATGTAACATCACCAAGGTTTCCGCTAATTGACTCAAGCGATTTTCTAGGTCTTGTTTGCGTCCTAAGAGTTGCCTTAATATTTGGTGACGAGCGATCGCTATACTGACACTAGGAACTTGTTCGACTGGACAGGGACGAGACCAGACCTGACCGGCTTTATCTACTCCACATAGTCGGTAGTCAGTATGTAGTGGTTTATGAGATTCTTTTTCACCATTAGCACAAATTTCTTCTACATAGTCCATGAGACGCTCTACTTCTGCATGGCGTAATGCTGCTGTTCCTACTGTTTCTGGCTCTTGGGCATTGGATTCCAACCAGCCATTAATAATTGGACCTTCTAAGTAAATATCTTGAATATTTTGGACTATTCTTTGTAATTCTATTTGCCAACTAGCAACTTTTTCTTGGATTTCTTGGAGCATATTCATCGCTAGGGCTGGGTTAGCGCCGTGACGATGATTGCTGAATGATGGAGTTTTAAATTTAGGCAGAGTTGGCGTTTTTTCTCCATTGTCTTGGGCTGGAAAAGCTGGGACAGAATCATGGTGGGGAAATAAATTTGCCTCTGGAATTTTATGATTAACTGGATCTGCTTCTAAGTTATTATTGGTTTGGGCGGTAGTTGGGGAATTTTCTGTAGATTCCTGGGGACGGATACTAATGCGAAAGGAAAAGGAACGTTTGGTTTCATCACCTATTTCTGTGGTGACTTCATCATTGCGAGTTCCTAAATCATGTAATGTTGCCTCGATCCGTTTTAACCCTGGTTTCATAAGAATATCCTCAAATTTATGGTCTTGATCAAGAAAGAATTCAGGAGTACAAAAAGGTGGCGATTGTGGGGATACTTGATTTAACTCGTGTATTCTTTCTGTTTAAATATTATATGATCAAATGATGAGTAAAGTGATTTTGGTGACTGGTGCAGCCCGTTCTGGTAAAAGTGAATGGGCGGAAGATTTGGCGATAAATTCCGGCAAAACTGTAGTGTACATCGCCACGGCTACACAAAATCCAGATGATCAGGAATGGCTTGCACGGATTCAAAAACATCAACAACGTCGTCCTCAAGATTGGATAACTCTGTCTGTACCTGGGGAACTGACTGCTGCGTTGGCTCAATCTCAGCCTAATACTTGCCTGTTGGTTGATTCTTTGGGAACTTGGGTGGCTAATTTTCTGGAAGAGGATGATTTAGTTTGGGAAAATACTGTGAGGGAGTTCCTGGAAATTCTGCCGTTAGTTGCGGCTGAGGTGATATTTGTGGCAGAAGAAACTGGTTGGGGTGTAGTTCCAGCTTATCCTATGGGGCGCAAATTCCGCGATCGCTTGGGTGCATTAGTTCGACAGTTAGGGACAATTTGTGAACCTGTTTATTTGGTTACGGGTGGTCATGTTCTGAATTTGAGTTTATTAGGTGTACCGTTACCAGCAAAGAATAGGACATTAAATCTTCAGACATCTATTGACATTTCTTCACAATAGGTTCATTATATTAAATATATACGAGAGTTTTGTAGTTAGTTAATTTAAAGTCAATAAATATTTTGAGTAACTATAATGGTTCCGAATAGACTTGAATGGCTACAAAGAAAATAAACCTTTCTTTTTGAAAACTTGGTAGTTCTAGAGAAAATTTGCGTATTGAACTCGTTGACAGACAATCAAGAGCCTGAGAACATAATTCTAAGGCATATAGGATACCACCTTCACTAACTCAGTTGGTGATGTTGTACTAGATATTCACGACATCTCAGATGTCGGGGAATGTCCCGGTTAAAAGTATCAGTTAACCCATGCCATGTTTGACATATTGCCTTTTCGCGTTGAATTAGATACAGTTGCCATCGCTGGAGCTTGTTTATGGGCTTTAGCATTATATTTGAGTTTTTCCCAAGTTAGAGAATGGGTAACGACACAACTCAATCGCTGGTTCAATTTTGCTGAACAGTCCCTTTATACCAGTCAGTCAGAATTTGAAAAGACACGCAAAGCCAGAGAAGCGCAAAATTCCTTCTATGCTTCACTGTTTAGCATTTTCCCGTTTTTAATATTTGGTGGTTTATCTAACTGGATTTTAGATATCAGTTTAGGTAATAGTTGGGGAATTAGCATTGGGATACTTGCTTGTATGGGTGCTGGTGTTTATGAACTAGGACGCAGACAAGGGGAAGAGTAAATTTAAGTTTATGTACTTTGAATACTTTCAATCATAGTTATTTCTGCATCAGTTAATTCATAGAGTTCATAAACTAATTGATTGATTTGTCTATCAGTGGCTTGAATTTGTTGCTGAATCATTCTCTTGGCTGGGGGTGTGTTTGCTTGATTGAGTTGTTGATGAAGATCAAGTATTTGTTGTACTAAATTAACAATTAAATCATGTTTTTGCTTTTCTGAAATTTGAGAATTATCAATAATTTTAATAGGAAGATTGCGAATAAACCGAGATTCAAAACTATAGTAACCACCTCTCATTGATGTAGATGATTTTTTGAGATAAAATTCTAGGACTTGACTATTTAACAATCCTAAAATGTATTCCCATGAATAAATAGATTTAACTAAAATTCCATATCCTCCAGCGACACCACCCGTAAAAAATATCTCCCCTGTTTTATCCCATGTAAATGATGAACCAGTCGCAATATCAGGAGTAAATATTTTTGGTAAAGCCATGACATTTAAAGCTTGAAATCTACTATATCCATACCAATTTTCTCCTAACATTTTACTATTTTCTCTACTTTCTAAATAATCTTTATTATCTAGTAAATAATTCCGGGTTAAAGGATATTCTTTTTCAAAGGTATTCATAGAAATTAATTCCATTGAACCATTATTTTTAAGCATATAGGGAAAAATAATCAACTTATTAGTTTTAGACAAATAATATCTTTTACTATCACCACCTTTAATCAAAGGATGTAGTAAATTAGATTCTAACCAGTATGTTATTTGTTTTTCTTTTGAAAAAACCTGGATTAAATTATCTTCCCGTGATAATTCTTCGACGATATATATTTTATCAGCACTGGTTTTAATTCCTTGAAAAATCCTTTCTGTTACATCTTCTAGTCTAGATTTAATTTGTTGTAATTTTGCAAATAAATTAGCATCTTCTCCCAAAATAAAATTCCATGCTAACCCAGAAACTAACGAATGATTAATAATTCCTGTTTGACTATTATGATTATTTTTCCAATCTATTAAATCAGTAACTTTTTCCATTTCTAAATCAGATTGTTGTGATTTTCTCAAGAAAAGCAAACAAGTATAAGTTGAAACTTTTGGAAACACTTGTTGATCTCCAAAATGCACTATTTTATGAAGATATTTACCTTCAGCAATTAATTTTCTGATAGATTCCCCATATTGAGCATTAAAAAACTTATGGGGTAAAATAAAACCTAAATAGCCATCTTTTCTTAATAGCTCTAATCCCTTTTCCACAAAGACAATATAAATATCATAGTTTCCCTTACTAGCAGAAACATACTGTTGTTTATAAAATTCAACTTCTAAAGCAGCCCATTCTTTTAAAGCTTGGATTCTAATATAGGGAGGATTACCAATAACTACATCAAAACCACCTCGTTTCATAATAACAGAAAAAGCCGATTTCCAGTCAAAAATATTAACTCTATAAGCCGTATTTTCGTCTAAAAAATTTAATTGAGTATGTTGATAAAATTCTGCGTCTATCAAGGTATTACCACACTGAATATTATAATCTAAATCAGGTAAAGCCCTTTCCTTAAATAGCTGTAATTGTCTGCTAATTGTTTCTCCTGATTCTCCTTCTAATACCTTTAATAATAAAGATAGTTTAGTTGTTTCTACCGCTTGTTGATCAATATCAACACCATAAATATGAGTTAATAAAATTTGCTTTCTCTCACTTGCGGTTAAACGCCATTGATGATCTGAAATTTGATAGAATTTATTTTTGTATTTCTTGGGATTTTGTAAATATTGTTCTAAATACCAATCTAGGAGAAATTGATAGGCCACAATTAAAAAAGAACCCGAACCACAAGCAGGATCAAGAATTGTTATATCTTGGATTTTATCTGGTTTCTTATTTTCTAAAACCTTACCAATAGTTTGTTTAATAATATAATCAACAATATAACTAGGAGTATAATAAACACCTCCAGCTTTTCTTACTTCCGGTTTATCTTCAATAACTGCTTGACGACTTGCAGATATTTGAATGACTTTACCTAAAAATTGTTCATACACTTGTCCTAAAATTTCCACAGGAATCACAGAAAATTCATAAGGACTTTCTGGAGGATAGAGTTTTCTAATAATTAATGTTAAAATAGCATCATCTATAGTTAAATTCAAAGTAAAATCATCAGGATTTTCTCGTCTTTTTTCACCTTGAAAATGGAATAAACCCGAATTATAGCGATAATCTGCATTGATAAATAACCGCCCTAATTCTTGATAAAAATTTTCAAACTTTAATAAATTATATAACTGTTGATAAGGTTCAATTCCTCTATCTTCACAAATGCGTAAAAAGACAATTCTATTAATCGTCATTTGGACAGCAAAATTTAACTCTCTTTGTTCAATTTGGGGATTTCTCCAAACAATATTAGCAGCTAAATTTTCTCGCCAAATTTCAATTTCTTGGAGAAATTTTTGATCAACAGTAATCCCAGCTTTAACTTTAGTTTCCGCAAATCTTTCTAAAGAACCATTTAAGACAGCTTCCTTAGAAAAAAGATCATAAATCTCTTGCCATTTTTCCACATATTTTGTATAATTAAAATGTTTGATTCTCGCTATCAATGGAGAATCATTTTTATTTGGCATAATTCGACAATCATAAACTGCAAATTCTTCAAAATCTGTTAAAATGCTTAAAGGTAATTTTGCAGACCAGCCATAACGTCTGACTTGAAAGGCTGCACTCATATTATTACCAACATTAACAGCGGGTTTTTTCGCTTCCACAAAAAACTTTCTGACTCCACCAACCCAAAAACTATAATCAGGTGCTTTGGCTTTGTTTGCGTCGCTAATTTTTAAAGAATCTTCATGAACAACGTCTTTATAAATATCAGAAATTTGTCGTTCATTATTAATATCCCACCCTAAAGCAGCAAAGAAAGGATTGATAAATTCAATTCTAGTTTGTGTTTCATTAATTCCCCCTGCACGATACAATTCTATCGAAGAGTGAAAATGTTCAACAAGTTTAATAATGGTATCAGGTGCTTTCATATTTGAAAAAATGTTAGTTTTATATAAATCTATAATAACTCTTTTTTGACCAAAATTGCCAACTTTTCCGCAGCCCCACCTTCACCCCTAACACTGCGTAACTTATCCCGAATAGCTGCTAATTTTTCGGGATTTTCTAACAAATCTAAAACCATTTTTCCCACAGTTTCGGGTTGCAATTTACCTACCAATTCTGGAACAATTTCTGCTTGCGCCCAAATATTCGGCCAAGCTAACAAACCCTTATTTTTTATCATCCACCAATTAATTAATTTAGCAAAACTAGAACCTACTCCCGGTAAATTTGCTAATATTCCTGGTAAACCATCCCAAGAACGCATAGCATCTAATTGTTGAGTTGGTAATAGGACAATCATCGGGACAGCTAATGCACCTAATTCTGCGGTATTTGCACCAACTGTAGTCAAACAAATAGAACATTGAGATAATAAATGATAAGCGGGATTTTCTGATTTTAATGCTACTATTAAACCTGTAGAAGTCACCAAATTATCACCTATTAAATCAGCACCTTGAAAGTTAAAAGCTTTAGCCAATGGGTTATTTTCAGGTTTAGCAAAATCAGCTAAAGTTGATAAATCTAAAGTTGGTGCAACAGGAATAAAAAACTTTGTTTGGGGTAATTTACTGTGAATATATTCAGCAATAGCTAAAGTTAAAGGTACACCTTGGGTTAATTTTGCTGCTTTTGAACCTGGTAAAATGCCAATAATGTTAATTTGGGATTTGGGATTTTCAATTTTAGATGTTATTTCATTCTCTGCTGCTTCTAACATTAAATCACCAACAACAGTGAATTTATCTATATATTTAGGAGAAACATTTTTCGCAACTTGAGCTTTCATAATTGCAAATTTATCTATAAAATTGTGCCAACGCGCTGACCATTCGGCGTAAACTACTGTTTTATATCCTAACTTCTTACCAATAATAACGGGAAAAAGTTGATCACCACCTAAAAATACCACTGCACCTTGATTTCTCCAATCCCAATTTTCTGCGGTTTTTCCCCATAGTAAAAATTGCCAAAAATCTGCTGCTGCTTGAACTCTATCAACCTCTGGGTAGCCCAACGCTATAGCAGTTTCTTTTCCACTAGCATGGGGACAAGGTGATAATATTACAGAAATTCTTACTTGAGAAATATCATGTCCTAATTGTTCTCTCAATGCTTTGACAACAGGACGTACCCAAGTTGTAACTTCTCCTGGTCCATTGGAAAGAATGAGAATATCTACCGATGAAGTCATTTAATTATTACCTGATAAGTTATAAAATTCGATTATACCGATATAATGAATGAAGAGAATAAAACAGAATCTAGAAGTGAGCATCTCAATTAAATCTAGTAACCGGGTATCTAAAGTTTTGTATCATAGTTAATTAAATTAATAACAAAATCAAATAACAATGTATCATGGTGGTTAGTAGTGTAAATGTTTAATGCTTTCCTTGCTGTTTTCAAAGGGTATCAGGTAAGCTACGCCCTGATTTACCAATAGCAGAATGTGGAAGCTTTAACGGGTAAACTTAGTTGGGTAATACTGATGTCTAAGGAAAAAAAAGGTAATAAAGAAACTAAAAAGCCTAAGAAAGATGCCAAGGACAAAAAAGAGAAAAAAGACCCAAACAGATATGATGGTTTAGGCAAGTAAGAAATAGCAAGCAAATTCCTGAGAATTTCTTGTAGGTATAAAGCGGTATGCACTTGAATGAGATACTAATTTTAATCACGGAGTCCCACAATATAAGGGTTTTACTCCTGACGGCTGACCGCTGAAAGCTAAAAGCTGCTATAACAAGGGTTTTGGCTTAACCGACAGAAGCCCCACGTCTGACCCGATAGGGCAGCGGGGGATGAATGGCGCGTGAATTGACGACGGTTTTCCGACCAACGCGACAGCAAGGAAGGAAAACATGGAGACAATTCACAAAATTTGTGTTATGAATTGAATATCTCGGCAAGGCGAGAGAATAGCGATAACCAAGCTAGATACATGATCATTTTTGTTGATTAACCTTGATTTTGCCTTTGGAACGAGGGGTCAGCCTATCGCCTTAACATCAGTCTTGTTGTTCTCGAAGAGCAAAAAGCTGTTAACTGGGTAGGAAGCCTATACTTACCCGCAAGGGAAGTGTAGGTAGTTCACGTTTATATGGCTAACTCCACGCTAATGAGTTAACCCTAAATAGACTTCAACTCTAACTACTAAACTTCAAAATATTATAATCTAATGGAGCTAAGCGGATTCGAACCGCTGACCCCCTCAATGCCATTGAGGTGCGCTACCAACTGCGCTATAACCCCGAAATTCCAATGCAGTAAGCTTTTTGGCTTATTGGTTAGTTTTTTTTATTTGTCTCTTTTGTGATTATACATTAATCTATGTCAATTCAGTCAAGAAAGTTATATTAAGAAATATTAAGCAGTAAATTAACCTTGACACCGATAAACCAAAACAAAAAAATAGATGTGGTTTTCAACCTAATTAATCTCCAACCGCCTAGAATCATGCTGGAGAACATGAAAAAAAGGCTATTACCGCAGTGCGGAATTAAAAATTAAAAATTAAAAATTAAAAAAGCAGATTACACAAGCTTTTGTCAAATTTTTAATGGTTGATTGACCTACGCCATTGTGTACTAGGGAAATGTTTATTTGATAGCTGAATGCTGACAGTTACGCAATAGGACTGCTATAGTAATTTAATCATATTTTTGCAAATACTTATGGCAGCAAATAAATTCTTGAAAAATATCATTATTAAACTACTGACTGGGGGATCAAAACCAGAGTATGCTCCACAGACTAGTCAACTAACTTTAGCAGATGCGATCGCCAAAATTGACGGGCTTTTTGATTGTGAGGCTGTTTTAAAAGAATTTGATGCAGATGCTACCATATCTTACTACACCCAAAGCGAGTGGGGTTATCAAATCTATCACTCTGGACAAGATGCTATCCACATGGCATTAAACCCTGATGGTATATTTGATCCAGATGGTTATTATGCTCAACCACGAGTAGTTGCTGAACAAATTCGTAAACTTGATGCCAAGACCGTTTTAGAATTAGGATGTGGTAAAGGATTTAATAGCTGTTTTTTAGCGCAGCAGTATCCAGAAGTACATTTCACTGGCATTGATTTAACACCATCGCATATTAAAATAGCACGTCGCAAAGCCGATAAATTTTCTAATCTATCTTTTCAAGAAGGTAACTTTAATCGCCTAAACTTCTTAGATCAATCCTTTGATATTGTTTTTGCCTTTGAGTGTTTATGTCACGCCTCTGAAGCAGAAACACCACTGGCAGAAATTTTTCGGGTGCTGCGTCCAGGTGGACAATTAATTATCTTCGATGGTTATCGTAAAATTAAGTTTACACAACTCCCTAAATTACTGCAAACCGCAACTCAACTTGTAGAAATATCAATGGCAGTTCGTCATGGATTTTCAGAAATTAATGATTGGAATGCTATCGTCCAATCAATTGGCTTTCAAATTCAAACTATTGAAGATATTTCTTTAGCAATTCAGCCGACATTATTAAAATTACAAAAATTATCCTGGAAACTTTTTTCCTTGTCTTGGCAAGTGAAAATACTTATTTATTTGTTACCTAAATATTTAATTAGAAATTCAATCGCTGGTCTTTTAATGCCTTTTACTGTCAGTCCTAAAGGGGAAGCTTTTGGATATTATAAATTAATCTTAGAACGACCTTTAGAAGAGAGTTAAACTCGATGAATTTGAACTTTGAGCGCAGATAATTCCTGCGCCCCTACAATTTCCTAATATTGTGGCACAGAAGGATCAACTAAAATCGAATAAGCGGAAATTCCACCCTTAATATTTTTAACATTTGTAAATCCTTGAGTAACTAACCACCCACACATCTGAGCAGAGCGGATACCATGATGACAGAGAACAAGAGTTTCTGCATGAATATCAAAGCGGATAGGCACTTGTTCACTCCATTGCTCATATTCACTCAAAGGAAGATTGACAAAACCATCTAGCCGTGATAAAGCAATTTCCTGGGGTTCACGCACATCTATTAACTGAAGCGTTCCTTCATTACTGGAAAGACGTTTGGCTAGTTCCTCAACAGTAATTTCGGAAAAGGGTTGATCAAATGATGTATTTGTCATGCAGTTTTTCTAAAAAATCCTATACTATTCATGTTTGCAGAAAAACTAAAAAATATAAAGAATGTGAACAGTCAACACTTAACAAAAAATATTAAACTTGGTTTCCTTATAGCTGGCATAATCACGCTTGTGCTAGTTTGTGTAGCTAAATTCTCCTGGTTTTCGGGGAAAAGTCCAGTTAGTCTTGTCGTTCGCAACTCTCAACCCGCTGCGGCTATATTTGTCTCCAAGTCTTCACCAGCAATGGTATCATTATTGGTCAATCCCGACGGGTTACAGACAATAGCAGCAAAAGGAGAATTTTCTCAACTCAAAAATAGTCTATTGGCAAAAAATAATATAGATTATTCAAATGATCTTAAACCCTGGTTGGGTGATGAAATTACCCTAGCTGCAACTACCATAGATATAGACCGTGATCCAGACAACGGACTACAAACCGGGTATTTAATGGCACTTGCAACTACAAAACCAGAGAAAAGCCGTGAGTTTTTGGAATTATTATTTTCTAACCGGGCTTTTAGTGGGACTAATTTAGGAATTGAACGTTACAAAGGTGTCAAGGTTATTTCTGATCATCCCGAATATGCACCAGACTTAAAAAACCAAAATAGTTTAGCAGGTGCAGTTGTTAATAATTTTGTTTTGCTGGCTAATCATCCTCAAGTTATCAAAGAAGCAATTAATAATTTACAAGCACCAGATTTAAACTTAATTAGTTCTCTAGAATATCAAAAAGCTACTCAACAAATCTCTAAAAATGCTGTAGCTGTGACTTTCTTAAATTTGCCCGAAGTTGGTAAATGGCAAGGATTAGAATTGGCAGAATCAACTTATAATAGCCAAATTCTCTCCTTCGTTTTAAATTCCCAAGGGTTGCTCACAGAAAGTACATTTTTAACAAATTCCCCAGTTGTACCTTCATCTTTACCCCTATCTCAATCTGTAGGAGCATTACAGTATATTCCAGAATCAACAGCTTTAGCGATCGCTGGCACAAATTTGAATAAATTAGGTAATAGCGATATAGCAAAACTGTGGAAACAAGTAACAGCAAGCATTTACGGTTCTAGTGAAGAAGGGATTTCTCGATTACTACAACCCTTCGTAAAAATCCAAAACAATTGGAATTTAAACTTTAGCGAAGATATTTTCAATTGGATAACAGGAGAATACGCTTTAGCCTTATTACCCAATTCAGAAAATACAACCCCTCATTGGTTATTTGTCATCGAAAAAACCCCAGAATTAGCAGCAGGAATCACACATTTAAATAATATTGCCAGTAGAAGTGGTTTTAACGTTAGTTCCCTAACTTTAGATCAACAAAAAATAGCAGCTTGGACAAAAATTACAGCCACAAGTGAAAATAACACATCTATTAATGTTGACACAAAAGTTAAAGGAGTGCATACAACCTTAGATAATTATGAAATTTTCAGTTCTGATTTAAAGACGCTAACAGCAGTTTTGAGTCAAAAGCAAAAATCTCTCCTAGAAAGTCCTCAATTTCAAAATAGTATTGCGACAATTCCCCAACCCAACCAAGGGTATATTTATCTAGACTGGGAAAATAGTCAAAATCTTCTCAAACGTCAACTACCCTTGCTTAAACTTGCAGAAGTATTGGGTAAGCCACTTTTTGATAATTTAAAATCCCTGACAGTGAGTAGTTATAGCAGCGAACCAGGAACACTTAAAGGTGGAGTATTCTTGCAACTGCATTAAAAAATCAGAATTAACTACACTTTAACAGTCCAGAAGCCTTAGATACTAAGGCATAGATGATTTAGTCCCCAATTAACAATCACCAATCACCAATCACCAATTACCAATCACCAATTACCAATCACCAATTACCAATCCCTAATTACCAAGTCACGATAATATGAGAGAGTAGCTTGTTGTGCTATCAAGGGTACTATCTCAATGTTCTCTAGACTCCGTACCGATTTTCGCATCATCTTTGAACGTGACCCCGCAGCCCGGAATTGGTTGGAGGTTTTGTTTTGCTATCCAGGTTTGCAAGCCCTAGTTTTCCACCGCTTTGCACACTGGTTGCGTCGTCTTGGTCTTCCCTTTTTCCCCCGCTTGATTTCTCACATTGCGCGGTTTTTAACAGGTGTAGAAATTCACCCAGGGGCTACAATTGGTGAAGGCGTATTTATTGATCACGGAATGGGAGTAGTAATTGGGGAAACAGCCATTATCGGTAACTACGCGCTGATTTATCAAGGTGTCACCCTGGGGGGAACAGGTAAAGAAAGCGGTAAACGTCACCCCACATTAGGCGAAAATGTCGTCGTTGGTGCCGGTGCAAAAGTTTTAGGAAATATCGAAATTGGTGATAATGTCCGCATTGGTGCAGGTTCAGTGGTGTTGAGAGATGTACCATCTAGTTGTACCGTTGTCGGTGTTCCTGGTCGCATTATCTACCGTTCAGGAGTCCGGGTTGCACCTCTAGAACACAGCAATTTACCAGACTCAGAAGCCCAAGTCATTCGCACCTTAGTTGACCGCATTGAAGCCTTAGAAGCACAAATTCAAGCTTTACAAACTCCCGCCAAAACTCCAGTTTTAGTTGGTAAATTCCTTCCAGAAGATGAATTACCAAAAGAACACAATTTTTGTAATATCCGAGATAAACAGATTCAGGAATTTTTTGATGGTGCGGGAATCTAGGAAGTTAAACACTAAAAATTAAAATTAAGGGTTTATTGCTTCAGTCAACCATTCTTGGTTTTCATTGCGGTGATAAACCCATCTATTTTGTGGTTCACCCCGCAATTGTAAATGATCTACTCTTACTGGTTCAAGTAATAATAAACAAAAATTTTCTAACGGTTGAATATTGTCTGGTGCTGGTGGTGTAAAAGCTTCCGGTGTTTGTACTCTCATCTCACCAGGAATAGGCCAAGCAAATTGTAACCTAGCTGCATCACTTAATTCTTGCCACATTTTAATTCTCGCAGGTTGTAAATGTGGGTGAGAATCAGCACTTATTAATATTAATTCTCCAGTAATCCGAAATTGTTCTCTAGTGTTGGGAAAATACCAGCAAATTTCCGCTGCGGATTGTTTTGATATTTGTTCAGCTTTTTCACTACGAATATCGGTAATAAATTTTAGCTGATTGGTATCGTCTAGAAAGCCGCGAAACACGACGGTACGATTAGCAGGAAAACCATTTTCCCGCACTGTTGCTAGTTGTACATAGCGGGCATAAACGAGGCTGCGATTTTTATGTAGGGCGCGGGTAATCAGACTTCGCCAAGGTGCTAGTGTCATTTTTAATTAATACCAATCAGTGAAAAAATTAAACAAATGACAGTATTACACAGATAGCCTATTTTCCTAAACCTATAGGTAAAACTTTGAGACTTTACTATCCTGGCAATGTACTTTCAGGGTTTTATACTTAACCAAAAAATTAGTTGTAATTTATACAAATACAGGCATGGTACTTTAATCCTAAATTTACTTGGCGTATAGTCATAGTTTGTCCGCAACTAATCATACTTTATCATGGTTCAATTACTTGAACGTCAACGTCAGGGTGCAACTTTTCCAGAACCTGCTCCAGCAGCCAATCCAGTGCTTTTTAGAACCTACAGCCGTCGGACAGAGACAGGTTTAAGAGAAACATGGGAACAGGTATGCGATAGCGAAGCGCTCAGTAGGAATCGCACTTTACGCAGTTTAGTAGAACTGGGAAAACTCTCCCGTGAAGAAACTGCCATTTTAGACAAGATGCAGCGCACTCCAACCTAGTCTTACTTTTCCAACGATACGCAAAAAAATTCCCTAGCTTCTGATCAAAGCTAGGGTCATTAAATACAAAATTCACCCATCATTATGAACCAAAAACCTGCCAATCAGACTGGAATTTTCCAGCCACAACTTCCGAATGTTAAAGATCAGTCATCTAGTATCATTGTTCAAAATACGCTGAACACCCCGCAAAAAGTGGACAATCGGCTGATAGCTGCTAATTCTACAAATACTCCTATACAACCCAATGCAGGAGAGATAATACCTGTACTCACCTATGGAGGTGTGTCTGTAGCAGTGATTATTGCAATGACTTGGTTCGTGAAGATATTGCTTGCCTCTATATCTGAATTACTGGAAGCAATGTCCAAACCTAAGAAATAATTTAATTTTGAGTAAGGGTTTAGCACTGCTAAACCCCTACCTCTACGCATCAAAAACTTTTCAACAGCAGTAGTAATCGCATTTGACAAACTCAAGTAAATAATTTAAGGAAAAAAATGAATAGTGCCGAAAAATCAGCCTTGATTGCCGAACTTGTCCAACTTGGCATTAAACATACTCCTGAAAAAATAGTTAAGATTGCTAAACAAGCTGACGGCAAAATAGTCTTTTTAGAAGAAGGAAAACCTGGTAAAAGAGGAAGTGGACTATTACACATTTTGGATAAACATCAAGAAGACTTTGCCAAACGGGGAATTTCTGAAGATGAAATTGCCGATGTTGTTATGGCTGCTGTAATCAGTGGAATGTTTCTTGGTTATCAAGGAACAGTAGAACCTCGAAGAAAAATCTATGAAGTAAACTTTAATGGAAAAAAGCAGTATATAGCAGTGACAGTAGGCGATAATGGTTATATAGTTGGAGCTAATCCAGCCTCATTACCATAATTCCACCGTAGTAGCTATGGCAATAAAAATTAAACTAATGGCTGATTATGGGTGCGACCCTTTATGGTGGGCAGATGCTGACAAAGTTGGTAACATTGACCCAGCCAAACTGCCCCTCAGCCAAGAAACCATTAACCATTTGAGAAAATGGGCAACTGCTTATAATGCCACATTAAATTGGCAAGATCCTGGTAATTCACCAGATTTGAGTCCAGAAGCAGCAGCAGCTTTTGAACAGGAAGGAATTAGTTTGTGGAAACAACTACAAAAAGAACTTGCACCTAATTATGAAGTTATCTATTTCAGTGAGCAATTAAATCAAGTTGTAACTAATACAAATGAATTGGCATCTTTACTTACTATCTCTGCTTGATGAATAGTCAACGCAAAAATTACACAAACAGCACTATTACATAGATAGCCTATTCTACGAAAACTGACAGATAAAAAGTTGAGATTCTATTACCCTGATAATGCACTGTCGGGGTTTTATACTTAAACAAAAAACAAAAATATAGTTATAATTGGCACAGACTAAGCTATAGCGCAAAGTAGTAAAATTTTCAATCTTTAATCTTAAATCTACTTGGCGTATAGTCATAGTTTGTCCATAAGAAATCATACTCAAATTATGCTTCAAGAACTTGATAGCCTGCGTGACGACGTAGGAGTCATACGTCAACGTCAGGGTGCAGCTTTTCCAGAATCTGCTCCAGCAGCCAATCCCGTGTTTTTTAGAACCTACAGCCGTCGGACAGATGCAGGTTTGAGAGAAACATGGGATCAGGTGTGCGATCGCACTTTACGCGGTTTAGTAGAACTGGGAAAACTCACCCGTGAAGAAGCTGCCATTTTAGATAAGATGCAGCGAAACATGAAATCCCTCCCCAGTGGGCGCTGGATGTGGGTTGGTGGCACAGATTGGTTAGCCAAACCCAAAAACTTCTCCGGTGCTTATAACTGCACCTCTACCAACCTTTTAGACTGGAGTGCCTTTGGGTTGATGATGGATCTAGCCATGATGGGCTGTGTGCGATTCGTTGGCTAGAAACTAAGCCCAGCAAGGGTTTTAGAGGATTAGCCGCAAGGTAACTTTACTCAAAAGGTAAGAGCCTTGACAACTTGATAGTCATGTTGGTGACATTGGATTATCAAAAGTTAGTACAGATAAATCATAGAAATATTCAATGGTTTGTTTGAAAAGCATAATAAAATCTGATGAATTCCAACCCCCTAAGTGCAAGGGTGAAAGCACTTTCCCCACGGTAGCGACTAGCCATCAATCCGTGAAGCGGGAATGAACGGTGGTAAGAAGCCAGTCCAGGCTTCGACTCCAACCAGCAAGAGAATATGGTTAGCGAAAGCAAATCTACGTCTGAATCATCGTGAACATATAAAACAGCTTAGTGGACTAACAGGCTGTGCCAAAAGGCAAGGGCAGAGTGACCAGAATACAACCGTCTGGTCTGCACCACTCGTAACCCCGGTGAACAGTAGAAACCTAAATTCTCAATCAATGACTATCAGGAACGAAGTAACCACATAGATTCTCTCAGGAAGGTCGATCCCTGAGTAGGTGCTAACCGGATGAACTATGTGGCGAGATTGAGTCAGAAGCTAACGCCTACGGTAATGCGTAGGATACGCTGACGGACTCACGGAAAACAGATATATGTAGGTACAATTAGCAATGAAGACGACTAAAACGAGTTTCAAGACTACGGTGGTATGGAACAACATCAACTGGAAGAAAATCCAGCGGATGGTGTTTAAGTTGCAAAAGCGCATACATAAAGCTGCTCAACGTGGTGATGTCAAAGCAATGCGAAGACTCCAGAAAACCTTAATGAAATCCTGGTACGCCAAGCTACTAGCAACGCGAACTGTTACCCAAGACAATAAAGGCAAGAACACGGCAGGGGTGGAGGTCGTAAAATCTCTTGGATATGCCCAACGTCTAGAATTAGCCAACAGTCTAGGAACTACTAGGAAGGTAAAGCCAACCCGTAGAATCTGGATTCCAAAGCCAGGAACAGACGAAAAGCGACCCCTAGGAATTCCCACAATGTCAGACAGAGCTAATCAGGCATTCGCCAAATTAGCCTTAGAATCAGAATGGGAAGCCAAATTCGAGCCAAATAGTTACGGGTTCAGACCAGGACGGGCAGTACATGATGCCATCGAAGCCATTTACTTAGCAATACACTGTAAAGCTAAATACGTGCTAGATGCCGACATCTCCAAGTGCTTTGACAACATTGATCATCAAAAGCTATTGAGCAAACTAAACACATACCCATCCATGAAACGGTTAATTCGTAGCTGGTTAAAAGCTGGTTTTATGGATAGGCGCGATTTATTCCCAACAAAAATGGGAACGCCACAAGGTGGAGTTATTTCCCCACTACTGGCAAACATTGCCCTTCACGGTATGGAAGAGGTCATTAAGGAATACGCCAATACCCTCCCTACTCGGAGGAACTATGGCAGAAAACAAAACCGCAATGCCCTCAGTTTAATTCGCTACGCAGACGACTTTGTGATTATTCACGAAGATATCAATGTTGTGTTAGGGGCAAAAGCTGTAATCGAAGGTTTCTTAAAAGACATTGGTTTGGAACTCAAACCAAGCAAGACCAGAATTTGTCACACCTTTGAAGAATATGAAGGGGAAAAACCTGGATTTGATTTTTTAGGTTTTAACATTCGACAATTTCCAGTCAACAATGGGATGAGCGCAAGGACATCAAGAGGAAAAACCCTTGGTTTCCAAACAATCATCCAACCAAGCAAGAAAGCGATACAAAGCCACTACAAAGTTATATCCGATGTTATTGACTCCCATAAGGCAGCACCACAAAAGGTACTAATCCAGAAGCTTAATCCTATCATTCAAGGATGGGCTAATTACTACTCATCTGCTTGCTCAACAGATGCTTTTAGAGACTTAAATAATAAGATTTATCTCAAGTTGGCATCATGGGCAAGATACAGACACCCCAATAAAGGGGCTAAGTGGGTGGTACAGAAATACTGGACGACCGTAGGTGGAGATAACTGGGTGTTTGGTTACATGAATCCGGACACCGAAGAAAGATATATTCTCTCAAAGCACACTTGGACAAAAATTGTCCGACATACTAAGGTTAAAGGCGAGGCCTCACCATTTAACGGTGATTTCGTTTACTGGGGAGCAAGAACTGGAAAAAGTAAAGAGATTCCCTCTCTACTTGCAAAAACCCTTCACAAGCAGAAAGGTAAATGTGTCCATTGTGGTCTAACGTTTACAACAGAAGACCAAATTGAACTAGATCACATTCTACCAATCAGCTTGGGCGGGAAAAGAAAGTTCAATAATATTCAAGCATTGCATAAACATTGCCATGACAAAAAGACAGCCACGGATGGCAGTCTGAGTAGTTCCTTTTGACAAGGGTATGTTTTCTGAGGAGCCGGATGAGGTGAAAGTCTCATGTCCGGTTCTGGAGACGAGTAGCATTCGTGAGAATGTTGCTTAGTTTAATGGGACAGGTGCGATCATCGAACCACAATATATTAATCAACTTCCCTCTATCCGTAATCGCCTCAATATCACCATCATAGGTGAAATTGGCAGCACACCCCAAGCACAGCGTCGTGAATTTACACAAACCCATATAGAAGCTAACACCGCTACTATCCACGTTGGAGACAGCCGGGAAGGTTGGGTAAAATCCTATCAAACCCTTTTAGAACTTTCTACGGATGAACTTTTTACAGGTGACGTTCAGGTAATTGTTGATATTAGCGATGTCCGCCAATCTGGGGAAACTCTCAAAGGCTTTGGCGGTATGGCTAATCCTGTGAAGTTGCCTGGATTGTATCAGCGTTGCGCCTCTATTCTCAATAAGGCAATAGGCAGACAATTAAACTCAGTTGAATGTTGTTTGTTGATTGATGAAGCTGCTGTAACAATTGTAGCAGGCAATATCCGTAGAAGTGCGGGCATGAGACAGTTCCTTTCTGAAGATGGACAAGGTGCGACTGCTAAAGATAACCTCTGGCAACAAGACGCACAAGGTAACTGGCGTATAGATCCAGAACGCGATTCTCTGAGAATGGCCAACCATAGCCGAGTCTTTCACCACAAACCAACCTTAGAAGAATCCATTGTGGCTGTACGTAAACAATACTATAGCGGTGAAGGGGCAATTCAATGGGCTGGTGAAGCAGTTGCTAGAGCGAATGTTGATTTATTAAATACACCAGAACTCAAAAAAGAATTTTTACAAGCTTATGAGCAAGGAAAAGTCGAGCAATGGATACAAGAACGCCACCCAGAAATTGATTCTCAAGAATTAGAGCATCGTTTGGGTAGATATGGCTTAAATCCGTGTCATGCAGGTGATACATTAGTATCTACTAATCAGGGATTAGTACCTATTAAAGATTTAGTGGGTAAACCATTTCAAGCATTAGTTGACTTACGTTCTGTAGGATTAACTGGAGTCAAATTAACTGATGCGATCGCCTTTTCCACAGGAGTACAAACAACTCATATAATTACCCTAGCAAATGGCCAGCAAATGAGATGTACTGCTGACCATCAACACTTTACCAATCACGGATGGGTAGCAACCAAAGATTTAACATCTGAGCATCATATCTATATCCAAAAAGGTGCGGGATATTTTGGTGAATCTACTATCACAGTTGAACAAGCGCAAATGCTTGGTTGGTTATACGGTGATGGCTCAATTTATCAAGGTTCAAGAGGATTAGACGCTGTATTTTACATCAATCAAAATGAATACGAAACCGTCTTTCCTATTTTGACTTCTGCTGTGGAATCTTTGACAGGCTACAGTCACAAGCCAAGCCTAGTTAAAGGTGTTTATACATTCCATAGTGGTTCACGTTTAATGGATTCATTTTTCAATAAACTAGGTGTACAGTCAAAAGACTGTTTACCAGATAGATTTTTCGCTCAATCAAAAGAGGTAATTATTGCTTTTCTACAGGGATTATTTTCCGCAGATGGTTGTGTCAATGTCAAAGGTAGAAATATAGAACTGCGTAACCGTTCACGGCAATTACTCAGTCAAATTCAGATCATTTTACTTAATTTAGGAATCAAAAGCAGCCTCCTAATCAAAGAAAAGCCAGGAAGTAAGGGAGTTCCATACACATTAAAAGATGGAACTCAAAAAGTCAGTCAAAATCGGGGTAGTTGGAGACTAATAATTTATTCAGGAGAGGAAGCCAGAAAATTTTGGGAATTCATAGGTTTTCCTCTAACACCTGATAAGCAAGGACGTTTAACAACACTGGCTACCAAACAGTCTTCAAGAAAATACAGCGAAGCTATTGTTAGTCGTAGGTTCAGTTCAAAGGTTCAAAGCATAGAAGAATTTGGAGAAGAGCCTGTTTATGATCTTCATGTTCCCCTCACTCATTCCTTTATTGCTAACGGATGTATTACTCATAACTGCGGGGAGATACTAGGTGTTAATTTTCACTGCAATCTTTCAGAGGTACACTTAAATCAACTCGACCCCGACAACTATAAAGAACAAAAAGAGGCATTTACCGCTGGTGCGCTTTCCGTCGTCGCCCTGTTAAATCACCAATTTCTCGAACCCCGCTATCAATACAGCCGGGAACTTGATCCCATTGTCGGTGTATCATTTACCGGTTTATTTGACTTCTTTGTTCATGCTTTTGGTACAGATTGGTTACGGTGGTGGGAAGCAGGAAGACCCGAAACTCCTGAAGGACTGATTTTTAAACGTGGTGAACAAAAATATCTCAACTTCTGGAAAGATGTAGTTCATAAAGTAGTGTGGGAATATTGCGATCGCCATCAGATCAAACGCCCCAACCGGTGTACTACCGTGCAACCAGCCGGCACCAAATCCCTCTTAACAGGAGCATCTCCCGGTTGGCATCCCCCCAAAGCTCAAAGATTCATTCGTCGGATTACCTTTGGCAAAAATGACCCCGTAGCCCTAGCTTGTATAGATTATGGTTACAACGTCATTCCTTCCCAATCTGACAAAGATGAAAACGGCAACTTACTTAATGATCCTTTTGATCCTCGCTGTACAGAATGGTTAGTAGAAATACCCGTCGCTGTATCTTGGGCTGATTTACCCGGTGCTGATGTCATTGATGTATCTCAGTTTTCCGTTTTAGCCCAACTAGATTTTGTGATGCAAGTCCAAAGTCATTACGTCACCCATAACACCTCAGCCACCCTAGAACTCCGTTCTGAAGAAGTTGAATTATTGGGAACACGTATCTATGAAGCTATCCAAAATGATGAAGGCTATATTTCTGCTGCGCTGTTAGCCCGGTTTGACGATTTGCAATCATTCCCCCGTCTTCCCTTTGAACCCATAGACAAAGCCACTTATGAACGCTTATCTAAAGAAGTCAAAGCCCGACGCAGAACAGATGATTTCTGTGGGGCGCTAAGTCGTTACGACTTGGGAGAATTATCAGAAGCAGGACCGAGTGGTTGCGACTCTGATAAGTGTATGTTCCCAGAACAGCCACCCACTTCATAAAATCCGTTTTCAAAGAAACAAGAATCCCCGTCCCTCTATAGGGCGGGGACTATCAGCAAGCCTAAATAATTGCTTGTTAACTCACCCAGCATATAGTACATTAGTACCTAATACAAAAGAAATCTCCCATTCTTGAAGGTGAGGCTTTATTGACTATCAGATTTTGTTAAAATCGCATTCACTGGTTTAAATTAGTTAAAGGCAGTGGCTGTTTTGGCAACTATAATAAATTTTGTCTTAGCTGCAACTACCTTTTAATTTAACCACTTTTGCGATTAATTCAGTCTGTAACAAACATGATAAAACCTGCCCTTACTAAAATTGGCGCTCAAATGTCCAACTTAACTGGCGTAAGAGCGATTATGAAAGATATTAATGAAACCCTCAGAGCTAGTAAGGGACAGGAATTATATAATTTGAGCGCTGGCAATCCGTTGATTTTACCAGAGGTAGAACAGTTATGGCGGGATTGTACGGCAGATTTATTAGCCAGTTCTGAATATGGTGAAGTTGTTTGTCGTTATGGTTCAAGTCAAGGTTATTCACCATTAATTGAGGCGATTGTTCAGGATTTTAACCAGCGTTATGGGTTAAGTTTAACTGAGCGGAATATTTTAATTACTGCGGGTAGTCAAACTATCTATTTTTACGCCGCTAATGCTTTTGGTGGCTATACTGAAGATGGCAATTTGAAAGAAATTGTGTTGCCGTTAAGTCCAGATTATACTGGCTATGGTGGTGTTTGTTTGTTCCCAGAAGCTTTGGTTGCTTATAAACCTACTCTGGATATTGATACAGCCGCACATAGATTTAAATATCGTCCTGATTTTAATCAACTTGCGATTACAGAAAATACCGGTTGTGTGATTTTTTCCCGTCCTTGTAATCCGACGGGTAATGTTTTGACTAATGATGAGGTAAATAAAATCACTGATTTAGCTGCACCCCATCATGTACCTGTATTGATTGATTCGGCTTATGCACCTCCTTTCCCAGCTTTGAATTTTACAGAAATGACTCCGATATTTGGGGAAAATATTCTCCACTGTATGAGTTTATCAAAAGCAGGTTTGCCTGGAGAACGGATTGGGGTAGCCATTGGAGATGAAAACCTGATTCAAGTTTTGGAATGTTTCCAAACCAATGTGGGAATTCATTCTTCTCGATATGGTCAAGCGATCGCAGCTAGAGCGATAGAATCAGGTACATTAGCAAATATCGCGGAAAATGTGATTCGTCCTTTCTATCAGCAAAAGTTTGATGTCTTAGAAAGTACCCTAGAAGCAGCTATGCCTAAGAATATACCCTGGTTCTTACATCGTGGTGAAGGGGCGATTTTTGGCTGGTTGTGGTTGCAAGATCTACCCATGACTGATTGGGAATTTTACCAGGAATTAAAGAAAGTGGGTGTAATTCTTGTCCCTGGTAGTAGTTTCTTCCCTGGTTTAAAGGAGGACTGGGAACACAAACACCAATGTCTGCGAATTAGTTTAACTGGTAGTGATCAGGAAATTACTATTGGTATGCAGCGTTTAGCAAAAGTTGCTGAACGGGTTTATCAAGTTGCGGCTGTGAGAGCGTAAGATAAATGAACCACGAAGAAGCGAAGAACACGAAGAAGAAGAAGGAAGGAAGCAGGGTGCAGGGTGCAGGGGGAAAAGCTCAAAAAGTACCTGTTCCTAATCACCAATCACCAATTCCCAATCACCAATTCCCAATTCCCAATCTTGATGATTGGTTGGAAATTGGCAAAATTGTCTCACCTCAAGGTTTAACTGGGGAGTTGCGGGTTTATCCTAATACGGATTTTCCTGAACGCTTTGAAGAACCGGGAAAACGCTGGTTGTTACGTCCTGGGGAAACGGAACTGCAACCTGTGGAGTTGTTAAATGGGCGATATCTTGAGAATAAGAATCTTTATGTGATTAAATTGAAGGGAGTGAGCGATCGCCATCAAGCTGAAAATATGCGTGATTGTCGGTTTTTTGTGCCTGTGAGCGATCGCCCAGAATTGGCAGAAGGTGAATTTCATGTGTTAGACTTGCTAGGGTTGCAGGTCTTTATGCAATCATCTGGGGAATTTGTGGGAACGGTGGTGGATATCTTACCTTCTGGTCATGATTTATTGGAAGTTAAATTTGATCCTGCTTTTATCACTAATAACGAAGAGTTGACAACTGATAAAGTACAAAAAACTGTTTTAATTCCTTTTGTGATGGAAATTGTTCCTGTTGTTGATTTAGAAAATCGTCGAGTTGAAATTATTCCTCCCCCCGGTTTATTGTCAATTAATAATTAGGGCTTGCGGAAAAAGTGGGAAAATGCCAGAAAAAAGATGACTAAGTAATTAGGAAATGTTAACTAGTACACTGTGGCGTAAGTGAACGAAGCATTTTCAAGCCTTGTAATCAATCAAATTTTCGGAGCTTTTAATGGTCATGTTATTTACGCCAACTTCTACTAGTTAGTTGTCAGTTATCAGTAGGGGCGAAGCATTTGGAAGATAAATTATCGGTCATTGCCAAAAATAGTTCTCCAAATGCTTCGCCCGTACAGTTGTTAGTAGCCGCGAAGCATTTGCAAGATAAATTATCGGTCATTGCCAAAAATAGTTCTCCAAATGCTTCGCCCGTACAGTTGTTAGTAGGGGCGAAGCATTTGCAAGATAAATTATCGGTCATTGCCAAAAATAGTTCTCCAAATGCTTCGCCCGTACAGTTGTTAGTAGGGGTGAAGCATTTGCAAGATAAATTATCGGTCATTGCCAAAAATAGTTCTCCAAATGCTTCGCCCGTACAGTTGTTAGTAGCCGCGAAGCATTTGCAAGATAAATTATCGGTCATTGCCAAAAATAGTTCTCCAAATGCTTCGCCCGTACAGTTGTCAGTTGTAGATTTTATTTCTCCTGAATTCTGACTCCTGACTCCTGCTTTATTAGCTAAAATCGCGTAACATTTTCTTGAGTTCGAGATTGTGCATCTCTTCTTGTCCGATCATACCACGGCTGAATTCTTCTAAATAAATACTGGCATTGTTGACAACTGCTAGAAGACTTTTGTACATATCTAAAGCTTTCTTTTCATGGGATAAACTTTCTTGCAAAATATCCTTAACGTTATGTTTGAAAGTTTCTTCCATTGGGGCGATTCTCAAAGTAGGATGTCCTTCTAAGCCTGTGAGAATTTCTCCTACTTGTTGAGCATGAAGTAAGGATTCTGTGGCTTGCGCTTTGAAGAATGCCACAATAGGTATACGATTTGGACCTGTTACCATTAAGGAATAATGGGTGTAGCGCACTACCCCTGCTAGTTCAAATTCCATAATGGAGTTGAGAATATCAATTGTTTTTTGGTGGTCGAGTTCTTGCATTAGTTGTTAAGTTGAGCAAAATTACATCAGGAGAGGATTTAGCTACCAATTATTAGTGAGCAGTTATACTTTTTTTAGGGTTTGAAAACCCAAACTATTCTCACTCTTAGTTTTTAACTATTTGCTCTCTTGTCTACTATTTTAAACTTCTTTTTCTGTACCTCCAATGGTGTGAAAATACTAACTTTGTGCTTTAGTGCTGGTTTTTTCTCGCACTTTTTGGGTATTTTCCTCGATGGTTTTCACTAGCTTGGTAACATCTTCTGGAGTGCTAACTGCTTGCGCTGGGGGGATAGCAGTAGGCCAAACTTTCACCAATTCCACAAAAGCTGTATCTATGGCTTTGTGTGCTTGAGGATGTTCTTGGGTCATTTGGCTAGAAATACTTTTATATAGCTCCTGAGAATAGACGACAAAGCCACGAGAATCTTGATATTCAATGGGGGCAGTAATTTTGCCATTCGCAATTGCTGCACCATATTCTGAGTTGGCTGCGTCTAGTAAACTGGTGATTACTTGCAGAACAAATTCGGGTTTACTGCGTTGTTCGGCTGGTAAAATTGCGATCGCACTATCCACAGCTTGCACAGAAGTGGTAAAGTTAGTTTTGATTTTGGCATCCTTGGGATTAGATTTCACTAAATCAGTTAAACTGACCAAATTACTTTTAAATTCTTTAACTTTGCGCTCATCTAATTGTTCTTCAATATCAATATAAATCTCCTCAACTGGATGTCCAATATGGGGTTGAGCTTGTTTGGGTTGATTTTGATCTAATAATTCTTTGGCTACTAAAAGATGTCCTTTCATTAACCCCAATTTGGTCATGTAGTCAATATCTTTAGCTTCACCTGTAAGTACCACTTCCTCAACTGTCACCATGTCTTTAATTTGGTTAAACTGTGGTTGAGTAATCACTTTTTTACTGACTAAATCCGTGGGATTAGCGTAGGGACGATTAGCTTGGATTTTGTTGGATAAAGCCGGAATTCCTAATGTAGCTTCTAATTTATCTAATTGGGATAAAATTGCATTATTGATATTAATTTTAGCTTTACCACTATGACCGCTATGGGCGCTGGTTTCTGCAACTTGGGCTGTACTTGGTGTTGATTTAACGTCTGCTGTCGGTGTATCCTGGGTACAGGAACTCAGGGAAATCATCGCACAAGCCGCGATAGATAAGAATAAATAACGGAATTTGATCATTTTTACTCCTGGTAAATTGAATAGTTCTAACTAGCTTAATAGCTTTTTTAATAACCTCTTATTTTGATCTATCACAAATGAGAGATTTTATCAAATAATTTATCTAGGATTCTAAATTATTTGCCTATATACTTATATTATTTTTTTACCAAAGAGCGTGTTTTTATGAGCATTGACGAAACAACTTGATGGATGAAAAAAGATGCAATTTTTACTAGTTATATAATATGGATATATAGAATAACTGATAAAAATTCTCAATACATAAACAAAAAAATAGGTTGAAGATCTAATGACCAAAGATTTATTTAGGTTTGCTTCTGGGTAATGACTTCAAACTGTCCCATACACCCGCTTTCAGCGATCGCATCTTGGTGAGGATGAAACATATATTTTCCTGGATAGCGAAAAGCAAACTCTAAAATGTGCCTTTCTGCGACACCCATTGTTAAAACATCGGTTTTTTCACTGGGAGTAATTGTCATTCCCGAACGATAAACATTAAAGAAATTAGCGTGAAGGTGAAACGTCACAGCAGGATCGAATTCAATAATATTAAGAACATAGACTCGAATTAACTGATTTTGATAAATTTGAATGGGATGGTGCATATAATGATGCGGCATACCATTAAAAGCATAATATTCATTGCGATTATCATCATTTATGTCATACCCAGACATGATTAAAACAATTTCATCAGCAGGGGGACGGGGTTTAGGAGGGTCAATAATAAACATCCCATATAAACCTTTAGCAATATGACGAGTAACCGGAGCAATGTGACAATGATACAAATGAACGCCATAGGGTTCGGCATCAAATTCGTATATAGTCGCTTTACCATTACCCACGGGTTTTATTCCATCCATTTCAGCGGGATGAACTCCGTGAAAATGCAGAGAATGGGAATGTCCAGCATTGTTGAGAAAAAGTATTCTTATTCTTTCCCCTTCTTTAGCCCGGAGTGTTGGTCCAGGAATCCGCCCATTTAAATCCCAAATGTTGTAGGAGACAGCACTATTAAGCTGAATGGTGGAAGTACCAGCAGTTAGCTGAAATTCGCGGACTGTACGCCCATTTTCCTGCTTAACTGTCCCATAATCAAAATCACGTAATACTTGCATGGGGTTAGTAGCACCATTAGATGCTGCCATTTCCATCGGTGGGATTCTAACACTGGCATGATCTTTGACATTCAATATCTGCCAAATTGCTCCCGCACCAATGACTCCAGCCCCGGATAATCCCAGTTGTAGCAATTGGCGACGACTCCAAATTTTATCTTTACTGAAAGTAAAGTTGTCAGACATGAGACTAATAGGGATATGGGTATGTAGGGAATTGTAAATAATTTGCAATTAGCTTTAGGTATCCTATCGAACTTAGAAATTATTGTCAATAACTTGGAAAAATAATTTTTAGGGGTTTTTGGTAGTGCGGGCATACTTCGACCCTTCGACAGGCTCAGGGCTTCGCTTGCTCAGTACAAGTCTTGCCCGCGTGAGCGAGACGCTCACACTACAGTCCATCATTTTTATCTTGACAAACTACTAGTACAGTACAGTGTAAGTAAGATAACCATTAAAAATCCCTAAAAAGGTTATACAATCTGCTTTTTTAATTTTTAATTGTTAATTTTTAATTCCGCCCTGCGGTACTAGTAAATGAAATAAGGTGCTAGGATCGCTCAGGTAAGTAATAAATTAGACTCAACTCAACTCCATTTACTTTAACTATAGCGGTTATCGGTTGAATGAAATACAGTTATAATATCCTGTAAATCCTTAAATCCTGGATATCCTGATTTAGACAAGAGGTAGCATCTGGGAAACTACAATTTCTAAATCAGGAAAATCTAAAGGAGATATGTTTTGATGTTCTGTGATAGTTTCTCGATTTTGATAACCTTCTTCTGTGGGATTTCTAAATACAATTAATTCGCGTTTCACTACATCTAATACCCAATAATCCTTAATTCCTGCTTGAGAATAAGCTTTAGCTTTGATTTCTGTATCTAGTTTTAAACTACTATCTGCAACTTCGATAATTAAATAAATTTCTGTTGGGGTAGGATGATGATCTGCATAGTCTAGCGGATCTATTTTCACTACAGCAATATCTGGTTCTGGTTCAGACCTTTCATTTAATTTTACAGGGTCTTGAATAGCTATACAAGCTTTATGACCAACTCTGTTTTCCAATAACTTATATGTTCTACCCACTGCTGAACGGTGGGCTGTTCCTTTAGCAATCATCCAGATTATTTTCCCCTCTAATAATTCTACCCGTTCATTTGGTTCAAATATTCCTGCTTCAGCCATTCTGTGGTATTCATCAACAGTCCACAGCCGCAATTGTAAGGGTGATTCTGTGGTTTGCATAGTTAATTAAGGTGAATATTTATTCACTATTATATGATATTTTTTTGTCTGATAGCGTAGCGTGGCGCAAGCCATATCAGGATATCCAGGATTTCAGGATTTCAGGATTTACAGGATTTTTTATGAGATAATAGAAATAAAGACACTGTGAACATACAATGGCTACTCAATTAATGGTTCAACCTTCGTCTTTAATATCTTCTGGTATGAAGATGAGTGAATTTGGTAATATTTATCTATTTAAATTTACCGAGGAACTACAGATACGTTTTGAAGAACTATTAGCAAAGAAAAAATCTGATAAACTGACTTCTGAAGAGGAAGCGGAATATGTAGGTATATCGGAGTTACAGCGAATATTTACCTTAATTAATGCTCAACTAGCGGCTAAAAGTAAATGGTGTCCGAACCAACTCGACGACTTATAAGAAAACGAGCTAAATTCTTATGTGAATATTGCCACTCTCCTGAATATCTGAGTCCCGACCGGTTTACCATTGATCATATTATGCCGCAGTCTTTGGGGGGTTCAGATGAATTGGATAATTTAGCTTTGGCTTGTCATCGCTGTAATGAGCGTCATTATAATTTTATAGTAGCTACTGATCCTAAAACTCAAGAGAAAGTTGCTTTATTTAACCCTCGTCGGCAAGGATGGTCAGAGCATTTTATCTGGACAAAAGATGGTATAAAAATTGTAGGTACAACGCCTACCGGGAGAGCTACTAGCGATCGCTTTGATTTCAATGATGAACGACGTGATGAGCCTTCTATTCAAGTTGCTCGGCATTTTTGGGTAGAAGCAGGTTGGCATCCACCACTATTAGATCCACGTCAAGAATAAAAATCAATTTCCTTAGATGTTGACTCTGACAGAACAGGAAAGACAAAAAAAGGAAAGATTGATAGAACAATTAAGGTTGTTAGGTGTTGAACCTGATATTTAATTTGTCTGAATCAGGATGTCCAGGATTTCAGGATTTACAGGATTTTTTATGAGATTATACAAATAAAGACACTGTGAACACACCATGACTACTCAATTAATGGTTCAACCTTCGTCTTTAATATCTTCTGGTATGAAGATGAGTGAATTTGGTAATATTTATCTGACGCAGCTATTAAGGATGTTGAATTGCGAGTGAAAGCGATCGCTTTGGACGATAATTTGATGGTGTTTGTTAACTTAACCTAAAAGCCTTGTAAAAAATGGGTTTCATTGTTCTCGTTCGCATACAGAATATGGGGACGATATTAGGAACATTACTTTAACATATTTATTGCGGCTACCGCCCCAGATTCATAGAATATCTAACTGAAAATGGTTTTTATTACATCACTAACTGAGAAGCTTGTAGGACGTGAGTTTGAAATAGAATGTTATGATATTGAAGTACACGGAATTGTAGATAACTGTCCTCCGTTATTTAAGGGACCAGGTGTTATCACTGGACAAAAAAAAGGAGCAATTTCATACAGAGTTCATAATCAGATAGAGATTTCAGCAGAAGCACGCCCCATAATTTTCAAGCAAGTAAAACAAGGTGAAGTTACGCAAGTAAGAATTTTTGCAAAAGATTACGATAATATTCATTGGACAGGAGGATGGTCTATCCCAAATGTTGAACTATCAACATCAGGAAAGTGTATAGTTCACGGTCAGTTTGACCAATTAGCTACAAGAGTTCAAAGACATGAAGCCAATAATCTAAATAACATTACTGAGTTAGTTTTCTCAAGTATTCCCGATCTACCACTCACTGAATTAGTAGAAGAAAAAATATTGCATCGTGGAGAACAGATATTTTCTCGATCATGGTATGACAGGCATGAACTAGAGTTTAATAAATCGAAAATTCATTTTTATAGCAGTAATTCTAGTAATTTGTTCTATGTTAGTGCGGAAAATAGTGAAAAATTTTCTGCACCGTATGTAGAGAATTGGATTCCAGAAGCTTTAACTCTCATAACAGCATCTCTAACATATCCGAGAATGGTAGTACGCCATTTTAAAACTGATGCTTTAATCTTTTTAAGAAATACGCCATCTGAAACATCGTCTAAAATGCTTCCAGCAATTATTGGATTTCCCAACTTGAGGAAAGAACTCTGGAAGATATTTACGACATATTTAGATGAGTGCGTAAGGTGTAATCAATTTGAACAGCTTGTTACAACAAAAATTTTTTCTGAAGTTATCATTGCAAGTACCGGAACGCTGCAAGCTTTCGTCTTATCTCTATCAGTATGTGTTGAGAATTTGGCAGGACAGTTAGCTGATGAATTCAGTATTAAAACTCTCGATAAAGAAGAGTCTAAAGCTCTGAAGACCTATTTGGAACAGTGGCAAGGAGATGAGGATATAAAAAACAGAGCTATTGGACTTTTATCAATGCTTGGCACAAGGTCGACATCTCAAGTTTTAAAAGCTTTAAAAGAAGAGAATGTGATAGGAAATGAACACATCAAAACTTGGAACAAAATCAGAAATTCTCTAGCTCATGGAGGAATAATAGAGTTTCCCGTAGATGAAGATTTTTGGCAAAAGCGAAATCTTTTAATTTCAATGGTCTACAGACTGATTTTACGCAAAATAGGTTATAGGGGACTGATAACTGATCATGCGTCCTCAGATATCAAATCAATCGACTTCCAATGGGAAAGAAAATGCCCAGTAGAATAATTAAAGTAAGAGTATTTACGTAGCAAGACGCGCATCATGTACTTGAATACCTGATAAGTTTTTACGCAGCTAAATTTACATCCGTTTTTTGTAGCTGGCCTTGTAGAAACATTCCAAAACTCAGCACAATTTTGGGGAGTAATTAACATTATATTTCCATCATTTTTCAGCTTTCTAACTGCATTTCTAATCACGGGATTTAATGGATCATTACGCTGCACAAGACGCAATAAAATATTCGTATCTACTAAATATTGCATTTTTAATCATGATCCTCATAAATACTCTGACGACTAACAGCATAATCTGACAAAATAGGCGCATTTTCACCCACCGAATCTGCAAAATTATCAGCTAATTCATCTAAAGTCTTTTCAAATTCTTCCTGAGTTATCAAAAACTCCTCTAAACTTGCTTTATTTTTCCTTTGTGCTTCTTGAATAATTAACTGTTGTAAATATTCACTCGCTGAACTATAACCACCTTCAACAATTTGGTGATCAATAAAACTTTTCAGTGATTCAGGTACAGAAATATTAATATTGGTCATAGTTTTGAACTTAGGTTTCACTAGGTTGCTTGTATATTAACATTTTAGCGTTACAATAAAAGAGAACAGTTTCATTTTATCAAAATGTCTGAAACTATCACCCTCCAACTACCGGAAACACTGGTGCAAAAAGCCAAAGAAATCGCTGCTTTCAGCCATCGTCGCCTTGAAGATGTATTATTAGAATGGATTGACCGTGCCAGCAATGAATTACCTGTAGAATCATTACCAGATGAGCAGATTTTGTCATTGTGCGATTTACAAATGGAAACTCAACAACAAGAAGTTTTTAGTGATCTTTTAGCACGTCAACAAGAAGGACAGCTAAATGATATAGAAAATAGCCAACTAGATGAACTTATGCAAGTTTACAGACATGGTTTAGTGCGGAAAGCAAAAGCCTTAAAAGTGGCTGTTGAACGTGGTTTGATACCTGCAATTAATTAATAGTCATGGCTCGATCTTATATTCCTATTGAAATAGAACGTCGTGTTCGGAAAGATGCTCAAAATCGTTGTGGCTATTGTTTGAGTCCTCAACGTTTAGTAATGGCACGTTTGGAAATAGAACATATTATTCCTATAGCGAAATGTGGTAGTAATAATGAATCAAATTTATGGTTAGCCTGTCCTATTTGTAATAGATATAAAAGCGATAAAACTACAGGTATTGATTCAGAAACAGGTGAGATAGTTAAATTATTTAACCCGCGTACTCAAGTTTGGTCTGAGCATTTTTTTTGGACAAAAGATGGATTGCAAATTGTGGGTAAAACACCAACTGGGAGAGCTACTGTTAAAGTTTTGCATTTAAGTGATGATGCAGATGCTTTAGAAGTTCGCAGTTATTGGGTACTTGCTGGTTGGCATCCTCCAGAAAATTAATAAATTCATAATCATGAACAATTATGAGAATATGTCATAAAGATTTATAAATGTTAACAATTCAAAAAACAAATATATAATTTGACGTATTTTTTATTAAAAAATTATCCTAAATAAAATCCCAAAAAATCCACCCATAGGGTATTGTCAAAAGAGATAAAATTTAGTTTGCTATTAATTTTGTTAGTCGTTATATTACTTACAATTAGTCTGCAAAAAACACATTAAAAAAACACCAATCTCATGCACATACCCGATGGATTTATTTCTGTGCCAGTTGCAGCCGCCACCAGTTTAGCCAGTGCAGCCGCCTTATTTGTAGCTTTTGAGCGATCGCAAACAGCCTTTGGCATTCGTCGCGCTCCCATTCTTGGCTTAACCACAGCCTTTATTTTCGCCGCCCAAATGATTAATTTTCCTGTAGCGGGGGGGACCAGCGGCCACCTATTAGGAGGGGCTTTAGCTGCCATTATTTTAGGTAGTCCTTGGGCGGGAATGCTATGTATTGCCACAGTTTTAATTATTCAAGCTGTGCTATTTGCTGATGGTGGTATCACCGCCTTGGGTGCAAATATTTTAAACATGGGAGTAATCGGCGTGTGGGTAGCGTGGGGATTAACCCAAACCTTACAACGACTATTGGGCGGTTCTCAACGGCGTTTACCCCTGGCAGCAGGCATAGCAGCCGGAGTGAGCGTAGTTGTCGCCGCTGTAGCTTGTGCCATTCAATTAGCCCTGTCTGGAACAGCACCAGCCAACATAGTTTTACCCACGATGGCAGGTGTACATATTTTGATTGGTATTGGAGAAGGATTAATTACCGGGGGTGTATTAACCTATTTAGCCACAGCCCGTCCAGATTTGTTACCAGGTGAAGAACACAAAGTTAGAGGCTGGTTAGTTCCCGTTGTCAGTATTTTGCTAATTTCAGGTGTGTTGTCTCTATTTGCTTCTGCTTGGCCAGATGGTTTAGAAAAAGTAGCAGAAAACGTGGGTTTTATCAACTTAGCTGAAAATGTGCGGGTAATTGTACCGACACCTTTGGCTGACTATGAGATTAAAGGTTTAGGACAAATTGGGACAAGTATTGCTGGTTTAGTGGGTTCTACAGCTTGCTTTGCTGTGGCTTTTGGAATTGCCAAAGTGATAAAACCTAAGAATGCTTAAAATTTCCTTGCCATTACGCTTGCAGTTATCCCTGATCATTGTGATTGGGGCAGCTTTTTTAAAACATCATACTTGGTCTAATTTACTAGTATATGGGGCGATCGCCCTTATTTGGGTTTGTATCTTACAAGTACCCATTCGCAAATTAGGCGGATTACTCGGTGCAGAATTAATTTTTCTATCATTGATGGCTTTACCATTGGGATGGGAACGAGCTAGTTTTTTGCTGCTGCGTTCCCTAATTTGTTTAATTGCCATGAATGGTTTTTTATTAACCTTACCCCCCCACAGTTTGGGTATCGCCCTCAAAAGCTTACCAATACCTGCACCATTAAAGGAAAACCTGATCTTAGCCGCGCAATATTTAGAAATATTACTTTTAGAAGTAACGCAAATGCAGCGCAGCGCCCAATTACGTGGTTTAAATGGTGCAGCAGGGTGGCTACGCTATGCCAGTGCTTCAATGATTGGGGCGTTGTATCTCCGCACCTTAGACAGAGCCGAAAGAGTTTATGCTGCTATGGTAGCCCGTGGATATAACGGACAATTACCCCTAGATTCCCCCCTCAAACCAAAAGAACGTTTTATCTTGTTAATAGCTGGGGTGACAGCTACTTGTTTAACCCTAAGTTCCTACCTTACTGTTATTTGAGTGGTGAATCTTGACATCATTAACTTCTAATCCCCAAATTTCCCTTTGTCAACCGCATACAAATGTCGTTGAAGTCCAAAATCTGGTATATGCCTATTCGCACCAGCAACCCGTGCTACAAGAAATTTCTTTTAGCCTACAAACAGGCGATCGCGTCGCTTTAATGGGCGCTACAGGTTCAGGTAAAAGCACCTTACTAGAAAACCTCATTGGCTTAAAACATCCTCAAAACGGCAAAATCTGGATTAACGGTATCCCCTTATTACCAGATACTTTGCCAGAAGTACGGCAACAAATTGGTTTTACGTTCCAAGATGCTAACGACCAATTATTTATGCCCACAATCCTCGAAGATGTTACTTTCGGACCTCTTAATTATGGTGTCTCATCTATAGCCGCTAAAGATAAAGCCCATCAACTATTAGCGGACTTTGGATTAGAGTCCTACGCCCATCGTTCCGCCCATGAACTTTCTGGAGGACAAAGACGTTTAGCCGCCTTAGCCGCAATTTTAGCCCTAGATCCTGCCATTCTCATCTTAGACGAACCCACCAACGGACTTGATCCAGCATGGCGACGACATTTAGCCCAAGTATTATTAAAATTGCCTGTTAAAGTCATGTTAATAGCTTCCCATGATCTCCAATGGCTAGGAAGAGTCACCCAACGGGCTTTAGTCCTCTCTACTGGTAAAATCCAAATAGACAGCGACATCCAACCACTGTTGCAAGATGGCAAAACCTTAGATAAATTAGGGTTGCCAGTAGATTGGTAAACTGCTCAATACAGAAATTCGTAATTGCGAATTAATGATCAATTGGCTTAATATTTAGGGGATTTTATTGCTCTTGGGATGTTAATGTTGTTTTCCCGTTATCCAGTTATTGCTCCTGTTAGTCTGAGCATTGCTTTGTTAATTACTAGTTGCAGTGAGACTAAAACCTCCCAATGTCAGCGATTAGTTACAGTTTTCAATCAGGGTACATCACTGATTGATATTAAAAAAGGTCAGCAAGCATCAACTAGCTTGCAATTATCCAAAGACTTGAAAAATGTCACCAAATCCATTCAGGAATTAAATTTAAAAGACCCCAAACTGCAAGAATTTGAAACCAGTTTTATCAAAATCTTTGATCATCTTAGTGAAGCCATAGCCAAGGCTTCTCAAGCTCTTGCAGATACTAAGAAAGCAGAAGCATCATCAGATGGTAGAGTAAAAGTTGAAAAAGCTAGAAGAGAAATTGATTCCGCACTGACAACCGCAGCTAAAACTGCTGGTAAAGAATCAGATGCTTTAGGCGTTCAATTAAATAAATATTGTAGCCAAGCAGAAGCAGCTAAGAATTAAAAATTGAGAATTAAAAATTAAAAATTCAAGAGTTAGATTCTTCACTCTTCTTTTTTTAATTTTTAATCTTGCTAAGACCTACAGACTGTACAAATTAATCATCCAGACAAATTTATCCGCATTACGAAAAGCATTAATATATTGTAGTGTGTTTTTGTATAATATTTAGGCACTTACTGTTGAAGTAAATGTATGGTAAGCTAGATCGAAAATGAGAATTTAAAAAGAAATGCTAAGTTAATTTAAATATCTAAACACATAAATAAATTTGTATATAGTATAGTAGAATGTAACAGATACGTAAATAACTAAACCCATTAAGTCATGGACATAAGTTTAGAAGGTAGAATTAACAACACTCCTTTAGCTGAGAATAAATGTTTATTGCCATTGTTTGAGTGTGTAGTAAATTCAATTCATTCTATTGAGGATTCAAAAATCAATAATGGATATATTGACATTATTCTTTTAAGGGAAGGTAATCAAACAGAACTCATAGAAGATGGAAATTTATCTCCAATACAAGGTTTTGTTGTTTTAGATAACGGAGTAGGATTTAATTATATTAACTATACGTCTTTTTGTACTTCAGACAGTACATATAAAAAAAGCAGAGGCTCAAAAGGAGTTGGTAGATTTTTATGGCTTAAAGCTTTTACAGAAATACTGATTGAAAGTGTTTTTGAAGAAGAAAATAATTTTTACAAACGTAATATAGAATTTAGCCTTTTTTGCAAAGGAGTTCAAGAAAATTCTAACCAGAAAATAGAATTAAATAATAAACAAGAATTTTATACAAAAGTTGAACTTAAAAATTTCTTAAATCCATATAAAGTAAAATGCCCTCAAAAATGTGAAACTATAGGCAAGCAAATTCTAGAACACTGTATTTCATACTTTATTTTAGAAACACCACCCAAAATTAGAGTAGTTGATGGAAAAAAAGAATTCAACATTAATACATACTTTAATGAAAATTTAGAATCATTCTCGGATAATGATGTAATTAAAATAAAAGAACATACTTTTAATCTTAAAGGAATTAAATATTACAACTCATCCGATTCAAGTCATAAACTTTTTTATTGCGCTAATCATAGAACCGTTATTTCTGAAAATTTACACAACTATATCCCTAATTTAATTGAAAAAAGAAAAATTCGTGACAGAGAAGGAAGGCTTTTTACCTATCTGGCTTTTGTTTCTAGTGAATGTTTAGATCAATATGTCAATCAAGAAAGAACTGATTTTAACCTAATTCATAATCATGAGGGTTTTACAGAAGATATTGGACTTATTTCCTATAAAGAAATACAAACTGAATTAATTTCTGTAATATCTAATAATCTTTCTCCATTTTTACAAGGATTACAGGAAGAGAAACAGAAAGAAATCCAAAAATACATTATAGAAGAAGCTGTAGAATATCGTCCGTTACTAAAATATGCTACAGATAAATTAGAGTCTATAAAACCTGGACTTCCTCCAGAAAAACTAGAAATAGAACTTCATAAAATAATGTCGAGCTATGAACTATCCCTGAAAGAAACGGGAGTAAGAATATTGAAAACTCCCCTAGAACACTTTGAGAGATTTCCTGAGTATAGCAAAGAATATTATAATTTTCTTGAACAGTATAATGATCTAGGGATGTCTAAGTTAGCAAAATATGTTATTCATAGAAAAATCATAATCAGTCTGTTTGAAAAAAATCTAATTCTTGATTCAGATGGAAGATATAGTCTTGAAAAAGATATACATGAAATAATTTTTCCAATGAGAACATCTTCTGATGAAATTAATGTTTTTGAGAAACAAAATCTCTGGATAATAGATGAAAGATTGTCTTATCATGAATATCTTTCCTCTGATCAATCCTTAAAAAGACTAGAAAGTTTAGATTCAGAAAGTAATGATAGACCAGACCTTTTAGTTTTCAACCATCCTATTGCTTTTGTACCAGATGAAGAACAGCCTTATTCTTCCGTCGTAGTAATAGAATTTAAACGCCCAATGAGAGAGGGATATTCTGCATCAGAAAATCCTATTGCTCAAGTTTATTCTTATATACGCCAGGTTAGATCAGGCAAACACAAGAATAAAGATGGTAGATTAATATCTCTTCGTGAAGATACACCTTTCTATGCCTATATTATTTGTGATTTAACAGAAGAAATACAAACTTTTGCTGTTAATTCTTCTCTGACTTCAACACCAGACCTTCAAGGTTTTTTTGGTTTTAACCCTGGATTAAAAACCTATATTGAAATATTATCATTTAACAAACTTGTTAAAGAGGCAAAACAAAGAAATAATATTTTATTTAAAAAATTAGGCATATAATCTAGGAATATCGTAATAATTATCTTTCCAGATTGTGTTTATTAATTTCCACAATTATCACAATGTCCACAACGCCAATTAGTCGTTGTTTCAAACCCAAAAGCATTTAATAAAAACTGCCAACGACATTTTTTAGTAGTAAGATATTCACTCATTTGTTTAGCAGCTTGTAATTGTGTTTTTGCTGGTTTTCCTGACGGCAAAGACATAGAATAATGAAAAGGATCAAGCCATTCTAGTTGTCCATTACTATGGAGAAGAGAAAGTGCCACAGCACTATTAGGAAATTCTTTAATTACAGTATTTATTTCTCCTTGGGGTGGTAATTGTTTCGCTAATTGTTGGGCTTTTTGTTGTTGCAATTTCATTTGTTCTTCAAAAAATTTCCGTCTTTGCTTATCCTCAGCATCTAAAAATCCCGTTGGTTCACTTACTAAAGTTAAAACATCAGCGGGTTTTCCATCTCTTCCAGCCCTGCCTATTTCTTGCACATATTCAGATAATAAATAGGGCGCATGAAAATGGACAACCCAGCGGACATCCGATTTGTTTATCCCCATGCCAAAAGCACAAGTACACACCACAAAAAGGATTTTTCCACCTAACCAACTAGCTTCAATATTCCGGCGTTCTCCTGGACTTAATCCTGCATGATAACTAGCAGTATGAAAGCCATTTTCTGTTAACCATTCCGTTAAATTTTCACTATCTCTTCGAGTCCGTACATAAATTAAACCAACTTGATTTGGTCGTTTTTGAATAAACTTTAATAATTGTTGTTTTCTCCCTTTAGGAGTCCAAGCAATTCGGACAATAGGATTTAAATTTTCCCGATAGGGATTAATCCGAAAAATCTCAGGTTTGTCTAATTTTAAAACTGTAGAAATAATCTTTTGGGCTAAAGGATCAGCCGTGGCTGTAAAAGCTGCTATACTAATTTTTGTTCCCGGTGGTTTTGATTTTAGTAACGCTTCACGCACAGCCCCTAAACGCCGATAAGCTGGACGAAAACTATCACCCCACTGCACTAAACAATGGGCTTCATCCAGAATTAAACCATTAATTTGCAGTTGGGGATTACATAACTTCTTCCACACTGCTGGACTGAGTAAGGTTTCTGGTGATAAATACAATAATCTTAATTGCTGTTTTTCCAAAGCTTGCAAAGTTGCCTGACGTTGAGATGTCGTTAATTCACTGTGTAAAAGTGCTGCTTTTTGTGACAGTTGACGTAATTCCTCAACTTGGTTTTCCATTAAAGCCACCAAAGGAGAAACTATTAAAGTTAATCCTGTTTGTAGTAGGGCAGGAAGTTGAAAACAAATTGACTTCCCCCCACCTGTGGGCATAATAATTAGTGAATCTTTTTGTGATATTAAACAGTTAACAATTTCTTTTTGAGGAGGACGAAAATCGTCATATCCCCAAATCGCTTTTAATGCTGCGCGAACATCTTGCCAAGATTGTGTTACTGGGAGATTCATTTTCTTATCACAAAAGCACAAAAAAGAATAAATGGGAAAATAAGGAAAATATTTATCTTTACTCTTCCCACTGACAACTGACAACTGTACGGGCGAAGCATTTGGAGAACTATTTTTGGCAATGACCGATAATTTATCTTCCAAATGCTTCGCCCCTACTGACAACTGACAACTGTACGGGCGAAGCATTTGGAGAACTATTTTTGGCAATGACCGATAATTTATCTTCCAAATGCTTCGCCCCTACTGACTACTGACCAATTAGTTCTTGATTATTCCATTCCAAAGTATCACCAATGCTTTCTCCATTATGGTAAGCAGCCAGTAATACTTCGCAGGTTTTACCATAGGATATCGCACCAGTGGCATCAAGAGCGATCGCTCCAAAATCCCGATTATTCCTCTTAGCTTCCGTAAATGATCGCTGCATAGCCTCCTGTAGTGACATTCCATCAGTAACGCGCACCACAACCTTAGCTGCTAAACACTCATCAATAATATCTTCCCCAATGCCCGTACAACTAACTGCTGCATGACTAGTTGCATAATTACCCGCTGGCATCGCCGAATCACTGACTCGCCCAATGCGTTCAAAGCCTTTACCACCTGTGGAAGTACCAGCAGCTAATTTACCATAGCCATCTAAAGCCACAACACCAATAGTCCCCCTACCAGCACTTTCCGCCATTTCTGGTTCTGCTACTACCCCAGCCATGGTTCTTTTAAAGTTATCCTGACGTTCTAGAGTCCACTCTTTCAAGCGCAAATCAGTTAGAGCATTATAACTAGGAAGTTGCAACTCCCGCGCCAACTCAGCCGCACCGTAATCAGACAAAACCCGATCATCAGCATCTTGTAAAAACAGCGCCATTTCAATCGGATTCTTCACCCGTGACACATTAATCACACCACTGAACCTCCCAGTCGTTCCATCCATCATGGAAGCACTCATGCGGATTTGTCCATCAGATTGCAGTACAGAACCAGTACCAGCATTAAACCGGGGTTGATCTTCCAACATCTGACAACCGCGAACTACTGCTTGAGCCGCAGTTGCACCCGTCAGCAAAAGAGCATAGACTTCCTCAACAATCTGAGAAAGAGAATTGCGGACTGCGATTAATCCCCCCTTACCTTGGAGAGAACTACCAGCACCACCATGAATAATTAATTTAGGTTGTATTTGTAATGTCATGTTATTTTGTCAGTTGTTAGTAGGGGCGAAGCATTTGGAAGATAAATTATCGGTCATTGCCAAAAATAGTTCTCCAAATGCTTCGCCCGTACAGTAGTCAGTTGTCAGTAGTGGCGAAGCATTTGGAAGATAAATTATCGGTCATTGCCAAAAATAGTTCTCCAAATGCTTCGCCCGTACAGTAGTCAGTTGTCAGTAGTGGCGAAGCATTTGGAAGATAAATTATCGGTCATTGCCAAAAATAGTTCTCCAAATGCTTCGCCCGTACAGTAGTCAGTTGTCAGTAGTGGCGAAGCATTTGGAAGATAATTATCGGTCATTGCCAAAAATAGTTCTCCAAATGCTTCGCCCGTACAGTTGTTAGTTGTTAATTTTTTGCGTGAGAACGACGACGACGACAACGTTCTGAGCAATATTTCACTTCATCCCAGCAATCTTGCCATTTTTTCCGCCAAGCAAACGGACGTTGACAGACTACACAGATTTTTTCTGGTAAATCAGATTTAGAACGAACACGCCCCATCATAATCAATACAAAGTTCAAACCATTCTTGAGGATAAGCAATAGTAGTTTTAATTAGTGAATAAAGTCTATCATCTTCTCTCAAATTTTGGATAAGTTGCCCCAAAGATATAATTTGTTGTTCAGCATCTTTAATTTTTTTTGCTGCCAATTTTGATCATTGTTTGACATAAGTTATAGTAATATATATGAAGATACCTGGTATACATTCCTAATAGATTTTAGCTTTGGTATCTGTTAATAATTGATAGATGTTACCCTAAATTGGATATTTATAAAGCATTAGTTAGTCATGTTCTATTTACTCTGGTAAAAACCGAACCGGAGTGGTTGCACAAACAAACCATCGGTAGTCTAAATTGGCTGTCGAAAGCCAGTTATTATCCTTCTACTAAATGGTTAAATAGCCTATTTCAGCAATATCTGTGTCTAAATGATCCGCGATTAGAACAAACCATACTGGGAATGAAATTTCCCAATCCTTTGGGGTTAGCGGCTGGATTTGATAAAGACGGTATTGCTGCTAATATCTGGCATAATTTTGGGTTTGGTTTTGCTGAATTGGGTACTGTTACTTATCACCCCCAACCGGGAAATCCTCCTCCTCGGTTATTTCGTTTGCCTTTAGATCAAGCGGCACTTAACAGGATGGGTTTTAATAATGCTGGTGCTGTCGCAATGGCCGCAAGATTAACAGAGGCAAAACAACATTTAATTTACCCAATCCCCCCAATACCGATAGGAATAAACTTAGGTAAGTCTAAGATAACATCCTTGGAACTAGCAGCGCAGGATTATCTAGAGAGTTTTCGATTACTGAAGGATTTGGGTGATTATTTTGTAGTTAATGTTTCCTCTCCCAATACACCGGGATTGCGATCGCTCCAGGATGCTACCATGCTCAGTCAAATCTTGGATATGCTACAGCAGGAAAATACTGCACGAAAACCCATATTTGTGAAGATAGCCCCCGATTTAGAATGGGAAGCAATATCTGACATTATTGCTCTGGTTAAAACCTACCGAATTGCTGGTTTAATCGCCACCAACACCACGATTAGCCGGGAAGGACTCAAAACCCAAATTATTGAAAAAACTGGTAAATCCCCCCAAGAGGAAGCGGGAGGAATTAGCGGAAAACCAGTGAGAGATCGCTCCACAGAAGTAATTCGCTTCATTTACCAACAAACCCAAGGGCAGATGCCTATCATTGGCGTAGGTGGCATATTTACTGCTGAGGATGCTTGGGAAAAAATCACAGCCGGAGCTTGTCTTATTCAAACTTATACAGGCTGGATCTATGAAGGACCAATAATGGTACGCCGCATCCTCGTCGGTTTATTAACCAAGCTAGAAGAAAGCGGACTAACATCCATCAGTCAAGCGATTGGGATTGGTCAGTAGGGGCGAAGCATTTGGAAGATAAATTATCGGTCATTGCCAAAAATAGTTCTCCAAATGCTTCGCCCGTACAGTAGTTAGTTGTCAGTAGGGGCGAAGCATTTGGAAGATAAATTATCGGTCATTGCCAAAAATAGTTCTCCAAATGCTTCGCCCGTACAGTTGTCAGTGGTAAAACTGCTCCCTGCTCCCTGCCTCCTATTCTTCCATGGGGAAAAACTCCTTAGACTTACGAGAATAGGACCAAGCAATACCATCAGGATCACGGCTACGACACCACTGGGCAAAATCTGGGTCATTGCGTCGCTTGTAAACCGTACTGGAATAGACATTTAGCCGTTTGGCTAATTCCGATTGAATCAGCGAACCAAAAACTAACTGTTCTTCTAGAGGTTTTCTCACTTCCTCGTGGGTAGGAACAGATTCAGATTTGGATTCAGACTTGGATTCAGATTGCGCTTCCTCCTCCTGGGGAATAGGAGGAGGTGGAGCTAAAAAAGAGCGGGCAATTTTGGTAACTGGTTGCGCGGGAAGTTTTTCTACCAATTCACTACTATCAAGAATATCGCCGAGAATACTGGCATTAATAAAATAGTACAATTGATCTTCTTTTTCCGAATCTAGGACACTAGCGCCAAATTCCTTAGCTTTACTATCTAAATAGCGTTTTGCCACCTGTCCCGAAAAATTACCCTTGATTGCCAAGTCCATGGGTCTAATTTGGCCATGATTTTCCTCAACTAATTCATAAAAGAGTGGGTTAACTTGGTTGCACCACTTTTCCCATCTAGATTGCTGCCAAAGGTTGAAAACCATTAATAGCCCTAAGATTACCAGTAAAACTTTCCAGGTATTAACCAGGAAAACAATCAAAAACGATATCGGCAAAATTAGAACGAGAAAACTTTTGCCTGGGCTTTCTATGGTTTTTTCACTCATACTGATTTTTGCCAAGGGAATTTTTACAAAATAATATCTCTATCTTGGCAAAAATTTGGCCATTTGTTTGTATCTTTCGGCAAAATTGTCGCTAATTATTCGGCAAAAGCTACTGATGCAATAAAAAAGTAACCAATTGTCTCAGTATATTTTTTCAAGCCTTTGAGAAATTGGTGTGTAGTCAGATTAGGTTCACAAAGATTAAAATTAAGCGATGATATAGCGGTATGCACTGGAATGAGATTCTAATTTTCACCCCAGAGGCTTACACCGAAAGGATTGTACTCCTAATTGCTGACCGCTAAAAGCTCCTATAATCATCAATCACCAATTACCAAACAATGAAGATACCTGGATTTCCTGGTGACAGAGATAAAAAATCAACTTCAACCGGACGAAAATCCTATTTTTTGATTCCCCCATTAGCACTTTGGCATCCTTGGTGGCATCAATTTATGGATTGGATGGTAATATTTTTAACTGTCATGTTATGTTTACTAATGTTGCCAACTCGTCTCCCCGGAATGGAATTATTAGGCATTGGTCCTAATTGGCTACTCATTTGGGTAGTGGCTTGGAGTGTCAATCGCTCAGTATTTTCTGGTCTGCTGTCAGGGATCATTTTGGGGCTATTACAAGACGCAATGACATCACCTGATCCAACTCATGCCTTGAGTTTGGGAATTGTGGGAATGTTAACAGCCCTGATGCAAAAACAGCGGTTTATTCAAGAAGACTTTATTTCCATTGCTTTAATTGTATTTGCGATGGCTGTAGTGGCAGACACTATTTTTGCTTTCCAGTTATCTTGGGTAGGAAATCGTCATGCAGCCAGTATTTGGACATATTACCAACGGGCTACCTTAGCTTCGGCAATTCTCAGTAGTTTGTGGGCGCCTGTGGTTTATTATCCTCTTAATCGCTGGTGGCAGCAGATGAAATTAATTCGTAATTCGTAAGTCAAATGGATAATTTTCCGGGAGTCTCTCCCAAATCTGCATCATTACCTCAAGATCCTCAACTTCTAACACAGCCTGTAGTCCCAGAAATAGTAGGTGATGACTTTGACTCTCGCATGATGGGAAGGTGTGTGGAATTAGCCCGGACTGCCTTAGGACGCACTTCACCAAATCCCTTGGTGGGGGCGGTGATTGTCCAAAATGGGGAGATTGTGGGAGAAGGATTTCATCCTTGTGCTGGTGAACCTCACGCCGAAGTTTTTGCCCTGAGAGCAGCGGGAGAACGGGCGCGAGGAAGCACTATTTATGTGAGTCTTGAACCTTGTAACCACTATGGACGCACTCCTCCCTGTTCCCAAGGGTTGATTAATGCGGGTGTGTCTAAGGTGGTAGTAGGGATGGTTGATCCTAATCCCTTGGTAGCAGGTTCTGGAATTGCGCGGTTACAGGCTGCTGGGATAGAAGTGATAGTTGGAGTAGAGGAAGCGGCTTGTCGGCGATTAAATGAAGGTTTTATTCATCGTATTCTCTATCAACGACCTTTAGGGATTTTGAAATATGCTATGACTTTAGATGGTAAAATCGCCACTACTGTCGGTCATAGTGCTTGGGTAACAAATCAAGATGCTCGCACTGAGGTTTATCAATTGCGAGCCGCTTGTGATGCGGTGATTGTTGGTGGGAATACGGTTAGAAAAGATAACCCTTATTTGACTAGCCATCAAGTTGAGGCTCATAATCCCCTGCGAGTGGTGATGAGTCGTAGTCTGAATTTACCAGAACAAGCTCGGCTATGGGATACTCAGGAATCTCCAACTTTGGTTGTAACGGAAGTTGGTAGTTCACAGGCTTTTCAAAAAATGCTGCGCGACAAAGGGGTGGAAGTGGTGGAATTTAGCTCACTCACCCCAGAAGCAGTCATGAGTCATTTATATGAGCGCGGGTTTTGTAGCGTGCTATGGGAATGTGGTGGTATTTTAGCAGCTAGGGCGATCGCTCAAGGCTCTGTCCAAAAAATTATGGCATTTATCGCCCCCAAAATTATTGGTGGAGATCATGCTCCTACACCTGTGGGAGATTTGGGTTTGACCAATATGACTGAAGCGTTACTTTTAGAGCGCGTCAGTTGGCGTGTTGTTGGTAATGATTGCTTGGTGGAAGGTTATTTACCACCCAAAATAAAATAAATAGCACAGATACTCAGCTATGATTCTTGGCGTTCATAAGCTAAATCACGAATCAGAGTTAGCCGAGATTGAATGTAATCACAGAGAAAATCAATTTCATGGGCATCTAAAAAGGCTTGATTCGTGATTTGTTTAACTAACCACTGTACCAAACTAGTATCATCAAGCTGCAAAAGCGTTACTGTGTGAGTGGCTTCAACGATAGACCAAAACTGACGCATGATTGTTGGACTCATTCGGCCTCTATTTAATCATTAATTTAGTTATTTTCAGATTATACAGTTCTGATATTAATTAACTGCCTAAATCTACAACTAGATATAACTATTATTAAAAATTTAATAAATGGGCAAATATTTTGCTGAAAATGAAGAAATGTCAAGTTATATGAATTAACTTAATTTTACTTAACTAAGATCACAATTGGTAATTGGTAAAAGTTTTTTTTGTTGTCTTTTACTCTTTTCACAAAAAGAAGGGAACAGGGAACAGGGAACAGGGAACAGGGAAAAATCAGAGTTTGAGCGGTTTTGGCTGGGAGATTAAAGTTTATTAACTTCCAATTTCAGATTTTTTGTATTAAAGTAAATGTAACCAGGTTATCTATATTTTTACAAGATGACAAAGTAATGGTTCAACCTGATAACATAAGGAATGCAGTTGCGGAAAACCCCCCAACGTTTCATTCTATTGATCTAAATAGTATAAATCAATATTGCCAAAACAATCCTGTTGGCAAAATGTTACCTGATGCGTTTTACATTCATATTTTAGCCTTACATACTCTTGACCCTTGGCTTCAGGAATATGAAAACCGCGCCCGTACTTGTACTGAGCGAACTTGTACTGAGCGTAGTCGAAGTAGTCGAACTAGTGCCTTACTTAAAGTTCAGTCTGCAACTTTAGTTAAATTTAGCACGAATAAACCCAAGATTTCCTATCTATTCTATCCTGATTTTGATACTGATCCTCATCCGGCTTTACAAGCTAGTATTCAGGTTGACGTAGAAACTCTAGAAGTTGGTTATCGGGATTACAGCGATTCGGAAAATCCCCCCATTCTGCACCGCAAAGAAACTTTTGTAACTCCAGAATATCCCCTCTATGAAGAGTTTGCAGCTTTAACTCGCGCTCAAGTCGCTTTAGGTTTACTTAATCATACTAGGGGAATTGGTACTAAGTTGGGTTGGGAACAACGGCTACAAGTTTTTGGGGTGGAGGTACAAGGACATAGCTTGATTAAACGCGAAAGCAGTTCTACAATTACAAATATAGTTCCCAAAATAGAACGCCACAAAGCCGCTATTATTCGTCCTGATTTATCCCGTCCTGTGCGTTTAGCCTTGGAGTCGAGCTTATTTAGTCCAGAAACTACCTTTTTTGATTATGGTTGTGGACATGGTGGAGACGTTACCCGCATTGCTGAACAGGGTTATACAAGTTATGGCTGGGACCCTTATTATTCTGCACATACACCGAGAATCGCTGCGGATATTGTGAATATTGGTTTTGTGATTAATGTCATTGAGCATCAAAGCGAGCGCCGGGAAGCTTTAATTCAAGCTTGGGAACTGACTCAAAAGGTGCTGTTAGTAGCCGCCCAAGTATTGATATCTGATATTAAGCGGGGTGTAATTGCTTATGGCGATGGCATCATCACTAACCGTAACACATTTCAGAAATATTATGAACAAGAAGAATTAAAAATTTACATTGACCAAGTATTAGGAGTTGACGCAATTCCTGTGGCTTTGGGGGTTTATTTTGTGTTTCGAGATGATGCTGAAGCGGAGTTATTTCGCGCTTCTCGGTTTCGTTCCCGGGCGACTACTCCCAGAATCCGTCTTTGTGTAAAACGGTTTGAGGAACATCAGGAATTATTAACGCCGTTGATGAATTTTCTGACGGAACGGGGAAGAATGCCTGTTAAGGGAGAATTACCTCAAGCAGCGGAAATTGCTGAGGAATTTGGGAGTTTACGCCGGGCTTTTAATGTCATTATACAGGCAACTGACACAGAAGAATGGCAAGCGATCGCTGACAAACGCCGTCAAGATTTGATGGTTTATTTAGCGCTGTGCAATTTTAGCCGTCGTCCCCGATTAGGACAATTATCCCCAGCAGTCCAAGAGGACATAATTGGTTTATATAGTAGTTATAAACAAGCTTGTTTAGATGCTGACCAAATGTTACGCAGCTTGGGAAATACAGAACTCATTATTAAACGCTGTCAAGAAAGCAAGGTTGGTAAAAAATTACCTAATTCCCTTTGGGTGCATATTTCCACACTACAAGCAGTTGACCCTTTATTACGCCTGTATGAAGGTTGCGCTAGTCGGACTCTGGGAAGATTAGAAGAAGCAAATGTGATTAAATTCCATCTGAAAACACCTAGGATCTCTTATTTATTTTATCCTGATTTTGATATTAATCCTCATCCCATTTTATCAAAAGTGATGACAATTGATTTGCGAGATTTGCACGTTACTTATCAGGATTATGATTTAGAAGATGATCCACCAATCTTACACCAAATAGATGCTTTAGTTACTTCTGATTATCCCCAATATGAGAAATTTGCTAAGTTAACTCGTCAAGAAGAAGATAGAGGACTTTTAGATAATTGGCACAGTATTAGTCATGTTTCTGGCTGGAAAAAATGCTTACAAGAAAATTGTACTGTTATTGATGGTTATAGGTTATTTTGGGTTAAAGATGCAGATGCTTATAAGTTGAAAGCACTTAAAGCAGCTTTGAGAACTAGACAAAGAAGGAAGAATATTTCTAACGAGTCACAGAGACACGGAGAGGAGGAATAGAGAGGTTTTTTTAAGTTTGTTTTGCTAGTTTTATCCAGTTTTCGATTCCTTTTTTTGTGGGGATTCCTGAGTTATTAAATGTCCAAATATCTCGTTTATGTTGTTGTCCATAACTAATGTGAATTGGTTGGTGGGGACTGTAAAAATACAGGGAATCAAAGGGTAGTTTTGTTTGTAATATCCATTCTACTAGTTCTGTGCTGGGTAAGTCTGTAATTAGAAAATCACAAGCTGCACCTAATCTTTTACAGTAGTATGTACCATTTTTGTTGATTTCATGGCTAATATGTTGGTCGAGATTGGGGGCTACACGTCCATTTTTTTGACCTGTAACTGGGTCTTTTTTCTCAAGATACTTTTTTAGGTCTGGAGAACAAAAACCGTAGGTAAGTTGAAATTTTTCTCTACTAAAATAATCTATAATTGGGTCAATGATAAATTTATTTAAATCCTGTAATGCGGGAATTACTTCTGGTAGATTTTGTGGATATGGGTTGATCTTTTGGGCATATTTATGATAGGTTTGTGTGCAGGTACAAAATTCTTCTAAGGTTAGATATTTTCCTAATTTTAAATTGTGAGTATTCATAAATACTGGATAGCAATGAGGCTGGTGATTTTATTGTAGCATTTGCTAAAGTTCTGGTTCATTAATTGCCCAGAAGTTAGAAAATGTGAATAAATTTATGTTTAGTTTAAATAAACAACAGGATTAATCAAGATTTAATTATATTTTAAATTTTGTCCGACTACTTACCAAGGTCTAGAAAAGTATGAATGTTCAAGAACTTTTAGCTAGATACGCGACAGGAGAAAGAAGCTTTACCTGTATTGCTTTACCAGGAGCAAATTTGCAAGGAGTCAATTTGGGTGGGGTGGACTTCGGTAGAGCAGATTTAAGAGGAGCAAACCTGACAGCAGCTTCTTTGAGTGGAGCTAATTTGAGTAAAGCGAATCTTCAAGGAGCAATATTGGCAAGAGCGCATTTATCCGAAGTTATTCTCTGTGGTGCTGATTTAACTCAAGCTACATTAACAACTGCTCATTTAAATGAATCAGACCTCAGTGGTGCATTGTTGAGTGGTGCTAATTTATGTGATGCTAATTTACACATGGCATCAATTTCCGCCGCAAACTTACAGGGTGCAAATCTCAGTGGTGCAAAAATGGGAGGTGTGAGAATGTGGAAAGCAGATTTACAAGGTGCGGACTTGAGTGGTGCTGATTTAAGCGAGGCTAATTTGTGCGAAGTAAATTTAACTGGAGCTAATTTAGATGATACAGATATGAGTGAAACTTTCTTAACTGGGGCGATTATGCCTGATGGTAGCATTCATAGTTGATGTTTGGCATTACTGATGCTGATCATTTCGCTTTTAGATAACTACTGGCATAAAAATTAATATTTACTCTTCGTGACTCTGCGCCTCTGCGTGTTAGCGAAGCGGGGCGAAGCCCGACAAATTCTTCTTCTTCACCACCAAGTCCAGAAAAACAAAATAAATCTATCATTGGTATGATTTCTAATATACTAGACTTTGTTATACACTGAAAAAAATTAATGTATACCAGTGAATTAGCTAAATATTCTGTGAGAACGGACATTGGACAAACCAACCGTATCCTCATAGTGGAAGACGAAGAACTGATTCGGGAAATGTTAGTTGTGGCCTTGGAAGGGGAAGGCTATGAAGTAATTACCGCTAGTGATGGCCGAGCAGCGATAGAATATCTGAAAAGTTGTGAAGATAATTCTGAAGAACTGCCTTTAGACTTGGTGTTATTAGATTTGATGTTACCGCAAATTAATGGCCTAGACATTTGCCGTTTTTTACGTCATCAAGGCAACTCAGTGCCAATTTTAATGTTGAGTGCTAAAGGTAGTGAAACTGACCGAGTCCTGGGCTTAGAAGTGGGTGCTGATGACTATTTGACAAAACCATTTAGTATGCGAGAATTGGTGGCGCGGTGTCGGGCGTTACTTCGTCGTCAACGTTTAAGTGCATTGCCACAAGTTCCGGTTCTGAAGCACAAAGATATAACTTTAAATGCTCAAGAGTGTCGGGTTATAGTCCGTGGAGAAGAGATAAGTTTGTCTCCCAAGGAGTTCCGACTCTTAGAATTATTTATGAGTTATACCCGTCGGGTATGGTCACGAGAGCAATTATTAGATCAAGTATGGGGTCCAGATTTTGTGGGGGATAGCAAAACTGTGGATGTTCATATCCGCTGGTTACGGGAAAAGTTGGAGGAAGATCCTAGTCATCCAGAATATATTGTAACTGTGAGGGGTTTTGGTTACAGATTTGGGTGATTGGTGAAAATAGTTGTTAATTTTGAGTAATAACACACCAACTAACGACTTCAATGCTTTTACTGGGATTTTCGCTGGGTTTAGCTGTCGGCCTGGGTTTTTGGGTTTGGCAACAGGTTCATTTGCACTGGTATTTAGAACAATTACTACAATCGCCAAGTTCTAATTTGCATAAAATTACCAATATTAAACTGCTGCTAAGACCTCGCTTACGGCAGGAAATATCTATGGTGAATAGACAGCAACAAAATTTGCAGCAATCATTGTCCATGTATAAGGAATTACTGGATTTTGCTCCGCTGGGATATTTGCAGGTAGACGAGGAAAATCAATTGTTGTGGTGCAATCAACAAGCGCGGGAAATCTTATATCTTCAAAGATGGCAACCTGGACAGGTGCGTTTGTTGCTAGAGTTGGTGAGGTCTTATGAATTAGATCAGTTAATTGAACAAACTCGTGATTGGCAAAAACCCCAGGTGCAGGAATGGGTTTTTCATCCCGCTTGTGAAGATGCTAAGGTGATGACAGAATTAAAGCCCATGTTTCTGCGGGCTTCTAGTTTGCCATTACCAACGGGACAGGTGGGAGTATTTTTGGAAAATTGCCAATCTGTGCTAGATATGAAGCAAGAACGCGATCGCTCTTTTTCCGATTTAGCCCATGAACTCCGCACCCCGTTGACGGCAATTCGTCTCGTGGTGGAAACTCTGCAAACCCGTTTAGAACCACCTTTAGACCGTTGGGTTAATAGGCTGATGCAAGAAGTTGACCGACTGATTAATTTAGTCCAAAGTTGGTTGGAGTTGACGCAAATGCAAAACAATCCCACCATGCAGTTAAATTTGGAAATGGTGGAAATGCGATCGCTCATCATCTCCGCATGGGAAACCCTAGAACCAATTGCCCAGAGTCATTCTCTCAGTATTAACTATTCTGGACTAGACAGCATCTGCATTCAGGCAGATAAATCTCGACTTTATCAAGTATTCGTCAATTTGCTAGATAATAGCATCAAATATAGTCCAGCCACCACAACTATTGACATTGAGACTAAAATAATCTCTACTGATAACGGTCAAATGTTGGAAATAAATATTATTGATTTCGGTGTTGGCTTTGCTGTTGACGACTTACCTCATGTATTTGAAAGGTTTTATCGCGGAGATAAAGCCCGGTATCGTTCACCAGTCAATGAAGTAAATTCGACAACGGGAATTGCTGGTAGCGGTTTAGGTTTAGCCATTGTCCAGCAAATAGTCATGGCTCACGGTGGTGTAATTAAAGCCATGAACCATCCAGAAACAGGTGGTGCTTGGATACAAATTCAATTTTCTCAAGTTATGACAAATTTACCTAGTAGTTTGTCAAGATAAAAATGATGGACTGTAGTGTGAGCGTCTCGCTCACGCGGGCAAGATGCCCGCACTACCAAAAACCCGTCAAAATGTCTTTGACAGACTACTAGTCAAGACTATAGTTAAGAAAATATACACACTTTTAATATAACCACTGTGAAAACTGTATTTGATCCTCCCAATCACGAAATACTACCAATAGAACGCTCCATTAGGCGTTTAGAACGGGATTTATTACGTATGGGGGCTTTAGTAGAACAATCATTTCGGCTGAGTCACCAAGCCCTATTTGCCGGGGACTTAATCGCAGCGGAACAAATACCCCGGTTAGATAAAAAAATTGATCGCTTTTATCGGCAAATAGAATCAGACTGCACAACTATTATCATTCGTCAAGTACCCACAGAAAGAGATTTGCGCTGTATAAGTGCTTTTATGCAATTGGTGCGTGACTTAGAACGAATTGGGGATTATGCCGAAGAGTTAGGGGAAATTGCCATTAAACTCTTCCCTTATCCTCAACATAGTTCCTTACCAGAAATTGCAATTATGTCCCAGCACGCCCAAGCAATGTTAGCAACTTGTTTAGTCGCATTGGCAGATTTAGACGAAACCAGTGGACAAAGAATGAAGCAGTTAGATGATGCTGTAGATAATGCTTATGAGCATCTTTATCAAACCTTTGCCCAACAGGAAAATATTTCTGGCGTAATTGAGCCAATTCTCTTGTTAACTTTAGCAATTCGTTGTTTAGAACGCATGGCAGATCACGCAACTAATATTGCTCAACGAGTTACATATATTGTTACAGGTCAGCGATCGTAAATTGGATATTGATCGCCATCAATACATACCATAGACAGGGTATAATCTCAAATTTATCAAATAATAAATAAATCATAACCTTGTATAAAAATTTTGATATTTAGTTGTTTTAATTGCCATTAATGATGTAGAATCACTAGAGAACATTTATGTATAAGTTCCCTTGGGACTTTACCATAGACTGGATTCATTATAGGTGTGAGAGAGATTGAAATTTATGAAAAAAGCTTTTTGGAATATCCTCAAGGTTAGCCCCGTCCTAGCTTTGACCTTACTAACTGGTAACAGTGCCTTTGCTGGTGAAGCTAACGAAAAAGTGACAAGTGTTGCTGAATTATCCCAAGAGTCCAACAGCTTGGGTCAAATAACATCCGTTTCTCAGTTTTCCGACGTACAACCCACAGATTGGGCGTTTCAAGCTTTACAATCTTTATTTGAACGTTATAGCTGTGGAGTTAGTGGTTATACTAACGGTACTTTCCGTGGTAATCGCGCCTTGAGTCGTTATGAATTTGCGGCTGGTTTAAATTCCTGCTTAGACCGCGTTAATGAACTCATTGCTACCGCAACTGCTGACATGGTAACCAAGCAAGATTTAGCTACCTTACAGCGCTTGCAAGAAGAATATTCCACTGAACTAGCAACTATTCGCGGTCAAGTAGATGCTTTAGAGGCTCGTACTGGCGAATTAGAAGCTAATCAGTTCTCCACCACCACCAAACTATCTGGAGAAGCGATTTTCAACTTCTCCCAAGCCTTTGGGGACAAGCAAGCAGTTGCTGACAGCCTTAATGCTAAGGATAACCCTGACTTAGACTCCAACGCTACTTTCTCTAACCGGGTGCGGTTGACCTTGAACAGCAGTTTCACAGGCACAGACCAATTGCAAACTCGGTTGAATGCGATAAATATCAACCCAAATAGTGTAGGTACTGGTGGTACTGGTACTGGCATGACTCGTTTAGGTTATGACGGTAGCACCACTACTGCCAATAATAATAACAGCATCACCATTGACAAACTCAACTACTCCTTCAACTTGAGCAAAGCAATCCGTGTCAAGATTGATGCTACTGGCGCTGAGTTAAACGAGAACGTCAATGTTTTCAACCCTGACTTTAGAAGTAGTGGTTCAGGTTCTTTATCTCGTTATGGACGTTTCAGCCCGATTTATCGTCTTGCAAATGATGGCACAGGTATAACTGTTAACGTTACACCTAGTGATAAATTTACTTTGAGCGCGGCTTATTTTGCCAGAGATAGAAATAGTGCTGCTGACCCCGAGTCTGGAAGCGGACTATTCGATGGTAGCAATACCATATTTGGTCAATTAGCTTTTAAGCCTAGTAAAGCCATTAACATTGGTCTAACCTACGCCCATAGTTATCAAAGAGGTGAAACCAATTTGTTTGGAGGCACAGGAAGTGCATTGGCTAATGCTGGGACTACTGATGACGATAGTAGAACTGAATCTAACAACTACGGTATCCAAGTTAGCGTACAACCTACCGCAAAAATTACATTAGGTGGTTGGGCAGGTTATACAACAGCTAGTTCCTTAGTCGGTACTCCTTCTAGTGCTGAAATGTTCTACTGGGCTAGTACATTGGGTATCAAAGACTTCGGTAAAGAAGGTAATACTTTAGGTTTGATCTTCGGTCAATCACCTAAAGTCACTGAAGTTACGAGTGAAGGGAAATCAGTTTTCAAGGATCTAAAAGATACGTTGAATTTGGAAAGAAGCAATTCTTATCATGTAGAAGGCTTGTACAAGGTGAAGCTTTCCGATAATATCCTTGTTACTCCTGGTGTATTGGTAATCTTCAATCCTGAGAATAACGACAAGAATAGCACCGAGTACGTTGGTACTTTACGGACTACCTTCACTTTCTAGAATCAACTGAGATTAGTAGTTGGGATTTAGCGAGTTTAGTCGCATGGTTAGGGGTTTAGCAGTGCTAAACCCCTACACTTATTTGTGAAATATCTCTCGTTCCCATACTCTGTATGGGAATGAATTCTATAAGGCTCTGCCTTTAATAATACAATTAGGCAGAGCCTACATCATGGCATTCCCAGTCAGAGACTGGGAACGAGATAACCTCTTAGCTTTACGCAAAATATAATTCATATTAAATTAAGAATAAAAAAGAGACTAATGAATTCAATAGCATCTACCTTAACTTCTATTCTCAGCACCGAAAACGCCGTTATATCCTGGGAAAATCTCAGCCCCACCCAACAGCATAATATCCAACAGGGAATAGACCCCAAAAGCCAGCCTAGTTGTGTCATTTATCCCCATAGCCAAGCAGAATTAGCCGCCGTTATCACCACTGCCCACAGTCACAAATGGCGTGTTCTAAGCTGTGGTAGCGGTAGTAAAATCAATTGGGGTGGTTTAGCTAAAAATATTGATATTGTTGTCAGCACCGAACGCATTAACCAACTCATAGAACACGCTGTAGGTGATTTAACTGTCACCGTCGCAGCAGGGATGAAATTTGCCCAGCTTCAGGAGATTTTAGCTAAACATCACCAATTTTTAGCACTTGATCCCGCTTTTCCTAATTCTGCTACTATTGGTGGTATGGTTGCTACTGCCGATACGGGTTCTCTGCGGCAACGTTATGGTGGTGTGCGTGACCAACTTCTAGGTATAACTTTTATCCGCGCAGATGGTCAAATCGCCAAAGCTGGGGGACGAGTTGTAAAAAATGTTGCTGGTTACGACTTAATGAAATTATTTACTGGTGCTTACGGGACATTAGGAATTATCAGCCAAGTCACTTTTCGAGTTTATCCCATTCCTGAAACTTCGGGAACAGTAATATTAACTGGTAAACCTGAAGCTATATCCCAAGCAGTGAGAACTTTACAAAGTTCGGAATTAACACCAACTCAAGTTGATTTATTATCAAGTAAGTTAGTTACTAATTTAGATTTGGGAACAGGAATAGGTTTAATTACCCGTTTTCAAAGTATTAATGAAAGTGTCCAAGAACAGTCAAAACGACTTTTAGCAATTGGCGAAAAGTTAGGTTTACAGGGGGTAATTTATTTGGGAAATCAAGAAGCTGATTTATGGCAACGATTACCAGAACAAATACATTCTCATGTGACAGAATCTACAATTACCTGCAAAGTAGGAGTATTACCAACTGCGGCTGTGGAGATTATCAATCAAATAGATATTGGTTTAATTCATATTAGCAGTGGTTTGGGTTTAGTCCGTTTAGAAAATCAAGATCAAATTTTGCCTTTGCGGAATTTATGTCAAGCAAATTCTGGTTTTTTAAGTATTTTATCAGCACCTGTTGAGTTGAAGGAAAGGTTTGATGTTTGGGGGTATAATGGTAATGCTTTGGCAGTAATGCGGGGAATTAAAACACAGTTTGATGGTAATTTTATTTTAAGTCCCGGTCGCTTTGTGGGTGGGATTTAAGTTTTAATTAAAAACGAACCGCAGAGGCGCAGAGGTCACAGAGGTTAAGAGGGGAGAAATATAAATGCAAGTTTCGGAAGGTTCGGTGAATAATACTGCTAGTATTAAGAATTTGCAGGGTTTTGATGGAAGTCATCCACCTGATCCTAAGTTAATTGATAGTTGTGTTCATTGTGGTTTTTGTTTGTCTACTTGTCCTAGTTATCGGGTATTAGGTAAGGAGATGGATTCTCCCAGGGGACGGATATATTTAATGGATGCTATTAATGAGGGTGAAATTGCTCTCAATACGGCTACTGTTGAACATTTTGATTCTTGTTTGGGTTGTCTAGCTTGTGTTTCTACTTGTCCTTCTGGTGTGCAGTATGATAAGTTGATTTCGGCTACTAGACATCAGGTGGAAAGAAATTATAATCGCAGTTTACCTGATAAGTTGGTTCGACAATTGATTTTTTCTCTGTTTCCTAATCCTGATCTTTTAAGAATTTTACTTTTTCCTTTATTAGTTTATCAAAAGTTAGGAATTTCTCAGGTATTGCAAGCAACTGGGTTAATTAAAGCCATATCTCCCCGGTTAGCAGCTATGGAATCTATTTTACCGGAAATTACTCTTAAATCTTTTCAGGATAATTTACCAGATATCATCCCAGCGAAGGGTGAAAAAAGATATCGGGTGGGTGTAATTTTAGGATGTGTGCAACGTCTGTTTTTCTCTGGTGTCAATGAAGCGACGGTGCGGGTTTTAACTGCTAATGGTTGTGAGGTGGTAATTCCTAAGTCTCAAGGTTGTTGTGCGGCGCTTCCTGAACACCAAGGACAAACGGAACAAGCGAAGGTTTTAGCAAGACAAATGATTGATAGTTTTGCTGATACTTATGTGGATTTTGTGATTATCAATGCTGCCGGTTGTGGTCATACTTTGAAGGAATATGGTCATATTTTAGCAGATGATCCAGAATATGCGGAAAAAGCTAAAGTATTTGCCGCGAAAGTTAAGGATTCACAGGAGTTTTTAGCTAATGTGGGTTTAACTGCAAAACTTTCACCTTTGACTGATAAAAATCTGACTTTAGTTTATCAAGATGCTTGTCATTTATTACATGGTCAAAAAATTAGTGTCCAACCTCGTCAACTGTTAAAACAAATTCCCGGTGTAACCTTAAAAGAACCTATAGACGCGGCTTTATGTTGTGGTAGTGCGGGGGTTTATAATATGTTACAACCGGAAGTTGCGGAAGAATTAGGTAAACAAAAAGCCCAGAATTTAATCAATACTGGTGCAGATTTAATTGCTTCTCCTAATCCTGGTTGTAGTTTGCAAATTAGTAAATATTTACAGGGGAAAACTATTTCTGTCATGCACCCAATGGAGTTATTAGATTATTCAATTCGGGGTGATAAGTTGGAGATCTAGAAAATTATAATATCCAGATCCCCGACTTCTGAGATTAATTTATAATGTATTTACAAGATCCAGAAAGAAGTCGGGGATCTTATTTCAGTTCATTATTATTCAAGACTAACAACTACAGCTTGACCTTTCACTAATGTAGATAAAATATCTAAAATCTTAGGAACTAAAGGTTTTAAATCAATTAATCTATTAGAAGATGCTTGTAAAACAACTACAGCAATATTAAACTGAGACAAATTTTGCTGAAAAGATAAATTTCTATCAACCGTAATAAAAACATCAAATTCCTGTTCTACTAAAGCCAGTAGTTTACCATTTTTAGTTCCCGCCCATCCCATTTGGGGAACTGTTTTGATTTCATAACCTACAAATTCCTTAGTTAACTTGCGGTCAATACATTCATCTAGAAGCAGTTTCATTTTAAGCTACCTTGTTAATCATTTCTTTTCCTGCTTCTTCTAAGAATGTAATGACTTGTTCCCTAGTAACAGTGGGAAAACCATCTAAAAAATCATCTATTGAATCTCCTGCTGTTAAATAATCTAAGAGTGTTTGTATAGGAACTCTTGTTCCCGTGAAAACAGGAGTACCACTCATAATTTCAGAAGAGACACTTATAACTGAAGGATGATTGGACATTGTAATTGTATTTGATATTTTCAAGTTATATTCCTAGTTTAGCTATAAATAGGAGTAAGCGTGATTCCTGCGCTGCGCTATCTATTCGGGCTAATTTTTCATAGCTAAGGTTAATCCGTCTGCTATGGGAACTAAACTCAGGGTAATTCGGGAATCTTCATGTAATTTGTGATTCAAATCCCGAATTTTGTTAGTTTGATTATCCTGTATTTCTGTGTCTGCAACTTTACCTGACCACAACACATTATCAATGGCAATTAATCCACCGGGACGAATTAATTCAAGACATTGCTCATAATAATTATCATAGTTACCCTTATCAGCATCAATAAACGCAAAATCAAATGTCCCCGCTTCCCCCACTGTCAATAACTTATCTAATGTTTCCAATGCTGGGGCAATATGCAGGTCAATTTTATCAGCTACTCCCGCTTCTTGCCAATAACGTCGAGCTACACTGGTATACTCTTCACTAACATCACAGGCGACTATTTTGCCATCTGCGGGTAAAGCCAACGCTACTACTAAGGAACTATAGCCAGTAAATACACCTACTTCTAAAGTTTTTTTTGCTCCTATCAACTTAATTAATAATGCCATAAATTGCCCCTGTTCAGGAGATATTTGCATGATAGACCTGGGCATTTGAGCGGTTTCTTGACGCAGTTGGGTTAAAATAGTTGGTTCGCGCAGGGAAACTGAAAGCAAATAATCATATAGGCTTTGTTCTAAGCCTAGTGTTTGTTTTGACATGATTTATATTAATTATTTTATGATAGTTCTTCCTTATCAATTTTATGATAACAAATTTAAAATCGAATGTCAACCCCCAAATCATCTTTTAAACCGACCGCTACCCTAGTAATATCTTTGTATAGCGATTTTCAGGTAAGGGGTTTTTGATGACTGTTTATATTATTCGTCCTAAGACGACATCGGTAGCACGTTCTTTAAAATTAGCATCGAGAAAATTCACTCCCGAAAGTCGTCCCTCACAAGTTGCAGAAGTGGTGAATTTTTGGCAAGAAGATTCTGGATATCAAGAAATAATTAGTTATTTGGAAGATACAGATACAATTAGCGAATATCCAACTTATTCAAATATTACAGGTGCTAAAATTGTTGATATACCTGATGAAGAGGTTGAACAACTACAGCAAGATTTACCTAATGCTTTAATTTTACGGGATTTGCCAATAGAATTAATTAAACCAGAAAGAAGTATAGCAGGTGCTAAAACCACTCTGACAACAGATGATCTTTGGCATTTAGAAGCTATATCTCTTCTTAAAGCCCGTCAGCAAGGATTTACAGGCACAGGTAAAGGAATAACTGTTGCAGTTCTCGATTCTGGTATAGACGCAAACCACCCAGAAATAAAAGGTAAAATAATTGAATCTTATAGTTTAAATCCCAGAACACAAGAAATCCAACCCGTACCATTTGAAGATACACATGGACATGGTACTCATGTTGCCGGGTTAATTTGTGGAAATAAAGTTGGTGTTGCACCCGAAGCAAAAATCATCAACAGTATTATGTTTCCGAACGGTATATGTAATTTAACAGATTGGATATCTTGGTTTAATTGGTTAGCACTACAACCAGAAATTAATATTATCAATCTTTCTGCGGGTGAACTTTCATTACCATCAGGTTATTTTGAGCTATTTAGTTCCTTAATTGATGACTTAATAACTGTAGGTGTACTTCCTATTTGTGCGGTAGGTAATGAAGGATTCAACCGTTCTCGTACACCTGGTAACTGTAAAGGTTCACTTTCTGTAGGTGCTATCAACAATAGACATCAAGTTGCATCTTTTAGCGGTAATACTACTATGACAATTAACTATCAATCTTATAATGTTCCTTATTTAGTTGCACCGGGAGAAGGTGTTTATTCATCGGTTCTAGGAGGAGGTTATGAAGCTTGGAATGGTACATCAATGGCAACTCCTATTGTTTCTGGTGTGGCTGCGTTAATATTAGAACGGTATAATAAAAGTATGTCGGTGCTAGATTTATTAAATGAAATTTTGACATCTTGTCAAGACTTGGGACTGGATAAGGAACGTCAAGGTCAAGGTTTAGTTCAAATACCAACTACACTATATGAACCTTAAAGAAGACCAAATTAGTAAAATTGACCCTTTGCTGGAAGAGGCGTTAATGAATGCAAGGGGTGATGAAAAGATGCGAGTAATTATGACTTTAGGTGATGAAAATCAACTCAGGAATAACCAAGCCTTACCAATGCTTGAACCTGCAAATTTTCCTTCACCTATTGCTTATAGACAAGCATTAATTGAACGGCGAAAAAATCAACTTTCTGAAGTTATAGGTAATACAATTCAAGAATTACGAAACTTGTCTTTAAAACCTCTAGGTGGAACAATGAGCCGTGTTGTATTTGTGGAAGGTTCAGCAACAGATATATTAAATTCATTAGAATTATCTGGCGTAAATAATGTTAGTTTAGATCAATTAGTGGGATTACCGGAAGTTGCACCTGATGAAGCAGTTAATCATTTTGCTCAATTGTATATTAAAATTTTAGGAAGTGACTTAGATCAGAAAACCAAAAAATTAATTTATCAAGCATCTAAACAATATATTCTTAATTATCAAAAGCGATATAATCGGTTGCGAGTTTTGGGAATGTCACAATCTGTAAATTTAGATGATATTTATACAGAAGTCCAATGTTTACAAACTGATGATATTCGCAATTTTGAATCAGTAACAGCATTAGAAGAAAATTATCGCCAAAATGGTAGTCGCAGATTGACTAATGAAAAATCTGCAAGACAAAATGGAATAACAATTGCTAACCAATATGCACATTTAATGATATTGGGACAACCGGGTGCAGGTAAATCTACTTTTCTAAGGAAAATAGGACTAGAAGCACTCAAAGGTAAATCTGGTCAAGTTGAAGGTGAATATATTCCTGCTTTACTAGAACTAAAACAATTTATTACAGATAAAGTTGATATTTACGATATTATTCAGCAAGAATTTATATCATGTCAATTGCCAATGGCAAAAGAATTTACTAATCAAGTATTACGACAAGGTAAATTATTACTTTTATTAGATGGCTTAGACGAAGTATCGAATAAAAATTTTGAACTAGTGATTGATGGGATACAAAATTTTGTTAAGCAATACAAGCAAAATAAATTTGTAATTTCCTGTCGTACTGCTGCCTATCGTCAAAAGTTCAATAACTTCAAAGAATTCATTATTGCAGATTTTGATGATCAACAAATTCAACAGTTTATTAATAACTGGTTTTATTCAGAAGTTGATAAACAATTAGGGACTGGGGAAAAATGCTGGAATAAAATAAACAGTGAAGAAGCTACTAGAGAATTAGCCAGAACTCCCTTATTATTAACTTTTCTTTGTTTAGAGTATGATGAGTCTCAAGATTTACCAAAAAAGAAAGCTACATTATATGGTAATGCCTTAGATATTTTATTGAGAAGATGGGCATCTGAAAAAAGATTACCTTATGAACCAATTTATCGTCAACTAGGCATTGATTTAGAAAAAATCATGTTGGCTGAAATTGCTTATGATAATTTTGCAGCAGATAAGTTATTTTTCTCCCAGCAAGAAGTTTTAAATCAAATTCAAAAATTTCTATCTAATAATGATAATGCACCGAAAAATTTAGATCCTGGGAAAATATTAGATGCTATTACTATTGAACAGGGAATTTTAGTCGAACGTGCTAGAGATGTATTTTCTTTTTCTCATTTAACCCTACAGGAATATTTAACAGCCCAATATATTGATGATCATCGTCTAATTGAAAAATTAGTGAATGAACATCTGACAGATGAACGTTGGAAAGAGGTATTTTTGTTAGTTGCGGGAGTCATGCGGGGTGGTACAGATGATTTGTTGTTATTCATGGAAAAGGAAGTACAAAAATATATCAATACCGGAAAATTACAGGATTTATTAAATTGGGCGGAAAATGTCACAGTAGGATCTCAAGGTGATTATAAACCAGTTGGGAAACGTGCAGTTGCGATCGCCTACGCCTACGCCTACCCCAACGCCTACGCCTACGCCTACGCCGTCGACTACGACGACATCACCTACGACAACGCCAACGCCCTCGCCAACGCCAACGCCCTCGCCAACGCCTTCGCCCTCGCCAACGCCAACGCCTTCGCCAACGCCCTCGCCAACGCCAACGCCTACGCCAGCGCCTTCGCTATTATTGAATCTATTAAATACAACGCCTTCGCTATTATTGAATCTATTAAATACATTGAGGAGATAGAAAAATTAAAAATATATAATCAAAACCTCAATTTAACTGCGTTACTTACTGAATTAAACCTCAATTTAACTGCGTTAATTACTGAATTAACCAGAATAAATGAATTAACCACAATACAAGCTACTATTCCTGATAGAAACCAACCGCAACAATCGTATCAAGATTTTGATTTTGCTGAAAACTTGATAGAAACCTTACTCAAAAGTTTTAATCTCACCCCAAAAATGGTTAATTTATCTGAAGAAGAAATCAAAGACTTAGATAAATACCTCTACGCGAATTACTTAATTATCCAATGCAAAGAAGCGGCGGTGCGGGTATCACCAACAACATGGGAAGGAATAGAAGCGCGGATGTTGTTGGTGGGGAATAATTAAAATCCAGGGAGTTTGTGTAGAGATGTTGCAAAGATAAGATTTTCTGAAGAAAGTGCTTATTGCCCTCTAAAATTGAAGATTATTCTATAAACTTACTCGCGTCAGAGGGGGTATTCATGAGCCGTCCAATTATTCTGGGTATTGTTGGTGATAGTGCTGCGGGGAAAACAACTCTGACTAGAGGGATTGCTCAGGTACTAGGTCTTGAAAATGTGACTATTATCTGTACAGACGATTACCACCGTTACGATCGCACACAACGGGCAGAAATCGGCATTACGGCACTCCATCCTGATTGTAACTATCTGGATATCATGCAGCAACATTTATCGCTGCTACGGACAGGACAGGCGATTCTCAAGCCGGTTTACAGCCACTCCACAGGCACATTTGAACCGCCGCAATATATCAAACCCACTAAATTTGTGATTATTGAAGGGTTACTAGGTTATTCTACCCGTGCAGCCCGTGATGCTTATGATGTCAAGGTTTATCTTGCCCCTCCTGAACCACTTCGCGCTGATTGGAAGGTGAAACGGGATACTCAAAAACGCGGTTATACTCCAGAACAGGTATTAGCGGAGTTAGATAAGCGCGAACCAGATTCAGAACAATATATCCGTCCTCAGCGGCAATGGTCAGATATTGTGGTCAGTTTCTATCCTCCCAATGATGAAATTGATAACACTAGTGGGCGTTTAAATGTGCGCTTGGTGTTGCGTCCTTCCATTCCTCACCCTGATTTTACGGAAATGATTCACGCTGGTCGTAGTGATTCCCAGTCAGCTATCCGCTTAGGATTGGATAGAGATATGGGAAAACCGGTGGATGTTTTAGAGGTTGACGGTCATGCTACTTTGGAACAGGTGAATAAAATCGAACGGATTATGTGTAACGATATGCCGCATTTAAATAGTGTGTGCGATCGCGAAAGTAATCCAGAATTGGGTAAAATTGCGGGTACAACTGGAGAAACACTGCAAAGTTATCCCCTCGCTCTAACTCAGTTAATTATTACTTACCATATGCTCAAAGCTACGCAAATTTACCAGTAAGTAATTCCGGGTAGTATCTACAAAAATTAAAGATATTGTCAAAAAGGAATAATTGTGTCCAAAAATAAGGGATAAATAATGAGTTAGCATTCAGCCCCCAGTCCTCAGCAATCAGCCTTAAAATCTGAAATACAGGTAATTAAATCAATACCCCCTCTTCTTTGCTATTTGCTATTTCTGCTTTTCGCTGATAGCTGATAGCTAAATGCTATGACAATTATTCCCAATTCAAAATTCCCAATTGGTATGACTTATTGCCTGAGAATAGCCGACTTACCGGAAAATGAACGCCCCCGTGAAAGGTTAATGACTCACGGACCGAAGATTTTAGCTACAGCGGAATTAATCGCTATTTTGCTGGGTACTGGACAAGGCCCTGGTAAATTATCCGCAGTTGGTTTAGGGCAATATATATTACAGCAATTAGGTAAAGGTCAGTGTGACCCCTTAGCTGCTTTACGAAATGTCTCCCCCGCTGAATTAATGGAAATTCCCGGTGTGGGACCAGCAAAAGCGACAACTATCCTCGCTGCAATTGAATTGGGTAAACGGACTTTTTTATCTCGTCCCTCCGACGGAACAGTAATTGATAGTCCTATTGCTGCGGCTGCGGTGCTGAGTCAAGACTTGATGTGGCAAAATCAAGAAAGATTTGCCGTATTATTATTGGATGTGAAAAATAAGTTATTAGGCACAAAAGTAATTACAATTGGGACGGCGACGGAAACGTTAGCCTCTCCCCGTGATATCTTTCGAGAAGTTATTCGTCAAGGTGCTACCAGGGTAATAGTTGCCCATAATCATCCTTCAGGGAGTTTAGAACCCAGTGAAGCAGATATAGAATTGACTCGGCAATTATTAGCCGGTGCGGAACTGTTAGCTATTTCCATTTTAGATCATTTAATCTTAGGTAATGGCACTCATCAGAGTTTAAGAGAAATTACAACTTTATGGGATGATTGTCCGCAAGTTGATTGATATTTCTACCTTTTTTGCTCTAGGTCTTCTACTGCTTTTTCTGTGCGGGTATTGGGGGTTTTGGGACGCTTAATATTAGGAAATAAGTCAATAGCAAAATTATTCAAAGCTATCCGGGTTTGAGTGCTGGATTTTCCCAAAGCACCTGGTAATACCTTATCTCCCACTGTTATAAAGAGAATAAAGGCAATAAAAAAAGGGTATGTATCGTTTCATCTTCAATTCCTCGCTAATTAGAGATTACAATTGATAACTATCCCTATAGAATGCCCAAATTATCATCAAAACAATAACTTACAAATAATATTTTTTCTCAATCTAATATTCAAATAACATGATCTCACAAAAATTTTCAACAGTTAATTTATACTATTTGCCTAAATATGTGCAATTAATGGCGTATAATATTTAAAATCAGGATGTATTGTTAACCATGGATTTTATCACCATTTTAGGATTAGTTGCAGGTGGATTAACCACTATTGCCTTTTTACCGCAAATGTTGCAAATATGGCGCACAAAATCAGCGAAAGATGTTTCTTATGTGATGCTCATTGTCTTCATGAGTGGTTTGTTTCTGTGGTTAGTCTATGGGATTATCCTCGGTGCTTTCCCAGTTATTCTCGCCAACGCGGTGACATTATGTTTTAACTTGATTATTCTATGGCTTAAAATTAAATATAGATAACTCTACTAAAAAAACTGTGACATCATCTGTATTTAACTCTGAACGCCTTCTGTTTACGCCCGCAACCCCCAATCACGATGCTATTCCCGTAATTTTCGCCTTTCCTAATGAGTATACGGTGGGGATAACTAGTCTGGGTTATCAGGTGGTATGGGCGACTCTGGCTATGCGTGAGGATTTGCAGGTAAGTCGCTTATTTACTGATATTCGGGAACAACTTCCTAGACATCCAGAATTATTAGGTTTTTCTATGTCTTGGGAATTAGATTATGTGAATATTTTTAATCTTTTGGAATCTTTAGAAATTCCGATTCGGGCTAATTCTCGCAATCAAAATCATCCTTTAATTTTTGGTGGTGGACCAGTTTTAACGGCTAACCCTGAACCTTATGCGGAGTTTTTTGATGTGATTTTATTGGGAGATGGTGAAAATCTGCTGGGTGATTTTATAGATACTTATAAAAAAGTCAGAAATGCTGATAGAGAAACTCAGTTAAGAACTTTAGCCCAAGTTCCGGGAATTTATATTCCTAGTTTATATGTAATTGAATATATCACACCAGATGGGGAAATAAAATCAATTAATCCTATTTCATCGGAAATTCCGCCAATTATCCAAAAGCAAACTTATCGAGGAAATACTCTTTCTGCTTCTACTGTTGTCACAGAAAAAGCTGCTTGGGAAAATATTTATATGGTGGAAGTGGTGCGAAGTTGTCCCGAAATGTGCCGCTTTTGTTTAGCGAGTTATTTAACTTTGCCTTTTAGAACTGCGAGTTTAGAAAATTCTTTAATTCCGGGAATTGAACGGGGTTTAAAAGTTACAAATCGTTTGGGTTTGTTGGGGGCTTCTGTTACTCAACATCCAGAATTTACAGAATTACTAGATTATATTAGTCAACCAAAATATGATGATGTCCGGTTAAGTGTCGCGTCGGTGAGAACCAATACAGTTACAGTTAAATTAGCTGAAACTTTGGCAAAACGCGATACAAGATCATTAACAATTGCTGTCGAAAGTGGTTCGGAAAAAGTGCGGAAAATTGTCAATAAAAAATTGGATAATGATGAAATTATCCAAGCAGCTATCAATGCAAAAGCTGGTGGTTTGTCTAGTTTAAAACTCTATGGAATGGTGGGAATTCCTGGGGAAGAAGCAGAAGATATAGACGCAACTGTAAAAATGATGCAAAGTGTCAAAAAAGCTGCGCCTGGTTTACGGTTAACGTTGGGCTGTAGCACATTTGTACCCAAGTCACATACACCATTTCAATGGTTTGGGGTTAATAAGCAAGCAGAAAAGCGGTTACAGTTATTACAAAAGCAAATTAAACCCCAAGGGATAGAATTTCGACCAGAAAGCTATAATTGGTCAATTATACAGGCTTTGTTGTCGAGAGGCGATCGCCGACTTTCTCAATTATTAGAATTAACCCGCGATTTTGGTGACTCTTTGGGAAGTTACAAACGGGCTTTTAAACAACTAAAAGGACAAATTCCCGACTTAGATTTTTATGTTCATAGTAATTGGTCAACTGAGAAAATTCTACCTTGGAATCACTTGCATGGACCATTACCTCAGTCTACACTAATTAAACATTTAGCAGAAGCTACCAACTCAGAATTAAATCATCAATAATGCACACAGATACAATATTCTATCAAATCTTCCTCACCTTCCATACTCTATTATTTGAACTACTGGGACAACCCCCAGAAAATGCGGCAGGTTATCAATTTACTTCTGTAGAAGTCAAAGAAAAAGCCTTTCGATTTGATGGGATATTCATGCCAAATAGTGAAGAAAAACCCATTTATTTTGTCGAGGTGCAATTTCAAAACAAACCAGAGTTTTACTGGGAATTAATTACAGAGATAAATATTTATCTTAATCAATATAAACCCGAACAAGATTGGCAAGCGGTAGCTTTATTTGCGAAACGGAGTTTGGATGTAGAGAAATTAACTAATTACCAACAAGAATTAGTCAATAGTGGTCGAATCAAACGAATTTATTTAGATGAAATACCATCAGGGTCAATAGGGATGGGATTAATTGAATTAATTGTCAGTAAAGAAAACCAATCACAGGAATTGGTGAAAAACTTGATGACAAGAACAAAGACAGAAGTTAGCAATGATAGTGAAAGACAAGGTATTATAGAATTACTGGAAAGTGTTTTGATGTCAAAGTTTTCACAATTAAGTCGTCAGGAGATAGAAGCCATGTTTTTAGTGAGTGATATTAAGCAAACAAGGGTATATCAAGAGGCAAAGGAGGAAGGTGAGAAAAACTTACTGCTGCGTCAGTTATCTAAAAGATTTGGAAAATTGGGAGATGCGTATATCAAAAGCATCAACAGCTTGACAATAGCACAGCTAGAAGACCTGGGAGAAGCATTATTAGATTTTGGAGAAATTAGCGACCTGGAACAATGGCTAAAATCTCACACAGAATCATAGATTTAGATAGTTTACAAATGACCCAAATTATTACTCAAGTAGACGCTTTCACTAATACTCCATTCAAAGGAAATCCTGCGGCTGTATGTGTTTTAGATAGTCCACAATCTGAAGCATGGATGCAAAATATCGCTCAGGAGATGAACTTATCAGAAACCGCTTTTTTAATTAAACAAGATGACGGTTTCAATTTGCGCTGGTTCACTCCGACAGTAGAAGTTCCCCTGTGTGGACACGCTACCTTGGCCAGCGCTCATGTATTATGGTCACAAGGGCATTTATTACCAAATCAAGAAGCGCGTTTTTATACAAAAAGTGGTGTACTTGCAGCGAAACTAGAAAATGATTGGATTCAGTTAGATTTTCCGGTGAATCTTTCTCAAGCTGTAGAATCACCTCCAGAATTAAGTCAAGTTTTAGGAGTGAATTGTAAATCTGTTGTCCAAAATTCTCTCGGCTATTTAGTAGAAGTAGAATCTGAGCAATTAATCAGAGAAATGCAGCCGAATTTCCAACAAATGAAAACTCTCACTAAGGCTGATATTATCGTTACTAGCATTGCTGATTCTGACTCGGAATATGATTTTGTCTCCCGCTTTTTTGCCCCCACTTTAGGGATTAATGAAGATCCGGTAACAGGTGCGGCACATTGTTGTTTAGCCCCATTTTGGCGGGATAAATTGGGAAAAGATGAATTTTTAGCCTATCAAGCTTCTAGTCGGGGTGGAGTAGTCAAAGTGTACTATCCTGGAGCAAACCGCGTCTTTATATCTGGACAAGCTGTAACAGTAATCCAAGGAAAATTAACTATAGGTTAAGAATATATGATATCCCGCAGATCCCCGACTTCTTAAAGAAGTCGGAGATCTTAGTAGACAAGGATTAAGTTAATATTTGTAATTAAATTTTTAGATTTCAGATGACACTTATCGGGCATTATTGACGGTGAACCTCCTTTAATGCAGGAAGTTGAGCAGTAAATAAATTGAGGTTTCCATTTTTTATAGGTGATAATGTTAGTAATACCGTCCTAAAGAGGGATGGTGATTTGATAAAAATGTTAGAGTTCAGAAGGAGAAATCCCTGTAAATACTGAATTTTTACATAAATTAACCCATACTAAAAACTCAAAAAATGACCATTAACCGTGCAGCTAATAGAAATTTACTTCAAAAATCAGATTGGCCTGTAAAAGATTTACCAGGATTGAGTGCAGAAGATCAAGCTCAATTAAAGAATTGTGGCATTAATACCACAGAAGAATTAATTAATAGAGGAAAAACTCCAGAAGAGAGAATAGTATTAGCGGGTAAATTACAGGTAAATATCCATTCTGTGAATAAATGGGTTGTTTTGGCAGGTTTAGCCCGTGTTCCCAGTGTAGGAACTCAGTATTGCGGTATATTGCTTCACTCTGGGGTTATTTCCATAGCCCAATTAGCCCAAACTCCGACTCACAGATTACATAGACAAGTTATGCGTTTGCAAGTAGCAACATTGCATAACCGGGATTTGTGTCCAGCAGTTGAATTAGTCCAACAGTGGAGTCATCAAGCGCAAGCAATGGGTAATTAGTCAGTAGGGGCGAAGCATTTGGAAGATAAATTATCGGTCATTGTCAAAAATAGTTCTCCAAATGCTTCGCCCGTACAGTGGTCAGTAGGGGCGAAGCATTTGGAAGATAAATTATCGGTCATTGCCAAAAATAGTTCTCCAAATGCTTCGCCCGTACAGTGGTAAGTAGGGGCGAAGCATTTGGAAGATAAATTATCGGTCATTGCCAAAAATAGTTCTCCAAATGCTTCGCCCGTACAGTGGTCAGTGGTAATAATTATTATTGCCTCTTGCCTCTTGCCTCTTGCGTCCTGCCTATTCTTTTGCTAAGACACCGTTAAGGAAAATATCCGCTAGTCCCTCCGCCATTTTTTGCATTTCTTGGGGGGAGGCGTTGGGTTCTATGAGGGTATGATCGGAGAAACCGGCGATCGCAAATAAACCTAAAAAAACTTTAGCTCCAAGTTTGGCATCCATCTGACGATAGATGCCTTTATCTATTGCGGTTTGAAAAAATGCTTCAGCAACGGCTGTCATTTTATCAATAACTTCTGTTTGAATGCGATCGCGCAAATCTGGATGAAATTGGACTTCCATAAAGCAAACGCGCATGATATCGGCGTTTTTTTGTAAATTCCACATCCGCCGGCGCATAACTTGATCGATCGCCTTATAGCTACCCATTTCGCTGAGTTCTGTCAGCAAATCTGTGAGAATATCTACCCAGCCGCTAGTAGCTACTTCCACCAAAATTGCTTTTTTATTGGCAAAATGACGAAAGAGAGTTCCTTCAGCTACCCCTGCGGTTTGTGCTAAATCACGGGTTGTAGTTCCCTCGAACCCTTTGGCTGCAAACAATCGTTGTGCTGCTTGCAAAATGCGTGTACGCGTCTGCATTTCTGATGATGGAGGAGAACTAAAAATCCGCATGGTAGTTATTTTGATATATTTAAAACAAGATTCGTAGCCCTATTGTGGAACATCAAATGCTAAAAATACAAAAAGCTTAATAGAAGATAACTCTCTTTTTGTTAAGTAGTCTATTTCTCAAGTAATGTAAATTTACTTTAACTTTTGCTTATGCACCAGACAATTTTAAATTTCTTCATGGGTAACGTTAAAAATTCCCCATTCCGGCGGCTATTAGCCACCACTTTGGCATTAATGGTATTTAGTGGAGGATTGATCCCAGAAACAGCTTTAGCCCTGCAAAAATCCCCAAATTCCATTCAACCTTATCTAGAACAAGTAATTAATCGTCTCACTGAATTTCGCCTGGATAATGGACTGAAATTCATCGTTTTAGAAAGACATCAAGCCCCAGTAGTTTCCTTTCTCACCTATGCTGATGTCGGTGGAATTGATGAACCAGATGGACAAACAGGAGTAGCCCACTTTCTTGAACATCTAGCATTTAAAGGCACAAAACGCATCGGGACTACAGACTATAAAGCCGAAGCACCACTTTTAGCCAAGTTAGAACAGTTAGATAACCAAATCAAAACTGCAAAAACTAATAGTAAAAAAGATGAAATAGCGCGGTTAGAAACTGAATTTAAATCAGTAGAATCCCAAGCCATCAAATTAGTTAAACAAAACGAAATGGGGCAAATTGTTGAACAATCTGGAGGTGTGGGCTTAAATGCAACTACTTCCTCCGAAGCTACTCGCTATTTTTACAGTTTTCCAGCCAATAAATTAGAATTGTGGATGTCTTTAGAATCAGATCGCTTTTTAGATCCTGTATTTCGGGAATTCTATCAAGAAAAAGAAGTAATTTTGGAAGAAAGACGGCTGCGAGTGGAAAATTCTCCTATCGGCCAAATGGTGGAAAAATTCATAGATGCTGCTTTCAAAGTTCATCCTTACCGCCGACCGGTAATCGGTTATGATCAAGATATTCGCAACTTAACACCAGAGAATGTTAAGAAGTTTTTTGATGCTTATTATGCTCCCAGTAATTTAACAATTGCGATTGTGGGAGATGTCAACCCTGCGGAAGTGAAAAAACTGGCACAAACTTATTTTGGGCGTTATGCAGCTAAACCCAAACCCCAACAAAAACTACCTGTAGAACCCCAACAAACTGCCACCAGGGAAGTTACTTTAGAATTAGCTACTCAACCTTGGTATTTAGAAGGTTATCATCGTCCTGCTGTGACTGATCCTGATAATGCAGTTTATGAAATAATTGGCAGTTTATTGAGTGACGGCAGAACATCAAGACTGTTTAAGTCTTTGGTAGAAAAACAAAGTTTAGCCCTAAATGCTCAAGGTTCTAGTGGCTTTCCAGGGGATAAATATCCTAATCTCATCTTCTTTTATGCTCTCACATCTCCTGGAAAAACAGTCGATCAAGTAGCGATCGCTTTACGCCAAGAAATTGATAAGTTGAAAACAGAACCTGTATCTGCGGTGGAATTAGCCAGAATAAAAACCCAAGCAAGAGCCGGATTATTACGCAGCCTTGATTCTAACTCAGGCATGGCACAACAGTTGTTGGAATATGAAGTCAAAACCGGTTCTTGGCGCAATTTATTTGGGCAATTAGAAAAAATTGCCGCAGTCACTCCTGAAGATATTCAAAGAGTAGCCAAGGCAACATTTACGCCAGAAAATCGCATAGTTGGGAAGTTGTTATCAAAACAACCAGGATAGTACCGCAGGGCGGAATTAAAAATTAATAATTAAAAATTAAAAAAGCAAATTATCCCAGCTTTTTGGAGATTTTTAATAATTTGTTGATTTACGCCGTGTTGTCCTAAAAATTCTTAAATTCAAAAAGGATTAATCTTTCAATCCTGAACCAAAATTGCAGACAAATATGTTGAGGTTAGATTTGAAAAGCAAAAAATTCCAGTTTGCTAAGGGACAAAAATTTGTTTTCACATTGGTGATTGTTGTTGCTTGTTTGCTCGTAAATTTGAATTTTTCTTGGGCAGCAACAACAGCAAAGCATTACGATGAGTTAAAATTTGCCCCCGTTTCCGCAATTAAATTACCCAAGTATGAGCGATATGCACTTAAAAATGGCTTGGTAGTTTATTTGATGGAAGATCATGAATTACCATTGGTAACAGGTACAGCATTGATCAGAACAGGTAGCCGTTGGGAACAACCCGAAAAAGCAGGTTTAGCTAGTTTGGTGGGTTCTACATTGCGAAGTGGTGGCACTAAAAAGCATTCCGCTGATGAATTAAATGAGATATTAGAACAACGGGCTGCGTCTGTGGAAACAGATATGGGAGAAGCTGCTGGTAGTGCTAGTTTTGAAGCCCTGAGTGAAGATCTAGAAATGGCATTTGGGCTATTTAGTGAGGTATTACGAGAACCGGCTTTTGCACAGGAAAAGTTGGATTTGGATAAAACTCAAATTCGGGGTGGTATTGCTCGTCGCAATGATAACCCTAATAGTATTGCCAGTCGAGAGTTGAGAAAATTAATTTATGGGCAAGAAAGTCCCTACTCCCGAACTGTTGAGTATGCAACTCTTGATAAAATTTCCCGTGATGATTTGCTGAAATTTTATCAACAGTATTTTCACCCCAATCAGATCATTTTAGGGATTGTGGGTGATTTTAATTCTCAAAAAATGCGATCGCTCATTCAAGCCAAGTTTGGTGATTGGAAAGCAAATACTCAAATTGCTAAAACCCCATTACCACAAGTCACACAAGCTAATTTAGGCGGTGTATTTTCTGTTAATCAACCCCAACTCACCCAAAGTAGCGTTTTAATTGGTCATTTGGGTGGAAAATTCGACAATCCTGATTATCCAGCTTTGGATGTCATGAATGGCGTATTAAATGGCTTTGGGGGACGTTTATTTAATGAATTGCGATCGCGTCAAGGATTAGCTTACTCTGTATATGGAATGTGGAGTCCCCGTTTCGACTACCCCGGAACATTCCTAGCTGGAGGACAAACCCGCACCGAAACCACAGTTCAATTCATCAAATCCCTGGAAACAGAAATTAAACGGTTACAAACTGCAAATATCACAACCCAAGAATTAAATAAAGCCAAAGACTCTACACTCAACTCCTTTGTTTTCAACTTTCAAGATCCTAGCCAAACATTATCTAGATTAATGCGATACGAATATTATGGTTATCCCGCTGATTTCCTATTTCGTTATCAAAAAGCCATTACTGCTACTACAGCAGCAGATGTTAAACGGGTGGCACAGAAATACCTGAAACCAGAGAATTTAGTGACTTTAGTAGTCGGAAATCAAGCTGCTATGAAACAACCATTAACTGATTTAGCAGCCAAGGTAACATCAATAGATATTACCATTCCCGGCACTCAACCAGCAGCTAGGAATTAATAGAATTTAATTTAGATCCCCGACTTCTTAAAGAAGTCGGGGATCTGGTTGTTTTTGTTATTAATTTAAAATAGTTCTTCCTCGTCAATTATATGATAACACACTGAAAATTTTTTGTCAACACCATAAAATCACTTTTTTCCGGTTGGTGTTTTTGTGTTAGCCAGAGGGTGGGTTAGCTTGCACCTTAACCCACCAACAACTGATTTCGCAAACCCTACGGACTTACTTGAGGATTTTTGGAGTTATTTTTTTCCTTCTCTAAAAGCTCCTCAACTGCATGAAAATCAGACCAGACAGTTGCACCGTGTTCATAGTTATCAATCCCCACCTTATCAGCTTCAGGATTAACACGCAGCTTACCAATAGCATTGAGTCCAGTGAACATTAAAAAGGCAAAAGCAATAGTAAAAACTGATGTTGCAACTACGCCCAAAATCTGCACACCCAGCAAATCAAAACCACCACCTAAAAACAGTCCAGCTTTTTTATTCAAAGTCAGTTCTGGTTGACCTAAAAAACCAACTGCCAGTGTACCCATCATGCCATTAATACCATGAACAGAAAATGCTCCCGCAGGATCATCAATTTTGCACGCTTCAATAATATCAATACCCAAAACTACTAAAATTCCCCCAGTTAAACCAATCACAACCGCCGCCCAAGGTGCTATAAAAGCACAACCAGCGGTAATACCTACCAAACCTGCCAAAGAACCATTCAGACAATAGACTAAATCCCATTTACGTGAACGACTATATTGATAAAACATCGCCGCTAACGCCCCAGCCCCAGCCCCCAGGGACGTATTCAGGGTGATTAAACCAATTAAGCCAGGATTACCAGTACCAAGGGTTGAACCGGGGTTAAAGCCATACCAGCCAAACCAGAGAATCATCGTTCCCAAAGCTGCCAAACCTAAGTTATGGGCTGGAGGAATCTGCCCCCAAGGAGTTCGTCCAGGGCGTGGCCCAAGTAAAAAAGCACCAACTAAAGCTGTCCAACCCCCAACGGTGTGAACTACCGTACTACCAGCAAAGTCATGAAAACCAATTTTCGCTAACCAGCCACTGGAGTTCCATACCCAATGTACAACTACGGGATAGCTGAATGCAGCCATGATGGCACTATAAATTAAATCACCGATAAAGTCCGTTCTCCCAGCCATTGCCCCGGTAGTAATTGTACTGGCAGTAGCAGCAAAGGCAAACTGAAAGAAGAACAAAGTATAAGCATTGAGTCCAGAAGCGATTCCGGGAACACCACCATTGGTAAAAGCACCATTAACGGGTAATTGACTCAAGAAAAAGGTATCTGTACCAATAAACCCACCAGCACTCGTACCAAAGGCAATGCCAAAACCCACACCCCACCAGATGAGAATGGTGACAGCGGCATCAATAAAGTTTTCCAATAGGGCATTTACTACACCTCTTCGGCGCAGCAAACCTGCCTCTAACATCGAAAATCCAGTCTGCATGAAGAATACTAAAAAGCCTGTGAGTAGTACCCAGGTAGTATCAATGGAAATTTGTAATTGTTTGGTTGTTGCGTCTAATGATTCCAGTGTCACAGGATCTGCGGCATGGACAACTGTGGGCGCGAAAATTGCCAAGACCATTGAACCTATAGCTAGTGCTAGAAGGCGATATAAGGGGCGAATACGTTTATTCATTGCTGTTTTTCCGGCTAGAAAAGCTCTAATTAAGTTAGGCTTTTTATCTGATGTTGATGGTTGTAAATCTGTTATGTCTGTTCAATATGGTTATCAAAAATAAACATAGAACAATAACAGAAACTTATTTGATAATTCCTGCTTTTAGTTAAGTGGAATATTTATCAACTTGAATTACATAATAAATCAGAATTAAATTCTGACTTCTGAATTATTTCTTCATAAAGCTGGTTAATTCTCTATTTAATGAGAAAAAATATTCTGTATCATAAAATACATTTTTTGTAATTAGGATAAATTATTCACTCTGCAAAAATACAGAAAGCTTGTGTATTCTTGACAATATCAGCATTTGCTGTGATTTGGATCTCTTAATTACGCCTGAAATCCTTTATATACAAAAATCTGATATTTATTGCGTAAATATATATGTAGTAATTATATATACATCTGCTCCAGTCTAATATCTATTTGTGGTAAAATTTGGGACAGTAAATTAGCTAGATTTCAGGGTTTGATATGTGCAGTTCCCAAGCATCATACCGTGGAGTAGTACAAGCTCAAGGAGATGATATAACAAAGAAAGGAGGATACACCAGTTCTTGGGCAGAAGATAAACCTGTTACTGATGAAGAGGGATTATCATTTCTTGCTAAGATTGAAGGGGAATGTAGCGACTCTCAAAAAGCACAAAGAAAAAATCCTTTTAAGAGAGCTAGACGTTTCGTTGAGAATGCCAGTAAACAAGGTGGTGTCGGACCCGAGTCCCAACCTCCATCATTTCAAGATCCTAAGCGTACAGTTGGCAATGCTCGTGTTGACATTGAAATTCGCTGCGGTATCACTTTTATTCCTACACAACAAGCAGAATGACAACTACTCTCACTAAAGTACAACAATTTTTAGACTCTGGCGATCGCGACGGAGCGAGAGAGGAAGTTGCAAAAATATCTGTTAATCTAAAAAAAGTAGATGAGACTGTTCGAGATTTTGCAACCTTGCTTGCATTAGGATCTCAGCAAATTGTAGAAATAGGTTTGGGAGTGTTGGGACGTGAACTTCTTAAAAAAGCTTCAGAAGAAGTCAACAATAATGTAATTTGGTTATTTCTCGCATCAATATTATCTCGACATAACATAACTTCTGATAGTCCATTAAGGATTAGTATTATTGGGCTTATATCTTGTATTAAAGATTGGGAATTACCTATTTTTGCCTTATTAAGTCCTGCACTAGATTCTTTTTTAAAGGTGAGTCTTTTTGAAAAAAATTCTCTTATTTCTGAACAAACTCTAGATTTTATATCTACTTGGGGAGAAAATTATGCAAAAGCTCCTCGCACAAGAAAGCAACTTAGAGAGTTTAAATCTCTGACTCAATCAGTATTAGATAAAGTAGATGATTTGGATATAAAAGAAGAATGGGCTGAAGGGCTGGAGAAATTTTTGCAAATAGGCAGACAAAAGAAATACAATAAATACTCATATCAATGTATTGGGTCAGATATTAGTAATTTACTCAAAACAATCTATAATCCTGCAATCTTAAATTCGGATACAGGTGCAAGTTATTATAAAGTGCAAGACAATATATGGCGATTAATTACTTCATGTCTTGCTTCATGGGGAACAATTGTTTATGGTAATGGCCTATCAATTGCAGTTCGTATGTATAGCCCTGAAAAAACAGAATCTCAGCCAGTTTTCCTTGATGAGTTAGCGCGACCATTTAGAGAAATCGAATATATGGCTGGTCATAATATAAGAGAAATTACACCATTTATATCAACACAGATAATACTAGAATCAGGGATAATCATTTTTTACATGGATCTAAAATCTAAGCAATCAAATTTTCTTGCTGAGGAGATTAAATCACTTTATGATGGAAAAGCTGAGGAGATTAAATCACTTTATAATGGAAAGCATGAAGAGAATAGAAGCAAACTGCGAATAAATTTAGCCATTTCTACTAATGCTCTAAAATTTGATTTTGATAACTTTATCTCTACCGAAAAGGTTCACGAATTTGTTGAAAATTCGACTTCGATAACTCTATCTTTACAGAAAATATCACCAACTTTTACGAGGTTAGTTCAGTTAATTAATTTGAGATAATATAGTACACCACTAACCACCTGATTATAAATCAATTAAGCCACATTAATCAATTGTTCTAAAGATTTAGCTAAAGGTAAAGGCTTTCCATATTCTTGATATTCAGCAATTAACATTTCTATCACTTCCTGAGCATTTTTCACAGCTTCTTCATAAGTATCACCATGAGTATGATATTTTTGAGTAGGAAATTCAGGTAAATGAACTAAATAACATTTATCTTCACTACTCCATTGAATAATGATAGTATAAGGTAAATTCATTCTTCTGACTCCTCCTCTTGAATTGATTTTAATTTAGCTAATTTTTCGTTAACTTCTTTTTCTATATATAGTTTAGCATCATCTCCATCTTTGCCAGAGATGGTAATAGGATCTTCTGGTAATAAAGGATGATACCAACGGGTATGACTTCCTTTTGCACAACGGTAAATAAACCCAGCTTTTTTGAGTAAACTTTTTAATTCTCTGATTTTTTTCGGCATTTTTCCACGGAAATATTATTAAGGTATATGAATTGACGTTAATTTGATACCAATCAGTAATGGGAAACTCTGACGAAAGATCCTGAAAGCTAACTATATTTCATATTTCCTGGCATAAGTTATAAATAGTAATGATGCTTTGTGCAGATTTTCCTAAATTAACTAAATTTGATTTCTTAAACACTCATGTCTTCAACTCCCCAATTTCTTAGCGGTAACGATATTCGTCAATTATTCCTTGATTTCTACGCACAACGGGGACACCAACCGCTTCCCAGTGCTTCCCTTGTTCCCGAAGATCCAACTGTGCTGCTGACTATTGCAGGGATGTTACCATTTAAGCCGATATTCCTGGGACAACGGACACCGGAATTTAAACGCGCTACGACTTCGCAAAAGTGTATCCGTACCAATGATATCGAAAATGTGGGACGGACTCAACGCCATCATACATTTTTTGAGATGTTGGGGAATTTCAGCTTTGGTGATTATTTTAAACCACAGGCGATCGCTTGGGGTTGGGAATTATCTACTCAAGTCTTTGGTTTCTCCCCCCAGAATCTCGTTGTCAGCGTGTTTGAAGACGACGACGAAGCTTTTGCAATTTGGCGCGATACTATTGGTGTAACGGAAAAACGCATCAAACGCATGGGTGCAGATGATAATTTCTGGGTATCTGGAATTACTGGTCCCTGTGGTCCTTGTTCGGAAATTTATTATGATTTTCACCCAGAACGCGGTGAAGATCATATTGATTTAGAAGATGATACCCGATTTATCGAGTTTTATAACTTGGTATTTATGCAATATAATCGGGATGCTGCTGGTAATTTAACCCCGTTGCAAAATCAGAATATTGACACGGGAATGGGTTTGGAAAGAATGGCGCAAATCCTGCAAAAGAAGCCGAATAATTATGAAACAGATTTGATTTTCCCGATTATTGAAACTGCGGCAAAAATTGCCAAAATTGATTATTACGAAAGTGATGAAAATACGAAAGTTTCTTTAAAGGTAATTGGTGATCATGTCCGTTCTGTTGTCCACATGATTGCTGATGGAATTCGCGCTTCTAATGTGGGAAGAGGTTATGTTTTACGGCGTTTAATTCGTCGCGTCGTCAGACATGGGAGATTAATCGGAATTTCTGGGGAATTTATTAACCAAGTTGCAGAAACCGCAATTTCTCTTTCGGAATCAATTTATCCCAATTTGCGACAAAGAGAAACTGCAATTAAAGCCGAATTGCAAAGAGAAGAAAGTAACTTCTTGAAAACTCTTGATAGAGGAGAAAAACTATTAGCAGAAATTATCCAAGAGGTAAAACAAAAAGGATTAACTTCTATTAGTGGTGAAAGTGCTTTTACCTTGTATGATACCTACGGTTTCCCATTAGAATTAACCCAAGAAGTTGCTGAAGAAAATCACATTACTGTTGATGTTGATGGTTTCAACGCAGAAATGCAAAAACAGGTAGAACGTGCAAAAGCTGCACACGAAACCATTGATTTAACTGTACAAGGTTCTTTAGATAAACTTGCAGAACATATTCACTCCACACAATTCATTGGTTATACCCAATTAACAACAACAGCAAAAATCGAAGTTTTATTAGTTGCTGGTGTTTCTGAAGAAGCCGCAGAAGCAGGAACAGAAGTACAAATTGTTCTCGATAAAACTCCTTTTTATGCTGAATCTGGGGGACAAATTGGCGATAAAGGTTATATTAGCGGTGATGGTGTTTTAGTCAGAATTGAAGATGTGAAAAAAGAATCTGATTTCTTTATTCATTTTGGATACATTGAACGTGGTACAATTAGAATTGGTGATGAAATTACCGCACAAATTGATCGGGGTTGTCGTCGTCGCGCTCAAGCTAATCATACAGCAACTCATTTATTACAAGCTGCTTTAAAGAAAGTTGTTGATGAGGGAATTTCTCAAGCTGGTTCTTTGGTTTCTTTTGATAGATTGCGCTTTGATTTTAACTGTCCTCGCGCTTTAAATGGTGAGGAAATTCAACAAATTGAAGAATTAGTAAATAGTTGGATTTCTGAAGCTCATTCTGCTACAATGGAAGAGATACCTATAGCAGAAGCTAAAGCGAAAGGTGCAGTAGCAATGTTTGGGGAAAAATACGGTGATCAAGTGCGGGTGATTGATTTCCCTGGCGTTTCTATGGAATTATGTGGGGGAACTCATGTTAATAATACTGCGGAAATTGGCGTTTTCAAAATCATTGCTGAAGCCGGAGTTGCTTCTGGAGTCAGAAGAATAGAAGCGGTTTCCGGGGCTGCGGTATTGGATTATTTGAATGTGCGTGATATAGTTGTGAAGGATTTGTGCGATCGCTTTAAAGTCAAACCCGAAGAAATACCCGACAGAATCACAACTTTACAAACCGAACTTCGCAACAACGAAAAAGAAATTCAAAGCCTGAAATCACAAATAGCAATAGTCAAATCTGACAGCTTATTACAAACTGCGGAAATAATTGGAGAACACAAAATCATTATTGCCCAAATGGAAGATATTGACGCAGAATCATTAAAAGCTGCTGCGGAAAGATTGCTGCAAAAAATCGGTAATGGTGCAGTAGTTTTAGGTTCTATTCCCGAAGCCGGAAAAGTGAGTATCGTTGCAGCTTTCAGTCCTGAAGTGAATAAAAAAGGTGTTCAAGCTGGAAAATTTGTTGGTAATGTAGCTAAAATCTGTGGAGGTGGTGGTGGTGGAAAACCCAACCTCGCGCAAGCTGGGGGACGTGACGCAAGTAAGTTACCAGAAGCATTAGAAACTGCGAAAAATGATTTGTTAGCAGCGTTGAAATAGGATTTAGATCAATATTTAGATCCCCGACTTCTTAAAGAAGTCGGGGATCTGGATTTTAGATCATCACTGCAACTTGACCTACTTTTGTAGAAGGTTTGGGTATAGGTTTTCCATCTTCTTTCAATACTTCCAAATACAATTCTATAGCTTCTTTAATTAGTTCTTCTGTTTCTTGTAGAGTATCACCACAAGCAACACATCCGGGTATATCTGGAACATAAGCAGAATAATTACTACCTGCCCATTCATAGACTACTGCATAATTTTTCATTGTTTGTCCTCCAGTTGTGCTTGGGAAAAAATACTCTTTCGAGTTCCTTCCGCTAAGTCTTTTTGAATATTTGGTAGAATATCTAGGCTTATCCTGCGGAATAGGAGTTAAATCTTCTGTTTGTATCTTTAGGCTGACTATTTTTTACCTAAAGGAAGGATTAGCTTATGCAAATACTGAAAGACCTCTACCAGAAACAATCTGAACTCGTTCAAACACTGGATTGGCAAGGACAACGTCGTGAAATTGAACAGTTGCGTGATCTGAGTGCGTTAGCCCTAAAAACTATGGGAAGAGTAAATGAGTCATTTAGAATGAACCATGAGACCATCGGTAGTTGGATTAATGGACAGTCTCTTCCTCTGCAATTGTACAACCTAGATTGATGGTTGACGTTACACCCAGTGAACTGAAGAAACCTCGCCCTTTTGGTATGCCCTTTCGTTCATTATGCCAAATGGCTGAAGTTGGGTATATCTATCTTAATTTTCGAGACTATGACTCGGATGCAAATCAAGATTTTAGAGAGCATATTCAAGTAGCTGAACGAATTGAGCAACTTTTTCAGCACGCAAAATCGCAACTTTATATTGGAAGTGCTTTGAGAAAGCCTATTTTCAACATTGCTCTTCAATCAAGTGGATATGATAATGATAACTACGAAAATTATTATCATGAAGCAATAAAATATCTAAGCAAAGCTCAACAATGTTTTCAAGAGATTAAGTCTGTACACCCTGACGCTGAATTTCGTACTGAAAAGCCTCATCTGGCGGCAGTTGCGTGGCATTGGGCATATTTGAACGCCATATCTCACTATTTACCTCTACATCTGATTAAGATTGACAGCCATAAGTATGAAGAAAATCCTAAGAGTGAACTTAATGCTCTGTTTCAGAAAGCAGTGCAATTAGGAGAAGAAGCTACAGCCAAACCAAATGAAACTGCTAAGTATAATGCTGCCAAAGCTTTTGTTAATCTGGCAAAAAGATTAAGAAGTTGCCACTTAAATTTTACTGCTCCCTTAACTGGGTCTTGGGGAACAACCTACAACATGACGGCAGAAGAGTATAAGCAGTCACAAGATGTTCGTGATTACTGGAGAGATGTACCATTCCAAGCAACGGATATAGAGGTTAATCGCTATGTTCTTTATTTACTACAAGAAGCAAATGACTCAGTTCATCCCAATTTTCGGGAAATAGGTTTAAACAATATGACCCTAAAAGAACAGGTGGATGACAATGTATTTATAGAGAAGACTATTGATAAACTTCTGCAAGTTCGTACTGCTAGGGGAAACAGTATCAATGAAGCGGCTAATATCCTGAAGGAAGTTAAAGAGATTTACACAATTAGGGGTCTTTCTGCTGATACACAGCGATTGCAAAAGTTTCTTAATGATTACAAAGCGATTGAAATTGAAAATCAAAAACTCTACATTAAAGCCCTTGAAGGCGTGTGGAACTATGTTCTATCTCCTGCGGTTGGTAACTTGAGTCCTCTAACCCAAGGAATTTTTCCCTGGCTTGTTCCTTTATGTTCTGATACAGTTAAAGCAAGTATCGCACCACTTGTAGATAAACTTGGTCGCCGACCAGAAGGTCACAGGCAAATTATCCGAGCAAAACGTAAGTTGACAGAAAGATTAGAGAAGCCTTTAGTCTGATATGTGAAGTTCTTGTTTGTTGCAAAATTAGTAATTTATATCCCCAACTTCTTGAAGAATTTGGGGATATATTTGCTATAATCAACGTAGTCATTATTTCTCTTTTGTCTCCATCTTAAAAATTATGTTAAAAAGTATAAAAATAGAGAACTTTCGAGGTTTCAAATCTTTTGAACTTCAACAAATAGGTAGAATTAACTTACTGGTTGGTGAAAATAATAGCGGGAAAACTTCAATATTAGAAGCTATTCAACTTTTATGTTCACGGACTAATCTTGAACCACTCGGCGAAATAATGATTAACCGAGGTGAGTATTTTTGGAGTGATGATCCAAGAGAAGAACGCGAACTTGATATTTGTCATTTATTTTATGATCATCAATTTGATATAGATAGTCAATTTTCTATTTCAGGAATTAACGACAATTTGAAAGAAGAATTTTCTGTCAGTATAGGAAGTATAAAGTTACATATTGATGCTGATTTAGAAGAGTTGGAGGAATTAGATGAAGAAAAAAAAAGAGAACTTATTGAAGAGTTATCAAGTAATTTCAAAAGTCTAAATTTCAGAGTAGTTTGGAAGAGAGAAGATGAAGCTAAAGAAATTGTAAATACAGCTTTATCAGATAATAATTGTTTATCTTTAAGATTTATTAAACGTTCTAGCCGAGACAAAAAAAATCAAGTGTCTAGGACAGTATTTGTTAATTCTTCTTCTTTAAATACCACAAATATGAAAGAATTATTTGAGGAAGTTGTCTTAACTCCTGAAGAAGAACTAGCAACAGAAGCTTTGAGAATTATTGATCCAAAAATTGAACGTATTGCTCCAGCCAATGTTCAAAAAGCTACTCAGATGTCGAGATTACGTTCTGCTGCTGATTCACATACTGGTTTTTTTGTGCGTCTTAGTGATAAAAAACAGCGTGTACCTATTGGTAGTATGGGAGATGGAGTTTGGCGAATTTTAGGACTTGCATTAGCTATAGTATCAGCTAAAGATGGATATTTATTTGTAGATGAAATTGATACTGGACTGCATTTTACGACAATGTTGGGTATGTGGAAAATGATTTGGGATACAGCCAAAAGATTAAATGTACAAGTTTTTGCAACTACACATAATAATGATTGTTGGAAAAGTTTAGCTGATATTGCAGAACAAGAAGATGTAACAGATGATGGTATTAGAATTCATAGAATTGAGAGAGGTAAAGAAAAAAGTATAGTGTTTAATGAAGCACAAATTGTTATTGCTGCTCAAAGAGAACTGGAGATACGATAGCAATGGTAAAAAAATTATTAGTCGAAGGTAAAGATGATTTACGAGTTATCCCAGAACTAATTGAAAAAACAGGGATTAATTGGATTGAAAATAAAAAACCGATTGTACCAATTGGAGAAATTGGAGGTAAAGACAATCTCACATCTGACCTTATCTCTACAGAGTTACAGGCCAGAGGATTAACACATTTAGGTTTAATGATTGATGCTGACGAAAATGTTTCTGACAGTTGGAACATGATTAGGAATGCTTGTTTGCACATTGAAAGTATTCCTACTCTTCCTGAACAAATTCCAGAAACAGGATTAATTATTAAGACACTAGATGATAAGAAATTTGGTGTTTGGATTATGCCAGATAATCAACTGAAAGGTATGTTAGAAACATTTTTAGCTTACATGATTCCAGATGAAAGCGAACCTCTTTGGCAATATACACAGGAAGTAGTAACAGAAGCAAAAGCTAGAGGTGCAAAATTTATAAATTCACATATTGATAAAGCTCGTATTTATTCTTGGTTAGCTTGGCAAAATCCTCCAGGAAGACAATTACATAATGCTATTCAGGAGAAAATTCTAGATCCACAACATCCCAAAGCACAAGTATTTGTTAAATGGTTTAAGGATTTGTATGATTTGTAATCTCAAAATTTAAAGATAACAATATCACCATAAGTTCTTTGTCCTTACCACTCATGTTTTATCAAATCGAACAAACTGCTAGACTATAATTATAACTGAGTTGAGAAATTTGTAGAAGCGATACCCAACCCATAAAACCTATAAATTAAAATTATGACTCTTGCACAAGAAACACGCTACTATTCCCCTGAAGAATACCTAGAATTAGAGGTAAACTCAGAAATACGTCACGAATATATCAACGGATTAATTATACCCATGACAGGCGGAACACCCAATCACAACCAACTTGCACTTAATTTCAGTGGTACACTCAATTATCTTCTCAAACGTCAACCTTATCAAGTCTTTGTCACAGATCAACGTCTTTGGATTCCCACCAGAAAAATTCATACCTACCCTGATATTATGGTTGTGAAAACTCCCTTAGAATATGAACAAGGAAGAAAAGACACCTTAGTAAATCCTGTGATGATTGCAGAAGTATTATCAAAATCTACCAAAAGTTATGATAGAGATGAAAAATTTGCAGCGTATCGGACAATTCCTAGCTTACAAGAATATATTTTAATTGACCAATACACAATGCACATTGAGCAGTATTTTAAAACCGATAGTAATAAATGGATATTTTCTGAATTTACAGATGAAGATAGTAGCTTAAACCTATCTTCTATTCCCTGCCAAATCTTGTTAACAGATATTTATGATAAAGTAGATTTCAACACCGAAGAATAAAAACTCAATCTTCCTCTTTGCGTCTTTGCGCCTCTGCGTGAGATAATCATAATTCTAAATACCAAAGGAGTCAATAAAAATGAGTCGCATTAATCCTTACACATTACAAATGCAAATTACCCAAATGTTTACTCAAGGACAATCATTTTTTGCCTTGACAAAAGTTCAAGATTGGTTAAAAGAACATAATCAAAACCCCTTAGACTACGAAATTCTCTTTCATAAAAAACCCGCACCTCCCGGTTCAAAAGAAGTCATGGTCATAGAAATAGAATTAAAACGCAAAGACGGACAACCTGTAGATCCTTGGTTACAAGAACAGGCTAATTTACACGCTTAATTCCCCTGTAAACCACCAGTATGGATTAATAGCAAAGATTCCGATTTAAAAAACCCTTTTGCAATTAAATCCATCACTCCATAAAACATTTTGCCTGTATATATATAATCTAAAGGTATATCATGTTGTTGTTGGAAATCTTGACAAAAGAGCTTTAATTTATTAGTTACCTTAGCGTAACCACCAAAATGATAATCAGATACAAGTTCCCAAGGTGCAGGAAAATTAACAGGTGTTGGTAAATCAGAAGCTAGATAATTTGTTAATAAGTTATTGATATCTTCCTTGAGAAAATCACCACCTTTCAAAACAGGAAAACCAATCACCCTTTGTTCTTGATTTAATGATAGTGTCATTCCTGCTAATGTTGTTCCTGTACCGCAAGCTAAACAGATAGTATCAAATCCTTTAACTGTTTGTAATATTTCTGTACAGCCACGCATACCATTTAAATTACAACCCCCTTCAGGAATCATAAATACTTCTCCAAATTGCTGTTTTAACTGATTTTGTAATTCTTCTGTATGGCGTTTTTTATAGGTCTGCCGATCAATATATACTAATTGCATTCCCTGTGCTACTGCAAATTCTAGAGTAGGATTTAAAGGAATATTTTCTTCTCCACGAATTACGCCAATAGTGCGAAAACCAAACAGATTTCCTGCGGCAGCGGTAGCATAAATATGATTAGAATAAGCACCACCAAAGGTGAGAATTGTCGATAATTTCCTCTCTTTAGCTTCTACCAGGTTATACTTGAGCTTAAACCATTTATTACCGTTGATTTGTGAGTGCATGAGATCCAGGCGTAATCCGAATAACTTAACATCTGCATTAGCACAGATTTCACTATTAATTTGTTGAATAAGTGGAGGAAAAAAAATTGACGACATTTTCAGGAAAAGTTAAGCTTTATAAAATACTAAGATCCCCGACTTAGCTAAAAAATCGGGGATCTGAAAGATTTATCCTTTCACCGTCTTCCTGGGAAACCAATCATCTAAAATGGCGTAGAATACCGGGACAACAAACAAGCTGAGAATAGTAGAACTTACCAAACCACCAGCTATAGATACAGCCATAGGCGATCGCAATTCCGAACCCGCACCTAAACCCAAAGCAATAGGAACCATCCCCAAAATTGTTGCCGCAGTTGTCATCATAATGGGACGTAAACGTACAGGTCCAGCTTTAAGAATTGCCTCAGTCCGTTCTAGTCCAGAATCCCGTAACTGATTAATATAATCTACGATTAAAATCGCATTTTTGTTAGTAATCCCCAGCAGAAACACAAAACCAATCAGAGATATCATCCCAAAATCACTTTTTGTAAATAGCAGTGCCAGCAACGCCCCAACCACTGCTAAAGGTAAAGAAAGACCAATAACTATGGGATCTACCCAACTTTTAAACAACCAAATTAGCACCACAATAATACAAAGTGCCGATAATCCCAGCGTTGTGCCAAAACTCCCAAAAACCTGATTTTGACGGGCAGAATCTCCCCCTAAATTCAAAGACACACCAGCCGGCATCACAGCTTTAGCTTCAGCTACGACTTGATCAGTTGCATCACCTAAAGTTAAATTTTGACCCAGGTTAGCACCGATATAAACTACTCGCTGATTATTCAACCTTTCAATTTGCAAAATCCCATCTTGTTGATAAGACGCACCTGTAATAGTCACATCAGCAAAACCAGATATTTTCTCAATTCGAGCTTTTACCGCTTTAGCTGCTGTCGTCAAAGCTTTGATATCATTACCTTGTAAAGCTATTTGTAAAGGTTTTTGTCCACCCGTATCAACAAACTGAATATCCTCTACACTTGTAGTTACACCCGCCAATTTTGGCAAAGCAGCACGGAGTTGGTCTTGTACTTCTGCCGTTTTCACTTCTCGCTCTGCTTTGAGCTTAACGTACAGCGTCCCCTTGTTTGGTTCACCTTCACGAGAACCCACAGTAGTAAATACCGTTGCCACAGCGGGGAACTTTCTCACTACTTCTTCCAGTTTCTTAGCAACATCCAAAGAATCGTTTAAAGGAATAGGAATAGGAATAGAAGATGATGAATCAGCCAAAGCCGCAGCAGATAAAGACGAATTTCCTAATTTATCTTTTTGTCCCATTTGTCCCAGTTGTCCTGCTTGTCCTCCTGGTTGTCCTAGTCCTCCTTGCACCCCTTGTGCTAGATCCCCAGGAAGACTAGGTAGAGGAGCAGTATAGACAATATTAAATTCTCCTCGGTCAAGTTTAGGAATAAATCCTTTGGGAATTAGGGGAATCAGGGCAAGACCAGCAATTAAACTACTTATAGCTAACCCAACAACTATCAAGCGGTGCTGCAAAGACCAGGCTAACAAGTTACGATAAGCTTGATCAAATTCTAGCCAAATTTTACTTTGCTTCTGAGGAGAACTGGATGGTTTAGCTTTAAGCCAATAAATAGCTAAGACTGGTGATAAGGTTCGGGCTACTAACATAGATGTCAGCATGGCAGCAGAAACGGTAATTCCAAAGGGTTTGAAAAACTGACCAATGACTCCACCCATTAAACCAATAGGCAAAAATACTGCTACCGCTGTCAAAGTAGCTGCGGTGACAGTTAAACCAATTTCATTAGTGGCTATCAAAGCGGCTTCGCGGGGGGTTTTCCCTTCTTCAATATGCCGCATGATGTTTTCTACATCAACTATGGCATCATCTACTATCGAGCCAATGACTAAAGCTAAGGCTAACAGGGTGATAGTTTCTAAGTTAAAGCCATATATCGCCATGACGATAAATGTTCCTAACAAAGATATGGGAATAGCTAAGGCAGAAATTAGGGTAGCTTGCCAATTCCATAAAAAGGGAAAGATGACGACAATTGATAAAATTATCGCTTCGATCAGGGCATCTATGGTGGAATGGGTGGCGTTGCGGATATATTCAGCTTGGGTAGCAGCTAAAGTGAGAGTAACATCTTTTAAGCTAGACCTTAGCTGTTGTACTTCTTTTTCTACCCGATTAACTACTTCCAAGGTATTAGCATCACCTTTTTTAATGACCTGAAAGGCTAAAGCCTGTTTACCATTGAACCTGACTAAAGTGCCGACTGGGGGTAATCCATTTGTTGCTGTTGGTGGTGGTGCATTCGTACTCACTTCCCCTAACAGAGAGACTTTCAGAATTCCTGGTAATTTAGCTATGCTAGGGACAATTTTATCTTTTACCAGTTGCCGTAAATTATCAATCTTCCCAGAAGAACTTTCAATGGCATAGCTAACAGCCGCTGATTCGTTCAGATTCAAAGGGATGATTTTTTTAGTGGCATTCTTAGGTAGATTTAATTGATTAACGATCTGAGAAATTTTATTAGTCGCAGTTTCTAAATTCGTACCCACCACAAAAGAGGAAACTACAGCAGTTTGACCAGGATAAGTTGATGAACGAATATCCTCAAGTCCTACCAGTGATTTGAGACTTTCCTCCAGTGGTTTAGTGAGTTTTTCTTCCGTATCTAAGGCTGATGTTAAAGGTGCTTGGACATTTACCACCACTACCGGAAAGGTGATATCTGGAAATAAAGCATATTTGAGGGAACTCAAGGCCAGGACACCAGCTACCGCTATACCTATCCAAAAACACACCGTCAACCAAGAAAACTTAATCGCTAATTTGGAAATATTGAAGCTTTCGCGGGCAGATTCTGAGTTATTAGTCTTTACCATCTGATAAAATTATTTAAGTCCTTGGTCATTAGTCATCGGTCTTTTGATCACTGACAACTGACAGGTTAGTATAGAACTTCTAGGATAACAATGGTTACGATCTTAGTCCCCCAGGGAGCAGAATATCAAGCCGTCTGTCGCGGATTAAGTCGCGTCCCCAGTTCCCAAGCCAAGGTATTAGCGATACCAATGGGAATCGAACCAGTGCGGAAATATTTACAACAGTTCACCCATGGTCAAGAGAATCGGATGCTGATGATGGGTTTATGTGGTAGCTTGAGCAAAAATTATCAAGTTGGAGATATTGTTTTATATCAAAATTGTCTTTATCAAGGAAATCTGCAAGAGGGCAATAATTCCTTCACCGCAGATATACATAATCAACTTGGTGATCGTGTATCTTTAGTCAAAGGGTTAACGAGCGATCGCCTCTTATATAAAGCCACAGAAAAACGCCAGTTATATGAACAATCCGGTGCTGACGTTGTAGATATGGAAGGATATGCTTTTCTAGAATTTTTCCAGCAACCAGTTTCTCCACAGGTACAAATAGCCATCCTGCGAGTAGTTAGCGATGATGCTCATCATGACATCCCCAATATCACATCAGCCATTGGTGCAGACGGTTCATTACAACCTTTACCCTTAGCTTGGGAATTCATCCGTCAACCCCTAGCAGCGACTCGATTAATTACAGGTTCATTAAAAGGACTCAAAACTTTAACAGCAGTCACACAATTATTATTTACTCCTAACAAGATCCCCGACTTCTCTAAGAAGTCGGGGATCTGATTCTGATGAATATTCTCAAACCTGAGAAATATCTTTTACGCTTGAGCCAAATTGACTTTAACAATCACATCATTAAAATCTTTATCACCACCACCACGTAAATCCTCAAAACCAAAGGTATTATCACCTAACATCCGCACATGATCTACACCATCTGAGTTCGCACCCAAGAAGGTAAAGTAAATATCTGGATTATTATTAGGATTACTATCAAGTAGGGCATCAGGTGTACCATTCACAACAAGAAATGGTACATATATAGAGCCACCTTGAAGCGTATTATTGAAATTTGCCGTTCCACCGTTGTTCACAGCTAAATTAATGTCAGAAAGACGACCATTAATAGCTGCTTGAACATAACCATCTTGTCCTGGGAGGATATCAGCCTTACCATCACCATTAGTATCAATACCGCCATTCGCATCAGTCACGCGATAGAAACCAACAAAATTGTTGTAACTTGCTTCTCGGTTAACCACAAAATTAGCGGTTACTGCGCCAGTAATACCTCGTAAATCCAGCGATTCGCCTTGTGGTTTATTTTGCAAAGTTGTACCCAAAGTTGTAGCTCGATCACTTGCCTGAATTGTTAACGGAAAATCCTCAAAGCCGCTAGGATTACCAGAACCATCTTCCCAATCTAGGGAATACTGATCAGATCCCAAATCTGTAATCTTGAGATTAGCAGGGTTGGCAAACAGGACATTGCCAATAGAGGTGTTATTACTCAGTACAGAATCGGTTGAACCGTCTTTGACCAAATAGAATCTCAAATTGTCATTGGAGTTAAATCTTAATAACCTGTCCAGGCTAGTAGGATCAAATCCAGCAGGAAGATTAGTAAGGGTAGAGAAAACTACCTGACCTTTTGCTAATGCTTTTTCTGCATAACCCGCTTCATCGGGGGCAATACCATCAACTTTACCAGACGCATCATCAACAGTAAATACTCCAATTTCATTGCGACCGGAATTGGGTCCTGTTAATTTTACTTCCAGTGTTGCCTTGCCGTTGTTGCCTTTGATATTGAAGACATTATCACTAACTAGCGTTAGGAAATCGCTAACAGTGCCGGTGCCAGTGGAAGTTGGATTAACATCAGGTGTACCAGCAGATGTGGCAGCAGGCGTTCCGAAGATCACATAGGCTTCACCTGCTTGAGAATTAGCCAAGGGAGCGCCAATAATCAAATCATTAACACCATCACCATTGACATCTCCAGCACCACTGACTGACTGACCTAAGTTACTATTTTCAGCACCATCAATGATAAAGCCCTTTTCACCATCGTACTCAGGTGTATCGAAAGTTGAGAGTTCAAAGGTAGCGCCAAAGCCTTGTTTGCTACCATAAATAACATAGCCTTGTCCAGCGTTATCAGTAGCCTTTTTTGCCCCAAGAATGATGTCATCAATACCATCATCGTTAAAATCTCCCAAACCACTGACAGACCAACCTGAGTTGTCAAGGGCGGAAATACCGTTGATGGTAAAGCCATTGTTGCCATTGAGATTAGCAACATCAAGAGTCTTACCAAAACCGTTTTTATTACCAAAGACTACATAGCTTCTGCCAGCAGATTCTTTGTCATTGGGATTGCCATCTTTTGCCCCAATAATCAAGTCTCCGATGCCGTCACCGTTGATATCTCCAGCTTTGCTAACAGAGAAGCCTGATTGATCTCCTGCTTGTCCGTTGATGGTAAAACCATCGCTGCTATTGAGGTTAGAGACGTTGATAATATTGGAAGTAAGGGGATTTGTGGAGTCAGTTTTCCGTCCATAAATAACAAAACTGCTTCCAGAATTATCACCATTGGTATTAGCAGAGGGCGCACCAAGAATGATGTCATCAATCTTATCACCGTTGATATCTCCCGCATCACTAACGGAATAGCCCAGGTTATTTGGGTTATCACTGATGATTGCCAGGATGTCTACGGTTGAAGCGAAATCACCATCTTTTTTCCCAAAGATGATATAGGCTTCTCCTTTATTAGCTGTTCCGTCATCACTAGGATGAGTTGCACCAATTAATAGGTCTTTAACGCCATCACCATTAAAATCGCCAGCGCTGCTAACAGCCCAACCTACATTATCACCAGACTGATTACCTTTCATGGTAAAACCCTGGCTAGGTTCAAGGTTGGAGAGTTCGATGGGATTACTGAAATAGTTAGGGTCTTTACTACCAAAGACGACATAAGCAGCCCCGGAATTATCTCCATTGATGTCAGAAAAGGGTGCGCCAATGACTAGATCATCAACACCGTCACCGTTAATATCCCCAATATTGCTAACGGAACGGCCTGAGTCATCACCAACTTCTGCCCCATTAATCACAAAGCCTGTAGTAGCATTGAGATTGGAAGGGTCTATGACTTGTTGAAAGTTCTCTTTGCTGCCAAAGACTACATAAGTTTTCCCGGAGTTAAATTTGTCATTAGGATCACTCAAAGGTGAGCCGATGATTACATCCCCAATTCCATCACCGTTGATATCACCAGCATTGCTAACTGAGTAACCTAATTGATCATCACTTGCACCGCTGATGACAAAACCATCGTTGTTGGCTGTGGGTATAATCTCGCCAGTTACAGGATCTATAAGGCTAGTCTCGCCAGTTATAGGATCTATAACGGTTAGGAATAAAGTTTCAATAGGTGTGGGATTTGTGGTGGAAGTGTTATCTACGTTGGAACTAATATCTACATTGGAGCTAATATCCTGTTCGGAGGTGGTGTCTACAATGGAGGTGGTATTTTCAAGAGGGATAGGATCTTGTTCGGATGTGGTGGCTACATTAGAACTAATATCTTCAATGGCAGTAGGATCTTGTTCGGAGGTGATGCCTACATTAGAACTGATATCTTCAATGGCAGTGGTGTCTTCAATGAGAGTGGTATCTTCGAGTGTAGTGACGTTAATATCTGGTTCCATGATGGTGTCGTGTTATTGGTTTTTTGAATGTTTGATAAATTTCGGTTAGAGCAAAGCAGGTGTAATAGGTTGTTCCACCTTAGTTACACAAACATTTGCTATAAATCTGCGTTAAGAAATAGCTCTAGGCTGTAGTTGAGTTGCTAGAGTTGGTGTTGATGATAATAATGGATAGAATTTCATACCCCTGGGGTAAATATGCGTGTTTGTTTCTAAGTTTGAGTCATTAGAGTAACTGGGTATGGAAATAGGGGAATAGTAGTTAATGCCCTGGTATGCTGAAATTTCTCTGGACTGTAGTTGTGTTACCAGAGTTGGTATAGATAATCTTTTTTGAGATGGTCAGATCCGGTTAACTTCTATGGGAGATCAAACCTTCATCATCCATCTTATATACAAAAGTTTTCACCTCTTATGATCAAATCCAGGTCTATTTAAGACTTGGGTTTTTGCCGACGACACCCAAACGAAGGAAGATGCTGAAGTTTATGCCTGATTTGATTTAAGGACTCTTAGCTTTTCACTAACGAGAAAGTTTACTTTGATTGCCCGAAAACAGTACAGCCTAGATATTGTGCTATTAGTTGTGAAGCTTCTGTGAACTTGAGGTCAATAACACGCAAATTTCTGAGTTTGGCTTTTATCATTGGCTGTAAACATGACAATCAAATTTAGTCTGCGGTATGATACTTGATGTTAATGGAAAAAATTTCTCTTCCCTGTTCTCAAGTCCCGCTTCCTATAACTTAATCCCTAATTGCTAATGTCCAATCCGGACTTCTTTTAAATATTCTGACTACTTTTGATCTACTGTCTTTACCAGTAATCCTAATGTGTGGGTAATGCTGGGGCTGGTGTTTAATGGGTGAGAATGGGAATTTGGGGAAAAAATGTCTGCTACTGGTTGTCAACGGGGTAAACTCGGGAAGAAGGAGTCACCGAGTCAGGAGTCAGGAGAAGAAGAAGGAGTCACCGAGTCAGGAGTCAGGAGAAGAAGAAGGAGTCACCGAGTCAGGAGTCAGGAGTCACCGAGTCAGGAGTCAGGAGTCAGGAGTCAGGAGTCAGGAGTCAGGAGTCAGGAGTCAGGAGAAGAAGAAGGAAGAAGAAGGAAGAAGAAGAAGGAAGAAGAAGGAAGAAGGAAGAAGGAAGAAGGAAGAAGGAAGAAGGAAGAAGGAAGAAGGAAGAAGGAAGAAGGAAGAAGGAAGAAGGAAGAAGGAAGAAGGAAGAAGAAGGAAATTTCTTTCTCTGCTTTTCTTGCTTCTCTTATCTTGTCAACGGGCATATACTCTACCTTTCCATGCACCTCCACGTCCTTGCCAATGTTGTAATGCTGAATCTATTGTCATAGAAGTATATAAAAAAGCAATGATGGGTAAGCTAAAAGCAAAAACTGGAGAACATTTATAAAAACGAATAATTGGGAAATAAGCAAAAGTCATCAGTAGATATCCGATGAAAGAAATCAGGGTAATTATCCAATTCCCCAATACCAGACCGAAAATAATTGCTATCGGTGGTAATAAATAAACTAAAGTCATTCCCAACAGGCTGCCTATTAGCAGGAAAGGGGAATAATTTAGTTGTGTGTAAGCACTTCTGGCGACCATATCCCAAATTGTTTTCAGGGAGTCGTAAGGACGTAAGCTATAGGTTAGGGTGCTTAATCCTAGCCAGATTTTTCCGTGAGTTGATTTAACGGCTTTGGCTAGGGAACAGTCATCAATTAAGGCTTGACGAATTATTTGCAACCCACCAATTCTATTTAGGGCTTCTGAGTGAATGAGAATACAACCTCCAGCAGCGGCAGCAGTAGCTTTTTTGGGATTATTTACCCAGGAAAATGGATAAAGTTTTTGGAAGAAAAAGACGAAAGCTGGTATTAATAGTTGTTCCCAAAAACTTTGACAGCGTAAGCGTACCATGATGGATACGAGATCTAATTTCTGTGCCTCGGCTTTGGCAACTAGGCGGCGGAAGTTGCTGGGATCATGTTCTATATCTGCGTCGGTAAGTAAAAAATAGTCTGGTGTCAAGGTACTGGCTGTTTGTAAACCTTGTTCCATTGCCCACAATTTGCCTGTCCAACCTGGGGGTAATGAGGTGCTGGTAACAATTTGTAGTTGTGGGGTTTTGTCGAGGTTGTGGGCTACTCCTTCGGCAATGTGGGCTGTACCATCGCTACTTTGATCGTCTACTAAAAAGATGGTGAAATTACCAGGATAGTCTTGAAGGAGGAGCGATCGCAAGCTAACAGGAATGACATCGGCTTCATTACGGGCAGGAATTATTACGCACACGGTCGGTAAGGTGTTGTTATCAATATCTTTATCTTGATTTGCTTCTAATTGGTGATTAACTCGCCAAAACTGCCCCCAAAATAAGAGTAAAAATATCCAAATGACTAAGGATAGAAGGGTCAAACTGAATATAATTGTTGCCATAACTGTTGCTGTACTCCAATTTAAAATTTAAAAGACAAATTTAATTCTTTTACTGACTTGGATAGAATACAATGTTTGCTGATTTTGCGGAAGAATTTTCTCGTAATTCGGTTATGTTATTTAAATATTGTTTGGTGCTGAGGTAGGTATTTGATGCAAACACAAGATAGAATAAAAGTCAAGCAAGTTGTTGATGCGATAGCCGCAAGTCAAAAACATCTACTTTCTATTCAAAATCCCGATGGTTATTGGTGGGCTGAGTTAGAGTCTAATGTTACCATCACTTCGGAAGCTGTTTTATTACATAAGATTTGGGGAACTGAGAAAACCAGACCTTTACATAAAGTTGAAAATTATCTCCGTTCTCAACAACGAGAACATGGAGGTTGGGAATTGTTTTATGGTGATGGTGGAGATTTAAACACAACTGTAGAAGCCTATATGGCTTTAAGATTGTTAGGTGTACCCGCTACAGATACCGCATTGCTGAAAGCGAAATCTCTAATTTTAGCTAAAGGTGGTATTAGCAAAACTCGGATTTTTACAAAGTTACATCTAGCTTTAATTGGCTGTTATAATTGGCGCGGACTGCCTTCTTTGCCACCTTGGGTAATGTTACTACCCGATAATTTTTTCTTCAATATTTATGAACTTTCGAGTTGGGCGCGTTCTAGCACTGTGCCATTATTAATTGTCTTTGATCGAAAACCAATTTTTAACATTGATCAGCCAATTAATTTAGATGAATTATATGCTGAAGGTGTAAATAATGTCTGCTGGGAATTACCAAAAAATGGTGATTGGTCAGATATTTTTAATATCCTTGATGATGGCTTTAAATTAGCAGAAAGTATTAATTTTGTTCCTTTTAGAAATGAAGGAATTAAAGCCGCAGAAAAATGGATTCTAGAACGTCAAGAAGTTACAGGTGATTGGGGGGGAATTATTCCCGCCATGTTAAATTCTCTGTTAGCTTTAAAGTGTTTAGATTATGATGCTAATGATCCGGTTATCGAACGGGGTTTAAAAGCAGTTGATAATTTCGCCATTGAAACAGAAAATAGTTACTGTGTCCAACCTTGTGTTTCTCCTGTATGGGATACAGCTTGGGCGATTCGGGCTTTGATTGATTCAGGTTTTGCCCCAAATGATCCGGCTATTGTTAAAGCTGGAGCATGGTTAATAGAGAAACAAATTCTCGATTATGGTGATTGGAATGTCAAAAACAAGCAGGGAAAACCCGGTGCTTGGGCGTTTGAATTTGAAAATCGTTTTTACCCAGATGTGGATGATTCGGCTGTGGTTGTCATGGCTTTACATCAAGCAAAATTGCCAAATGAGGAACTAAAAAAACAAGCTATTAATAGGGCTTTAAATTGGATTGCGACGATGCAATGTAAACCAGGTGGTTGGGCGGCTTTTGATCTTGATAATGATCAAGAATGGCTCAATTCTGTCCCCTATGGTGATTTGAAAGCGATGATTGATCCAAATACGGCTGATGTCACTGCTAGAGTATTGGAAATGTTGGGGGCTTGTAATTTATCAATTCAACCAGATAATTTAGAAAAGTCTTTAGATTATCTTTTGAAGGAACAAGAAATAGAAGGTTGTTGGTTTGGACGTTGGGGTGTAAATTACATTTATGGAACTAGCGGCGTTTTATCAGCTTTGGCTTTAATTAATCCTTTGAAATATGCTAGAGATATAAATCAGGGTGCAGCTTGGTTAGTGAAAGTACAAAATTCTGATGGTGGTTGGGGAGAAACTTGTTTTAGTTACAATGATCCTAATTTAAAAGGAAAAGGTGACAGTACAGCATCCCAAACAGCATGGGCTTTAATTGGGTTAATAGCAGCAGGTGAAGCTACGGATAAATTAGCTATTGATAGTATTGAAAAGGGGATTAATTACCTATTAGAAACACAAAAATTAGATGGTACTTGGGATGAAGAATACTTTACCGGAACGGGCTTCCCTTGCCATTTTTATTTGAAGTATCACCTTTATCAGCAGTATTTTCCTTTAATGGCTTTGGGACGATATCAAGCAAAATGTTCGAGTTAAATAGCAATACCTTTGCCATTTTTCTGGAGAAATATTATCAATCTTGTAGTGCGGGCATCTTGCTCGCTATTTTTACACCCCATTTATTAGTGTTGTCAAAGAAAGTGGATAATATGGTTATAAAAAAATTATGGGTAGGAATTGGTTGTCAAAAAGGAATTTCCCAACAATTAATTAATTTAGTAATCAAAAAAGTTTTTCAGGAAAATCAACTTATATATCATGAAATAGCTGGAATTGCAACTATTGATAAAAAAGCCTCAGAAATTGGTTTATTGGAATTTTGTAACTTAGAAAAACTACCTTTAAAAACCTTTAGTGCCGAACTTTTAAATAATGTATTTGTTCCCAATCCTAATAATACTATTACTAAGTTAGTGGGAACATCTAGCGTAGCAGAGGCTTCCGCGATTCTTGCAGCTTCAGAAATCACATCTACGGAAATAATGTTATTAGTTCCTAAACAGATTTTCCGATTACCAGAAGCACCAGCAACAATCACAGTAGCCGTTGCTAAAAGTGAAAACCTGATATTTTAATCAACTGCATTAACAATCTGATTAATAATACCAGAAACAATTGATAAAACAATTGAACCTAAAAAAGCAGGAATAAAACCCCGAATTTCAAAACCATAACCGGGAGTTATCGCACTGGCAAACCATAGCGTTAAGGCATTAATCACTAGGGTGAATAAACCCAAAGTAATTAAGGTGATGGGAAATGCTAAAATCTGCAAAATTGGTCGCACAATGGCATTTACTAAACCAATCACAACAGCGGCAATTAAGGCAGCAACAAAACTAGTGAGAATGATTCCCGGAACAATTTTAGCCGTAATTAATAATGCTACCGCAGTCCCGATCCAAGTTAAAAGAAAGTGCTTCATAGTTTGATGACGAGAACAAGATTAACGTGACTGGGAAGTGCGGTTCAAGAACACTTTCCATGTACCACCACCGACAACACCATCAGGTTTTAAACCATAACGAGTTTGAGCAGCTTTGACTGCGGCTTCTGTGGATCTTCCGAAATCTCCATCTATTTTACCATTTAAAAAACCCAGGATTTTTAGTTGTTTTTGCAATTTAATTACTTCCGGTCCACTTGTGCCTAAATGTAAAATTGGCCATCCTTGGGGAGTATATTGAATACCGGGCATTTGTTGATTGAGAGGAGTGGGTTGAATACTAGAATTAGGCTGATTGGTGGTGCGTTTAGTAGTCAGTGGTTTTGTGAATCTGGTCGGTTGGGTAGGAACAGTCGTAAAACTACTGGCAGCATTAGGTGCGGAAGTAATAATATTTGATGGGCTGGGAAACAGTTTTTGCCAAGTGATATTATCTACATTACCAGTGGGATTTAGGCCAGCAGCTTGCTGAAATTGGGCAACGGCAATAATGGTACTTTGTTGATATGTACCATCCACAGCACCTGAATAAAAACCCAAAATCGTCAAAGCGGCTTGAAGTTCTGTAACTCGTTCACCCTGACTACCTAAGTTTAGAGGAGGACGATTAATTTTAACTTCTGTGTTGACTTGGGCAATTTTAATCGCTGCTGCTGTTGATATAAAAGCAGAGGAACTAATTAACGCGGGTGTGGTGGTTAACAAGAGTAAGCAATACCAAGAATTTGCGCTCATGTAGTTGGGAATACTTGCTATCAAACTAAATTTCATAGAATTTTTGTATAACTTTCCGATGCTGATCTTACCCTGTGGCGATCGCTTTGTTTGCCTTTAATCTTTTTGGTGTGAAGATAAAACATAATCGAATATTTCCAAGACTTGATTTTGTTGGGTAACATACGTCAACCCAACCTACGCAATTTAAGGTTTTAGAAAGTAGCTGTCTGAATGGCTTCTTCTGGTCCAACGAGAGATAAGTAGGGTGCTTGTAAATATTTACAAGCGGTTGTCATTGCCTCCGTTGCAGTGACATTATTAATTAATTCGGGAAACTTTTGATCAAATTCAATTCCTAAACCCAAAATTTCATACCAACCATATATCTGTGCAATATGTCCATTAGTTTGTTTACCCAACGCATATTGACCGATAATTTTGTTTTTAGCAGTTTGTAATGCTTCTGCTGACAGTTCGGTGGTAGATAATAATTCTACTTCTTGGCGAAGTCCATTAAAAGCAACTTTGGTGTTTTCCGGTGCTGTCCCAATATAAACCACGAAGGAAGCGGGAAAAAGTCGAGTCGAATAAATAGCAGATACGTCATAAGCTAAACCTTGCTTTTCTCGCAATTCTACAAATAAACGACTAGAAAGACCATTCCCTAAATAGGTAGCAAGTAACTTGAGGGCTGCATATTCTGGGTTAGTTACTGATGGTCCTAAATAACCCAACATGATAATTGATTGTTGTGTATTTAAGGGTTTCAGGCAAGATTTAGGTGATCCAGTAATTGGTGGTAAATTAAGAGTAGGTTTGGTGGAATTTGGTATTTGCCAATCACCAAAGATCTTATTTACTAATTTCTCTGCTTGTGCTGGTGTAATGCGTCCAGCAATGCTAATGACAATATTATCAGGACGGAAATGAGTTTGATGATATTCTACTAAGTCATCACGGGTAATGCTGCTCATGGTTGTTTCATCACCTAAAACTGACATAGAGTAGGGATGATTTGGGTACATTACCTGACGCAGTTGTTCAAAAGCCAGTCCAAAAGGTTGCTCTTTTTGGGAACGAATATCTTGGATTGCTAATCGCTTTTCTAATTCTATTTGGTTTTCGGGAAAGGTAGGCGATCGCAATAATTGTCCAGCCAATGTTAAAATATCAATAAAATCAGCAGTTACTGTTTTCAACGATAGCAAAAAATAATCTGTAGCTGCATCTGTACCTAAACCAGCTCCCACAGATTCAACTTTTTCGGCAATTTCTAAACTCGATAAACCATCACATCCCTTTGTCATTACTGCTGATAACAAATGCGCTAAACCAGCTTTTTCTCGCTGTTCATGACAACTACCAGCGCGAATAAAAATCCGTCCCGCAATAATATCAGCAGCTTGATTTTCTGATACTAATAAAACAATGCCATTACTTAATACGGTGCGATGAATCAGAGAGCGACTATTAATAGTTTGCATTTTTTACTTAATAATTAACAAGGTTTGAGAATTGTCACAGCATAATTAGCTGGGGAAAGATATTGTTGAGCTAATTTTTGCAGTTCTTGCGGATTGAAAGACTGGATTTCTTGGGGATAGGTAACAGCTAATTCAGCGTTAGCAATGGTATGATAATAACCATAAAAATTAGTTAGCTGATCTGGTGTTTCTGTAGAAAAGGCATAATCATTACATAAAAACCGCTGAATGCGATTTATTTCTGGTGTGCTAATTTCTTGATTTTGCAATTCTTGTAAATGATCACAAATCAACTCTTCAACTCGTTCCAGATATTCTGATTCCAACCAAGCCGTAATTGTAAATAAACTTGATTCTTGTTGGAGAGAAAAATCACAGCATAAGTCTTGAACAAGTTGCTTTTCTTCCCGCAAATCAGATACTAATCGAGAAATTCTCCCTTCTCCTAACAGTGCTGATAATAATTCTAAACCATGAACAGCCCGAAATTCTTCTACTCCTGGCACTTTCCAACCCATAATTAACCGCGCTTGTTCCAGTCTAGGTAAAATTAACTCATGACGACGAATTCCTGAAATTACCGGTGCTGCAATTTTGGTAAATTGGGGACAATGATCACGTTGCGGAAAATCTACAAATGTCCGGTTTACCAAGTCCCTCGCAGCTTTTTCACCAATTCCCCCCACCACAACCACAGTCATATTTTCTGGTTGGTAATAACTGCGATAAAAACAGCGCATAGCTTCGGGGGAATGCTGCATTAATTCTGGCTCAGTTCCTAGCACAGAACGTCCGTAAGGATGGTTTTGGTAAATATTTTTAACAAGAGATTGAAAACCTACCCAATCAGGATCATCATTGTAAGAACGGATTTCTTCTAGCACCACATCCCGTTCTCTGATAAATTCATCGTCAGGAATGGCTGCATTCAGGAGTAATTCTCCCAAATGTGGTAGAGTATGCTCTAGGTAATTAGCAGCGGTTGTAATCGAATAATGGGCATAATCGTGGCTGGTAGCGGCATTACTCACACCACCAATTTTTTCAATATGATAATCAAATTCTCCAGGCAGCAAGTTTGGTGTACCTTTGAAAATCATGTGTTCTAGAAAATGTGCCATTCCAAACCAAGGTTCTGGTTCTAGGTTAGCTCCCGCACGCACCCAAACGTCAGCTACGACTACGGGTGTAGTGGATATTTCTTGGTGAATGAATGTCAAGCCGTTATCTAATTTGATAACTGAACCGGGAAACACGTTGTTAGTTAGTTGTTTTAGCAATTTTTTCTAGTTTCAAGCACAATTTAATGTTGTCATTCTAACCTTGAATTTAACGGAAAAGAAAGCCAAATTGTAGAGATTTAGTAAATCAACAAGTTTTATGGGTCAAAAAACTCATTTGAGAATTTGATAGATTAACTTTGAATTCAAGACCCAAGTTCTTTAAATAGCAGGATATAAAAATGACTAGTAACTATGACTCCATAGCCAAAGAGTATAAAGAATCCAAAGAATTGCCGATGCGTTTACATATAGAAGCATATACATATTTTAATATGCTTGGCAATTTGGCGGAAAAATCAATTCTGGATCTGGCTTGTGGAGAAGGATTTTATACCAGAAAGTTTAAAGATCAAGGTGCAGCAAAGGTTGTAGGGGTAGACATTTCCCAAAAAATGATTGAATTGGCAAGAGAAGAAGAAACTAGAAAATTTCAAAATATTGAATATATTCTTGGTGATGTACTTGAACTCGGTGAAATAGGCAGCTTTGATTTGGTAGTTGCTTCCTATCTCCTAAATTATGCCCGAAGTTCAGAAGAATTACTCAAAATGTGTAAAAGTATATTTGCCAATCTTAAACCTGGTGGTCGTTTTGTTACTATTAATAGCAATCCCTCTCAAGCACCTGTATCATATCTGAAAACTGAAAAATATGGATTTATTAAAAGTATAGATTCACCACTAATCGAAGGTACACCCATAAAATATACATTTATTAATAATCATAAATTCACCTTTGATAACTATTACCTCAGCATTCCCACTCATGAATGGGCATTTCAGAGTGTCGGTTTTAAAGAGGTTCGCTGGCAATTACCAATAGTCTCACCTGATGGAATAAAAGAATTTGGGCAAGAATTTTGGCAAGATTTCCTTGATTCTGTGCCAATAATTGGTATTGAATGTTTTAAGTAAATCTACAAAATCCACCATCGTTTTAATATCCATGTTTGCGTCTAACGGGGCGACGATGAAGCTAGGAATAAGACAGGATAAGCTCCATACCCCTTAAACCCCCTTGATGATACTTAGGGCTTGCTGAATAAGTTGTCTGTGAGGGCAGGGAACTCTTAACTGGGAACAGGGAAGAGGTTTTGGGCAACTTTACTTTTCCTGATATATTACTCTTCGAGAAGCCGCTCCGCGTCTACGGTTTTTTTTCCGTTCACCTACTTATAATAAACTAAAAATATTAAATGTTTTTATGAAGACACGCCCAGGAATTTTATTACTTACTTTAGCCATCCCTGGTTTATTGGTAGTATTGATATCCCTTTATTATTTTGGTACTGATTATGACGCACTAATAAAAGCTGAAAATTATTTAGAAAAATTGGTAAAAGAGGAAAAGCCTAATGAAAGAACTTTGCAATTTGCATATCATCGAGCTTTAGCCCATCGAATTAATGTTTTTGCTGATGCTACTTGGGGATTATTGGGAGGTGTGATTACAGCAGTGGGAATACATGGTTTAGTGATGTTGAAGGAGAAAGATTAAAACACTTCCTCCTATTAATTTAAACGGCTGAATTTTCCATTTTCCAAGTTGCTAAATCTGCTAAAGAGCGATCGCGGTAACGTCCGTATTTTTCCGGTTTACTCTTAATTTTCACACCCAAATCTGGCACAATTCCAAAATTAGGAGCCATCGGTTGAAAATGTTTTGGTGCAGCGGATCTGATAAACTCAAATAATGCCCCCATCATGGTTGTAATAGGTAAAATTAGGGGTTCTTTTCCTAAAGCTAATCTAGCTGCATTTGTTCCCGCTAACCAACCTCCCGCAGATGCTGCGGTATAACCTTCTGTTCCTATTAATTGTCCCGCAGCCAGTAAAGTTGGACGTTCTTTAAATTGCAAACTTGCAGACATTAACTGTGGTGCATTTAAAAAAGTATTGCGGTGCATTACTCCTAATCTGACAAACTCGGCTTTTTCCAACCCAGGTATCATTTGAAATACTCTTTTTTGTTCACCCCACCGCAAATTAGTTTGAAATCCGACCATATTCCAAAGTTGACCGGCTTTATCTTCTTGTCGTAATTGAATTACCGCATAGTTACGTTCTCCATTGCGAGGATCAGATAAACCCACTGGTTTGAGAGGTCCATAACGCATGGTATCTTCACCTCTTCTGGCCATTTCTTCAATTGGTAAACAAGCTTCAAAAAATTTCGCTGTTTCTTTTTCAAAGTCTTTTAATTCCGTTTGTTCAGCTTGACAAAGTGCTGATCGAAATTGTAAATACTGCTCTTTATTCATCGGACAATTTAGATAAGCTGCCTCACCTTTATCATAACGAGAAGCCATAAATGCAATATCTTTATTGATAGAATCTCCGACAATAATTGGACTCGCAGCATCAAAAAAGTTGAGATATTCCATCCCCGTAAATCGCTGTAAATCTGCGGCTAAATCGGGACTGGTTAAAGGTCCAGAAGCTAATACAACGATACCTTGGGGAATTTCTTTAACTTCACCGCGTCGGAAATCAATTAAAGGATGATTTGCTAAGGTTTTGGTCAAATCTTCGCCAAATTGTCCTCTGTCTACCGCCAAAGCCCCACCAGCAGGGACTGCGTGTTCATCTGCTTTGGAGATGACAATAGAACCGAGTTGGCGGAGTTCTTCGTGTAAGAGACCGGCGGCGCGATCGCTCGCCATAGCCCCGAAAGAGTTGCTACAGACCAATTCAGCCAAATTTTCCGTATGATGGGCAGGGCTGAAGCGTTTAGGGCGCATCTCGTGAAGAATTACAGGCACGCCGGCTTGGGCTATTTGCCATGCTGCTTCTGTTCCTGCGAGTCCACCGCCAATTACTTGTATCGGTTCTTGTGTCATAGTGATTTGAGATAGATTTTCGATAAAATTATGATAAAACTATTATTCACATAAAGAACGAGGTAGTTGAGATTGCCGAATAATTGACATTAATGTACCCAATTTAACAGATGAGTGATTAGGTACGATAGCAGTCAGAGTAGAGTCTTCTATTGCTTTTTGCATGACAATATGACTTCCTTTTTGTCTAACTTCTGTAAAGTCATTGTTTTGTAAAATTTTATAGATTTCTTTGCTAAACCCAGAATTTTACTTTTAAGATGGAGTTTATAGTAAAATACTATTAAAAGTTAGCAGTAATAATTTTCCAAAATATAAACAATGGTAGCACAAAATGGTTGATACTTTTCGTCATTATTCAATTCTAACTAATCCTTAATAATATCCTGATTTCCTCTTCCGCCAACTATTTGAAGAAATGGTGGATTGGTTAAGTTTGCTCCGCATTTTGAAAGGTCAATCTAGTTTGGTGGCTTCTGGTATGCGTCCTAGTGCTACCTGACATCAACTAAAAATTGAACAATGTTCTCCGGTGGATAAATGTGCTAATTATCTACTCAATCATGGTGCTTTTCTCAAATACGATGATTATTTGGCTGCGGGTTTTCCCATTGCGACTGGTGTGATTGAGGGGGCTTGCCGTTACTTAATTAAGCCTATAACGGTTATCCAGTCAAAGCTCAACAAAAATGTCAGAGGTAAATAAAATTTCTCTGGCTGGAATTTTTCAAAAATATCAATTATCTGGATATCCTCAATTTTCCAAATCTGACAAAGAAAAATGCATCTATTTTGGGACACCATCAGCCAAAACCTTGCACTTTTTTGTGATAAAAATCCGCGAAACCCTTATTAATAAATGGTTTTAGCTTTATTTAGCAAGCCCTAATTAGTTGTAAATGTAGTTTTTGTATACTACTTTTTGAAGTGCGGAATGTGGGATGCAAAATAAGTCCCCGTAATCTTTAAAAATTACAGGGACTTATTTTTTATTTGGTGGCGGGAAGTGGATTTGAACCACTGACCTTCGGGTTATGAGCCCGACGAGCTACCAGGCTGCTCTATCCCGCGTCGCTTTTGTCGCTTTTCTCTCGACTCCTTTAATATAGCGCGAAGTCAAAAGTTTGTCAACTACAAAAGCGATAATTCTCCAATTACTTCCAAACGCTTGTATTTCCCCAGGTTCATAAACTTTTCAGAGAGGCTTTGGGCAATACTGGGACTAATCCAACCCATTTGTTGGAGGATGTGAATAGCTACGGCATATTTAGCGCGTGTTGAGCCATCCATGACTTTAATAGCTAATCCCATGCCTTCACCAAGTCGGCCAATGCACTGTACCCCTTCCGCTCCAGATTTACTCACCAGTTCACCAGGAGTTAAGCGCATCAATTCTGTATCAAATTCTCCAACACCCGCCACCATTGTAGGATGATGATTCATGGCGCGGACAATTCGCTCCATATCCACGCTATTGCTAGAAGCTAATACAGCATATAAAGAGGCCATTTGACTGAGTTGCATCAGATATGTGGGTGCGCCACAGTCATCATGGGCGGTAAGAAATTCTGCTGCTGGCATTCGCAGCAATTCTGCTACTTTGGTGATAATTAACTGTTGGACTGGGTGTTTACGATCCAAATAGTTAGTTAACGGCCAATGGCGTTGCTGACAAACAGCTAACATTCCGGCGTGTTTACCAGAACAGTTATATTCTAAAGCACTACTCTTACCTTGAGGAATTGGGCAGTGCAGGGCATTGATGTCAATATCTGCTCGCCACAGGATGTTAAATACCTGTCTCACCTGTTCCATACTGCCTTTGTGGGAACTGGTGATAATTGCTAAGTCTTTATCGCTCAAACCATAACGTTCTAATGTGCCTGTGCTGGTGATAGCCAGTGCTTGAAATGGTTTGAGGGCAGAACGGACAAATGCGGCGGTTTCAGCGTTACCAGCAACGGAAAGTACCCGTCCCCGGTCATCACTAACTACAGCCTGGACTATATGCCGAGATTCGATAATGCCTTCACGCAGCAACCGGACTTCTAGTGCTGCGGCTTGAGTTCGTTTTCCCATTGTCATGGGTTTATATCTATTTTGTGAATTGTCAGTGGTCAGTGGTCAGTAGGGGCGAAGCATTTGGAAGATAAATTATCGGTCATTGCCAAAAATAGTTCTCCAAATGCTTCGCCCGTACAGTTGTCAGTGGTCAGTAGGGGCGAAGCATTTGGAAGATAAATTATCGATCATTGCCAAAAATAGTTCTCCAAATGCTTCGCCCGTACAGTTGTCAGTTGTCAGTTGTCAGTGGTTGGTTGTTTTACTAATGACTAATGACCAATGACTATTTACAAGAAATGCCAAACTATAGTACCAATAAGATACGTAAGAGCCAAGGCGGCAAAGGTAATTTGCAAGCGTTGGAAGATGGGTTTGATTTCGTAGGTAACAATTAACCGATCACGACTGATGACTTCTTGGGGTTTTGTCCAAGTGTGTCCGTCGTACCAACCAGATTCTTCGTAGAATACGGTGGGACTATAAAGGCGATCGCGCACATAGAACCAACCTAAATATAACCGGACTAGTAATAGCACTATACTTACACTAGCAGCACCAGATCCACAAAGGAGAAAATTAAAAATCTGCTTTTGGGGAGAAAAACTGGCTGCTGCCACAGGTCCTGCTACTAACCAAGACCAAGCCCAGATCCAAAAAATTTTCTTGGTGAAGTTAGCCCAGCTTAAGATACTATCTCGAAATAGCCAGGCATTTTTTAATTCTTCGTACTCATTCAGTGGTTGTTGTTCTGTAGGAACTGGGCAATTCTCAAGGGAGGATCGCATCATATCGGTTAACTCCCAACATTCTCGGCGTTTGGTAGGGAAATACGTTCCGCGTGTCCCCAGAACGCTTCTAAATTATAAAACTCCCGTTCTCTTGGCATCATGATATGGACGATGACATCACCATAATCTTGTAGTACCCAAGTTCCTTCGGCTTTGCCTTCTGTTCTGATGGGTCGTCGTTGCCAGTCAATTTCAACTTGTCCTTGAATTGCGTCAGCGATCGCCCTAACTTGCACCTTGGAATAACCAGTCATCATCACAAAGTAATCCGCGAGGGAAGAAATCTCTGCCACATTGAGCAAGATAATTTCTACTGCTTTGCGGTCTAAAGCTGCCTCAGCAATAGTTAAAGCTAAATTTTTACTCGTAGCTTCTGTGTCAGTTTTAGGGCTGCTCACAGGGTTTATTGTCAATGGTAAATTTCGGGGGAAAGATTCAGTCATTCAACCTCATGTGCGTTTTTTCTGTTGCCACTACTTATTCAACTTGCTTACAAATATCTCAAAATAGCTGAACTGCAATTGTGTGAATAGGTTTTTCCTGAATAGTAACATATTCTACAGTTGATCACTTTATCAACCAAGGGAATAGGGAATGGGGAACAGACGCGAAAAATTAGCCCCCAAGCCAGGTTTTCAGCCTCACCCCTGGTAGATAGCTTAGTTTCCCTGTTCCTTTCATAAAAATAAACCCAAGCCGATTTGTAACTTGGGTAAATTGAATGTTTTAACCTGGTGAATTTAGTTTAGTAGCAAGCATTCAGTCGTCAGTCGTCAGGTATTAGCTGAATACTGACGTTTAGCAGTGGCTAAACAGCCCCACTGTTTTTATTAAACAAAATAGTGATGGTTTTGAAAATTAACTTTAAATCGTAAACTAAAGTCCAATTTTGCTGATACTGTAAATCTAACCGAATCACATCTTCAAAACTCCGAACTTTAGAGCGGCCGTTAACTTGCCATTCACCAGTCATACCAGGTTTAACGTCTAAACGTTGCCATTCGGGGACTTCGTAGCGTTCTACTTCATCAGGTGTGGGTGGTCGAGTCCCGACTAAACTCATTTCCCCTTTGAGAACGTTCCAAAATTGAGGTAGTTCATCCAAACTGGTACGGCGTAAAAAGTTACCTACTTTAGTAATTCTGGGATCATTATCATTTTTAAAGAAAGCGCCTTCGACTTGATTTTTGATTTGGGATTTTCTAGCTTCTGCATCTACACACATAGACCGAAATTTCCAAATTGCAAACCGCTTACCCATCCAACCACAACGAGTTTGCCTAAAGAAAATTGGACCAGGATCGTCAATTTGAATGGCGATTACTATGGGAATAAACAAAATAAATGTAATTACTAAACCAACTAATGATCCCACAATATCAATCAGCCGTTTCATCCAAGATGCCACGGAATTATGAGTTTGAGGAAGTGGATCTACTTTGCGAGAAGTATTTTTTCCTGAGTTTGTAAAGTTATCTGTGGCTATTAGTGTGAGGTTGTGAAGAGACTCAATGGGAAACACCTGATCTAGCCCTGTCAGATTTAAAACTGCCATGACTTGGGGTGTAACATGACGCAGTGTTACTTTGATTCCCTTTTCTTGAGAATTTTTAAAGTTGCTGACTAGAGAACCTAAACCACTACTATCCATAAAAGTAGTATTTTGGAAATCAATAATAATTTGCCCTGGTGGTAAATCCGCTGCAATTAAGTTTTGGCAAGTTTGCTTAAAACTGACGGCCTCAAGCACAGTTAACCTCACTGGAACTTGCAAGATTACTGCGCTTTCTAAGTAAGTAACTGGAAAGTCTACTGGTGTGGTTTGACTACTCATAAAACTCTGGACTTTAATTGCCATATATAATCTAATTTGTTAACCGTAATTTTCTTCTGGAAAAACAATTAACCTGATTTTTAATCTGGATGATGAAGCACAAGCTGGGAGATTTTTAAAGATTAGAGAAAATATTCCCAATCCAGCTTCACAATAGCAGCAATTGTCAAAATTTTTGCTGTTGTAAATAGGTGAATCAACTTGTTATTTCTCATGATCATCTGATTACTAAAAATAAAGTTAATGTTACTGATACCTGATTTAAGTCTTTTTATGCAATTCAAGGGGAATATCTCAACGTCGGGATACGTCAGATTTTTATTTGTTTTGCTTTTTGTGATTTGCATTGTTACTTTTGTGACAGTTTTAACAATTACAATGCCCTTTTTAACTGCCAAATTGACTGTTTTCCTGAATTACGGGACTTTGCAGCTCATGCAAATTCTGGGCGATTATCTATAGGACTAGAATGGGTTGCCAGAAAAAACTTACCTTTGTCAACAATAGCATTAGCTTAACTCAAGGATATCCTCTGCTTCATGCACAATTTTTAGCAAAATTTCAGCCAGCAATAATATCACTAATTAACCTGCTAATTTATTGATAACCTGACGGATATTGGCCAAAACAGTTGGAAATAACTATCTCCTACTTAGACTCAGTAGGTCTAAATTTAAAATTTCTCAATGTGAGCAATAAAACTCATTATGAAGAAGATAAAAAATTCCTTTAACCAGCCTCTAACACTAAGTTAGAGCTATTTAAAAAAATAATTGTCTTCCAAAGTACAGTTGTTAAAAAGTTAAAATCGGCGGTTGATTAGTTGCAGATGTAAGTAAGGAGATTTCGCTATTTTTGCGACCTGTGACTTCCTAAACTTATAAAATATTCAACAAAGACGCGAATTTAAAAAGTTTTTATGAGCAAAATAAGAAGGTTTGATAAAGTTTTAATATTTTGTTAAATAGATGAATTTCTCGGAAATTTTTCTGAATATAAAAGTCTAATAGATAGATATTACTGATGTTCAAGGCTTTTAGTCCTGACTCTGACTGTATCTTTGTGGGTTGGGTGTGTCCCACCCCACTAATTGTCAAAATTTCACAATCCAGAGTCCTCATTCCGGGATTTAGCTTTGGCTTTGTTGGCGCTGCGTTTAAGAGCAGAAAGTCTCGCTTCATATCGAGAACGCTGATTTTTGCTAGGAGTGTTTTCCACTAAGGTTTTTAAGGCACTACCAAGACTTTTATAGGCGTTGGGTAAACTATAACCAAAGCGGGTTGCCAGAGCGATCGCTTTTTCGTCAGCATCTAGCAATTCTTTAACTTGTTTACCACCATTATTTTTTTGATATAATCGCCAACCAGAAACGCCACAGAGCGCCATAGCTAATACTAGCAATAATCCATCTTGTACCCATAATTCACCAACAGCACCACCTAAACCAATGGCTAGTGCGGCCATTTCCCAACCATCTTTGGGAATAGTGTCGTTTTGCACGCGAGCAACTTCGTGCCAAAACAGCAAATTCCGCTGGTCCATTGCCAGAGCATCCCATTTTACCAAGTCAATTTGAATTTCCACTTGGTCTTTGCCAATTTCTTCGCAACGAATCAGGGATGGATTAACCTCTGTTGTGCCTTCAACTGTTACCCAACTTTGTAATTCTGGGGGTAATAAGCTTTTTAACCGCCGGAGTTCACTCATTTCTGCTTTAGCAGAGGAGGTTGCATAGGATGTCATAAAAATCCAGCCTTACAAGATTTCAGTATATAATCAGGTTATCACTTTGCAGTTTAGTGATTTCAGTAGTGATCCGCTTTATTCATCAGACAAACTACCCCGCTTTTTCCGCGCTTCCATGGCTTTTTCCAGGAGTTCTAATAATCCAGGAGCTTGTTCTTGAATACTCAATAATAATCTTTCTCCTAAGTCCAGATTTCCCGGATCTTCTCCTGTTTCCATCACCTCTTGCAACCGCGGCAGGGCAACGGTATCCACGATTTGGATTAATCCGCTCAGACAACGGTTAAATTGTCTTTCGGTGAGCAGGGAGTCTTCCAGGGGAAATTCGATGATAGCGCGGATTTCACCATCGGATGGATCATATTCCCATTGCAGCATTTTAGTTTCCCAGGAAATAGCCAGCATCGTCTGGAGGATAGCGTCTTTGTAGGGATGGTCTTTTACTTCTGCCAAAACTTGGGGTGCAAATAGCCGAAAAAATTTTCCTTCCTCGTCCAGTTGGACAACTATCAGAAAATCTTCGATGTTTTCCGCTTCCACACCTGTAATAATCCGGTCTTCTTCTTCATCAAAACGGTAGTCCCAACCAAGATTATCTAGATACTTGGCTATTTGTTTGAGATTTGCTGCCATAAAAGCCTCGTAAGGAACAGTGGAGAGGCTGTCACCATAACTATTCTAACTTGCTAGGCGCATTTACTCAATTACTGTCAGCAATTTCTACTTTAACTTAACTAATATGAATGTACTGTAAAAACTCGCAATACTGCCTTAGTCGCAAAACTTAACATAGTTGCTAGTCAAGACTTTTTTCCATAAGTATCCTTGTTTTGGTAAACTTGAAAACTGAAATAGCTAATTAAACGACGCTAAGACAAGTAATTTAGAGGGGATACTCGTGGAAAATACTCTTGGGTTAGAGATTATAGAAGTAGTTGAGCAAGCAGCGATCGCTTCTTCTAAGTGGATGGGTAAGGGCGAAAAGAACATTGCTGACCAAGTAGCAGTGGAAGCGATGCGCGAACGGATGAACAAAATCCATATGCGTGGTCGCATCGTCATCGGTGAAGGCGAACGGGACGAAGCTCCTATGCTTTACATTGGAGAAGAAGTTGGTATCTGTACTCAACCAAATGCTGCCAGTGTCTGTAATCTTGAAGAACTTGTAGAAATTGACATTGCTGTTGACCCTTGCGAAGGTACTAACCTAGTTGCTTATGGTCAAAATGGCTCAATGGCAGTTTTGGCAATTTCTGAAAAGGGCGGTTTATTTGCTGCTCCTGACTTCTACATGAAGAAACTCGCAGCACCAGCAGCCGCTAGAGGTCATGTTGATATCAACAAATCCGCTACAGAAAACCTAAAAATCCTTTCTGAGTGCTTAAACCGTTCTGTTGAGGAATTAGTAGTAGTAGTGATGGATCGTCCCCGTCACAAAGACCTCATTCAAGAAATTCGCACCGCTGGATCTAGAGTAAGACTAATCAGCGATGGTGACGTTTCTGCTGCTATCTGTTGCGCTTTCTCTGGTACTAATATCCATGCTTTAATGGGTATCGGTGCTGCTCCCGAAGGTGTAATTTCTGCTGCTGCTTTACGCTGCTTGGGTGGACACTTCCAAGGACAATTAATCTATGATCCAGAAGTTGTCCAAACTGGCTTAATTGGTGAAAGCAGAGAAGGTAATCTAGCCCGTTTAAATGAAATGGGTATTACTGACGGAGACAGAGTTTATAACGCTAATGAATTAGCTTCTGGTGAAACAGTGCTATTTGCTGGTTGCGGTATTACTCCTGGAACTTTGATGGATGGTGTGCGCTTCTTCCACGGTGGTGCTAGAACCCAAAGCTTGGTTATTTCTAGTCAATCCAAAACCGCTCGGTTTGTGGATACAGTTCACTTGTGGGACGAACCTAAGAATATCCAACTGCGGTAGTAATTAGTCGGTAGTAATTAGTCGGTAGTCAGTGGTCAGTGGACAGTAGTCCATTGTTATTAGTAGTCTGTCAAAGTAAATTTGACAGGTTGTGAACATCTAAAAACTTTGTATTTTATAGTTTTTAGTCAATTTATATCCGTCAATCAGTTTTTGATAGTCTACTAACAACTGACAACTGACACCTGACAACTGTACGGGCGAAGCATTTGGAGAACTATTTTTGGCAATGAGCGATAATTTATCTTCCAAATGCTTCGCCCCTACTGACAACTGACAACTGTACGGGCGAAGCATTTGGAGAACTATTTTTGGCAATGAGCGATAATTTATCTTCCCAATGCTTCGCCCCTACTAACACCTGACAACTGTACGGGCGAAGCATTTGGAGAACTATTTTTGGCAATGAGCGATAATTTATCTTCCCAATGCTTCGCCCCTACTAACACCTGACAACTGTACGGGCGAAGCATTTAGAGAACTATTTTTGGCAATGAGCGATAATTTATCTTCCCAATGCTTCGCCCCTACTAACAACTGACAACTGTACGGGCGAAGCATTTGGAGAACTATTTTCGGCAATGAGCCATAATTTATCTTCCCAATGCTTCGCCCCTACTGACAACTGACAACTGTACGGGCGAAGCATTTGGAGAACTATTTTCGGCAATGAGCGATAATTTATCTTCCCAATGCTTCGCCCCTACTGACAACTGACAACTGTACGGGCGAAGCATTTGGAGAACTATTTTCGGCAATGAGCGATAATTTATCTTCCCAATGCTTCGCCCCTACTGACAACTGACAACTGTACGGGCGAAGCATTTGGAGAACTATTTTTGGCAATGACCGATAATTTATCTTCCCAATGCTTCGCCCCTACTGACAACTGACAACTGTACGGGCGAAGCATTTGGAGAACTATTTTCGGCAATGAGCGATAATTTATCTTCCCAATGCTTCGCCCCTACTGACAACTGACAACTGTACGGGCGAAGCATTTGGAGAACTATTTTCGGCAATGAGCGATAATTTATCTTCCCAATGCTTCGCCCCTACTAACAACTGACAACTGTACGGGCGAAGCATTTGGAGAACTATTTTCGGCAATGAGCGATAATTTATCTTCCCAATGCTTCGCCCCTACTAACAACTGACAACTGTACGGGCGAAGCATTTGGAGAACTATTTTCGGCAATGAGCGATAATTTATCTTCCCAATGCTTCGCCCCTACTGACACCTGACACCAAACCAATTACCTATTTAAAAAATGAATATTGCCGTGGTGGGGTTAAGCCATAAAACAGCCCCTGTAGAAGTTAGAGAAAAATTAAGTATTCCTGAACCTCAAATTGAAAGTGCGATCGCTCAACTTCTGAGTTATCCTCATGTTGATGAAGTTGCTATTCTCAGCACTTGTAACCGCTTAGAAATTTATATTGTTAGTAACGAGACTACCCAAGGAATTCACGAAGTTACCCAGTTCCTTTCTGAACATAGCAAATTGCCGATTATGTCTTTAAGACATCATTTGTTTATGTTGCTGCATACTGATGCTATCACCCATATTTTACGGGTTGCGGGTGGGTTGGATAGTCTGGTTTTGGGTGAAGGTCAAATTCTCGCTCAAGTTAAGAATACCCATAAACTCGGACAACAATTTAATGGCATCAAAACCATTTTAAATCGCTTATTTAAACAAGCTTTAACGGCGGGTAAACGGGTTCGCACCGAAACCAGTATTGGGACTGGTGCGGTTTCTATCAGTTCGGCCGCTGTGGAATTGGCACAGATGAAAGTAGAAAATTTATCTCCTTATCGGGTGTCTATTCTCGGTGCTGGGAAAATGTCCCGGTTACTTGTACAACACCTGATTTCTAAAGGTGCAACTCAAATTAGTATTGTTAATCGTTCCCGCACAAGGGCTGAAGAATTGGCGAAGTTGTTCCCAGAACAACCGATCCAAATCCATTTGCTGCCAGAAATGATGTCAGTTATTGCCGCTAGTGATATAGTTTTTACTAGCACTTCTTCCACTGAACCGATTTTAGATCGGGCGAAGTTGGAAACGGTGTTAGAACCCAATCAACAATTGATGATATTTGATATTTCTGTACCCCGAAATGTGGATGCAGATGTCAATGATTTGGCCAATGTCAAGGCTTTTAATGTTGATGATTTGAAGGCGGTTGTCGCCCAAAATTATGAAAGTCGCCGGCAAATGGCGCAGGAAGCTGAGAAGATTTTAGATGAGGAAGTTGAAGCTTTTGATATTTGGTGGCGGAGTTTAGAAACTGTATCTACAATTAGTTCTCTACGGAATAAAATCGAAACTATCCGCGAACAAGAATTAGAAAAGGCTTTATCTCGTTTGGGTTCGGAATTTGGCGAAAAGCATCAAGAGGTAATTGAGGCTTTGACAAGGGGAATAGTGAATAAGATTCTCCATGATCCGATGGTGCAATTACGCGCCCAGCAAGATGTGGAAGCTAGAAGACGATGTATGCAAACTCTGCAAATGCTATTTAATTTGGACGCTGAGGAACAGTTTAGCTGAAATTATCAAGAAACAGGGGTTTTTCCTGGTTCATATCCCCGACTTCTTTGAGATTGCTGCAAATTTCGCTGCTTAGATTTTAACGGGTAATTGGTAGTTGCTAATATTTTTACTTATTACCCCTTATCCAATACCCAAACTAATGCTATTTAATTTTTTTAAAAGTTCTCAGTCTGCCATTACAAATATTGAATTTAAGTCTAGTTGGTGTGTAGCTTACGGAAAATTAGATAATTTAAAAGAAGATGTAATTTGGCAAGATCAGCAATTTGCAGTTATTTCCACAGCAGATAAATTTGCCATAAGTCATAGCAAAAGATTTATAGTAGTTGGAGATATTTGGTTAAGTAATCGAGAAGAATTACTGCAAAAATTAGGAATTAAGATTAATCATAATTGCAGTAATCAACAAATAGTTGCACAACTTTGGGAAAAATATAATTCTGAATGTTTAAAGCTATTATTGGGAATGTTTGGGTTAGTAGTTTGGGATTGTGAAAAACAGGAATTATATTTAATTAGAGATGCCATTGGTGGTCGCACCTTATATTATACTACCACAGGTTTAACTTGTTGGATAGCCCCAAAATTAAGAACTTTAACACCTTATCGTTCTGATAATTTAGATTTAGTTGCATTACGAGATTATCTTTGTTGTGCATTTGTTCCGGGAGAAAGGACACTTTGGCAAGATATCAAGGAAATTCGTCCTGGTACTTTTCTGCAAATGCCATCACAACAAGTTTATCATTATTGGCAATTAAAAGAACAAATTATAGACAAAAATCAACCTTTAGCATGGTATGGTGAAAAATTGCGTTTTTTACTTGAACAAGTTGTTAAAGAATATTTACCCGAAAATCAACCGGTTGGTATTTTCCTATCTGGTGGTTTAGATTCTAGCAGCATTACCGCACTAGCAGCAAAATTACATTCTGCACCAATTCACACCTATTCTATTCATTTTGGGACCGAAACTGCGAACGAATTAGAGTTTTCTAATTTAGTTGCAGAACATTGTCAAACTCAACATCACATCTTAGAAATTACCTTTCGGGATATGTGGGAACGTTTACCAGAAACAATGGCTTATTTAGATGATCCTATTGGAGATCCTTTAACAGTTCCCAATTTATTAATAGGCAGAATCGCGCGGGAAAATGTGCAAATTACCCTCAATGGAGAAGGTGGAGATCCTTGTTTTGGTGGACCGAAAAATCAACCTATGTTAATTAATAGTTTATATGGTGCTATTAATAACCAGGATTCATTACAAGCATTTTTAATTTCTTTTCAAAAGTGTACTTTAGATTTACCGCAACTTTTAAAAGCGGAAATTTGGCAAAGTTTAAAAAATGGATCTTCAGTATTTTATGATGATTTAAATGCCGATGTCAATTATTTGAATAGATTAATGGCATTGAATATTAAATTTAAAGGTGCAGATCAGATTTTGACAAAAGTGAGTAATTTAACTCAAGCAGCAGATTTACAGGGTTTATCACCATTATTTGATCAGCGTGTAGTTGAATTAAGTATGCAAATTCCTCCAGAATATAAACTTTCGGGAGTTGAAGAAAAAGCAGTTTTGAAAAAAGCAGTTAGTGATATTTTACCAGATACTATTATTCATCGTCCTAAAAGTGGGATGATGGTTCCTGTACAATTGGGATTTAGAAAATATTGGCCAAGAAAAGCGCGGAAATTGTTGTTAAATAGAAATAGTCAGATATCAGCTTATATTAATCAGGATATATTGCGTGAATGGTTAGATTTTAAAGGGGATGTTTGGGGAAGATATGGTGTTAAACTGTGGTTATTGGTGAGTTTGGAAATTTGGTTACAGGTGAATAAAAAGTGAATAAATCAACCAAAACTTTCCACCATATAAATATCATTTCCTGAATTAATACCTGAATCACCAATTAAAATTATACTACTATCATCACTTTCTAAATTCAAGCTTCCAGAAATACCATGTCTGAGAACTTGAATTAATTTTTGTGGGGTAAAAGATTCTAATTCGACAAAATTACCAGTATCTAACCAAGCTAGTTCTTCAGCAGTTAAAGTCAGACGAATATCTACAGATAATTTTTTAGCTTCGTCTTTTAACTGTGAAGAAAACCGAGTAAACATTTTTCCCTGACTCGCAATAATTTGACGGGGTAAAAGTCCCAGGTCAATAATTGCCACATTGCTATTTAAAAACCACTTTTCACTGGTGCGGAGATGATGAACTAAACTGACACCTTTGGAACTACAATCATGAATAGCATAAACCTTTAAATCAGGGTTACGTCGTAACATTTCCATTGTAGTATTGAAAATGCTTTGAGGATAACCGGTAATACTGAGAATTGCACAATTATTTTCAAAGTGGAAATTATTAGCAATTAATAATTGTGCAATATTAGCACTATCACAAACTACTAATCTATCAAAACTATAAGCAGTGACATCAGGATTTATTGTCGCTGGTGTAATTTCTTGTCGTGGAGAAGGGAGAATTTTTTCAGGGACATTATTAATTTGTTCCCAACGATTTAACCATTCTTGTAATTGAGTTGGGGAAATTAAAAATTCTTGTTTTAATTGATCAACTTTTCCTAACTGTTCAGTTCCCCAAAATATGGAAAATATTCCGATAACGATGATAATTACAAATATAATAAATGACTGAACAACAAACATACTTGCAAATATTCCAATAACTAAAATTAAACCTCCTATGATTTGCAAGAATCTAGCACTTGATTTTCGACTAGCATTGTTTAATTTAGGAGAATTCGTTTGATTAAACAAATAAATAGCTACACAAATTTGATAAACTAAATTTCCCATTAACCATAACCTAGATCCGAATATCATGTTAGAGAAAAAGACTGTACACCAAATATTAAGGAATAGATATGAACCAACAAATCCTAATGATTGAAATGATTTTTTTCTGAGACGACTATCTAAAAAGTAAAGCAGTTGTTTTGGTGTAAAAAATAAAGTGTTATTAGCAGAAATATCATTAATAACTTTAGTAAACATAGGATCTGTAATTTTTACAGTTCCCATGGTTGTGGGTTCAAAAACAAAAGGATGATTGCATTTTAAACATCTTCCTTGATTTGCTGTTCTGTCTTTTAATTTATTATCAGTTCCGCAGTTAATACATTTCATGGTTTTGTTGGTTTTGATTTGGTTAAAAATTGTGGTCTTAGATACTCGACTTCTGTTCTTATTTTGGGAATTAATTAATAATTAAAGAAGTCGAATTTTAGATGATTTGATTATTAAGTAAAATGCTGTAATCTTCCCGTTTACGAATTAAATGATGTCTACCATTTTCTAATAATACTTCCGCAGGTTTAGGACGATGTAAAAAATGTGAAGACATAGCATAACCGTAAGCACCAACATCTAAAATAGCAATAATATCGTCAATTTCTAAAGCGGGAAGTTGACAATTTTTGCCTAAATAATCTCGTGAATATGTGGTATTTCCACAAACGTCAGTTAGATATTTTTGAGAAGTTGAATTTTTCAAAGTTATAATTTCTCGATAACCTCCATGTACAGAAATAACAGCAATATTAGCAATAGTAGAATCTACACCGATAATTTGTTTTTCTCCTTGCCATTTTACCGAAACAACTTTAACTAATAAAGTACCACAACCCGCTATAGCAGAGCGTCCTGGCTCAATCATTAAATTAATATTTTTGACAATTTCACTAATTTTATTAGTTAATTGATGTCCAAATAATTGCCAATCAAAAGCCAAATGATCATGATGATATGGATAACCAAAACCACCACCAAAATCTAAATATTGCCAATCTGGTAACTTTTTTGCAGTTGCTAAAATCGCATCAATTACATCAATAAAGGCTGTTGTTGCATTAGTTCCTGTACCGCGATAAAAATGTAAACCAGTCACCTTTAAACCCGCAGCCGAAGCAATAGAAACAGCCTCATCAAAATCAGCCGAACTAACACCAATACGACTATCCTCCGAAACATTCAACCGCAAACCAATATTTAACTTTGCGTCTTTGCTTCTCTGCGTCTTTGCGCGAAATAAAAAAACCTCACAACACAAACGCAACTGAGAAATACTATCTAAATTGAGAGTTGTTACACCCCAACCAAGAACCTGTTCCATTTCCTCCCAATTCAAATTACTACCGCTATATACGATATCACCAGCATAAAAACCCGCATTTAAACCCAAATAAATATCACCTGGAGTATTAGCATGAAGTCCCCAACCGGCGTTTTTAAATATTTTTAGTAATGCAATATTACTATTTGTTACACTAGCAAAATGAAACTGAGTATGGGGATAACTAATAGCTTTGGTAATATATGAAATAGTTTGGCGTAAAATATCGCCGTTGTAGACGTATAAAGGAGAACCGTAAACTTGCAATAACTCCTGTGCAAGTTCTAATTCTAAATTTGGGATTGCTGTAACTTTTTCCATAACCATCGAGGTAAAATAAATGGATGAGATAAAGACTTTTTGCCTAATTTAGAACCAAAAACATGATAATGCCAAAGTTGCCACATTATCAATAACCACAGACTTTCACCAATTCGTCGTCCTTGAATTTGTCCTCCTAGTTCACCTGTAACAATTTGTGACGCAATATCAGGAAAAAAACAGCCATCCGATTTTAGTATACCAGGATTTAACCAATTACCAAGATCATGCCAATAATCATTTAAACACCAAGAGGTTAAGGGAACACCCATACCGCGTTTTTGTCGCCAAACTATTTCTGAAGGTAGCCAATTTTCTGCTGCTCGTTTGAGGATATACTTCTCACAAGCACCGTTTAGACAGAGTTCCCCAGATAGCTGAAAAGTCCATTCTGCTAAAAGTAAATCACAAAAGGGCGATCGCACACCTAACCCATGAGCAAAACCCAACGCAGTCGCACGGGGATGAATATTTTGCGCTCCTTTTAACATCAAACTGGCACGACGGAGACGATGTAACAACGAAGGACAAAAACTAGCATCAAGAGCATTTAACAACCATTCCTGAGCATTTAAACCTTGAATCTGAGCATATATCTCCGGCTGATAAATCCTTGATTCATAACCCCAAAGACGGTGAAAAGTCCGCAGATATTGGTGAATAAAACTTTCTTCTTTATCAGGATGTTCAGATTGATAAATACCCGCAGCAATTAAAGGTTTATTAGTCCAACCAGCAAATAATTGATCACCACCTTCACCATTAAAAATCACTTGAGTTTCTTGACTAGCAACTTGATTGAGGAGATATAAAGGAACAGTCACACCGTCACCAAAAGGTAAATCTAAAGCTTTGATAGTAGGAATTAGAGCCTGTTTAATCTTACCAGGACTAGCATCAACTTTAACTAAAGGAATATTCAGAAACTTTGCAACTTGTTCCGCATAGGGATATTCAGAAATTCCCACCTTACCAAAATCCAAAGAGTAAGCACGAACTTTTATCCCAGCTTCTACCAACAAAGCCGCAACAATAGAAGAATCCAAACCCCCAGACAGAAAAACCCCCACAGGTTCATCTTTTAAATTAGAAATTTGTGTTTGAATAGAATTTTTCAGTAAAACTTGTAATTGAGAAACTGCTGTATTTTCATCTTGAATTTGTGACTTTGATTCACACCATTGATAAATACTATGAACTTGAGGATTATCAACATCTTTCCAAATAATCTCAGTTCCCGCAGCTACAGAAAACACCTCATTAACAGGAGTCAGAGGATTAGGAACATAAGAAAAACAACTATAACCATATAAACCAGAAATATTAACTTCCGGTTTTTCTATAACTTCTAAAAGTAATTGTAATTGAGAAGCAAACCAAAGCACCCCACCTTGTCGAGTCCAAAATAAAGAAACTCGTCCAAAAGCTTCCCTACCCAAAATTAACCTATCTTCCTCTACCCTTACCCAAACATCAAAAGCATCAGAAAATCCCCCAGCAGAAATACCCGCAATCATATTTTGCGGTAACACAGGTACAGACTCACAACCAACATAAATAACATCCCAAAAAAAATTTCCTTCCTCCTTTGCGCCTTTGCGCCTTTGCGTGAGAAACTCTTTTCTCCTATCACCCCAATAACCAATAAAATGAAAAGGAAACATAACTATTGCACCACAAAAGTTTCTTCACTAATTTTCCGACCTTGAAGCAACATTTGTACTTGCCAATTTCCCACAGATGCGGTAGGATTAATACTATAACGACAAACAGTATCCCAAACTGAAGTTTTTATTTCACGAGTTTGATATTGATTTTGTTTAACAACTTGACCATTTGGATCAATCCAATTACAAGAAAGATTGAGTTTTTTACCTATAGGTGCATTTTTCAAAGTCACACGATAAACAAGTTCTGAATTAGTTTGACGGGAGATATTTTTTAAATTTTCATTATTTGATGTTAGGGTAATTTTGTCTTGTTGTGCGGAAATATTAGCCAATAAAGAACTTTTTTGTTGATGAAAAAACACTGTTAATCCTATACCGATAATTACAGATGTCGCCACTACAAAACCAATTAATTTATTACGGCTTTGTTGAACTTCTAAAGCTTGTTTACGCCGAATTTGAATTAAGGCTTCATCTAATAATTCAGGTGGTAGATTTAAATCTTGTAAAATCTCTTTAATTTGCTGTTGATTAAGTTCTGATTCTTGACGTAATTGTAATGTTTGAACTTCAGCAATAATCTGGTTTAATTGTTCTTGGTTTAGTGGTTGGTTCATGATTTTTAGTAACTTTCGATTAATGTAGGTTGAGAAAACAGAGAAACCAGAGAAACCAGATCCCCGACTTCTTTGAGAAGTCGGGGATCTTAATAGACAGGAAAATTTCAGTGAGTTGGTGATATTCTTCTAAGGTGAAGCTTTTAACCTGAATTGTAGTCATATATCTTGCTCCTTGAGGAATTGCCATTATATATATTCTAAAATGTGCCAGGAATTGCTATGCTAAAACTATAATAACTATTAAGGAAACAATGCGATCGCCTACTCTTACCCCGACAATGACTGCTTTTCCCTTGGCTGCTGTAGTTGGTCAAGAAGCAATTAAAATAGCTTTGCTGTTGACAGCAGTAGATCCCGTTTTGGGGGGTGTGGTAATTGCAGGTCGTCGCGGTACGGCTAAATCTGTGATGGCGCGGGCTATTCACGCTTTATTACCACCTATTGAAGTTGTCAAAGGTTCTGTTAGCAACTGTGACCCCAACCACCCCGAAGAATGGGATGATAAACTTTTAGCGGAACAAAGACAGGAGATAGAAACGGAAATTATCCCTGCACCTTTTTTGCAGATTCCTCTGGGGATTACGGAAGACCGACTTTTAGGTTCTGTGGACGTGGAACAGTCGGTTAAACAAGGTGATACAATTTTTCAACCGGGATTACTGGCTACAGCTAACCGTGGGGTGCTGTATGTGGATGAAATCAATTTATTAGATGACCAAATTAGTAACCAACTCTTATCGGTATTATCGGACGGACGTAACCAAATTGAACGGGAAGGAATCAGTTTTCAACATCCTTGCAAAACTTTGTTTATTGCCACTTATAATCCAGAAGAAGGAGCGCTCAGAGAGCATTTACTTGATAGAATAGCGATCGCCCTATCAGCAGACGGAGTTCTGGGTATAGATCAAAGAGTACAGGCAGTTGAACAAGCGATCGCCTATTCCCAGTCTCCCACAGAATTTCTGCAACAATACAGCGAAGATATAGACTCACTCAAAACCCAAATCATCCTGGCACGGGAATGGTTAAAAGAAGTCACCATTACCCAAGAACAAATTACCTACCTCGTCAATGAAGCCATTCGCGGGGGTGTAGAAGGACATCGGGCAGAATTATTTGCAGTGCGCGTAGCCAAAGCCGCAGCAGCCTTAGAAGGACGCAGTACCGTCACCGCTGAAGATTTACGTCGCGCAGTGGAATTGGTGATAGTTCCCCGAACCACAATTATTCAAACTCCACCAGAAGAACAGCAACCACCACCACCTCCCCCACCACAAGAAAATCAAGACGAGTCGGAATCAGAAGAAGAACAAGAGGAAGAACAGGAAGAAGAGAAAGAAGAAGACCAAGAACAGCAAGAACCCCCAGACATTCCCGAAGAATTTATCTTTGATCCAGAAGGGGTAATTCTCGACCCAGAGGTGCTTTATTTTACCCAAATGGCACAAAAGCAAGGTAAATCTGGAAGTCGCAGTATTATCTTCTCAGACGATAGGGGACGGTACATTAAGCCGATGATTCCCAAAGGTAAAGCGAGAAGAATAGCCGTAGATGCCACACTGCGAGCCGCAGCCCCATATCAAAAAGCACGCCGGGCTAGACAACCTGATAAAAAGGTGATTGTCGAACAGGGAGATATCCGTTCTAAGCGGTTAGTGAGAAAAGCAGGTGCGTTGGTGGTGTTTGTTGTAGATGCTTCTGGTTCAATGGCTTTAAATCGGATGCAATCCGCTAAAGGTGCGGTGATGCAGCTTTTGACAGAAGCGTATCAAAATCGTGATCAAGTATCTTTGATCCCCTTCCGAGGAGAACAAGCGGAAGTTTTATTACCTCCTACCCGTTCCATTGCTTTAGCTAAGAATAGGTTAGAAAGATTACCCTGCGGTGGTGGTTCACCTCTCGCACATGGTTTAACTCAAGCGGTACGGGTGGGGATAAATGCCCAAATGGGTGGGGATATCGGGCAGGTTGTGATAGTGGCAATTACTGATGGACGTGGTAATATTCCTTTAGCTCGTTCTTTAGGTGAACCCATGGAACCAGGAGAAAAGCCGGATATCAAAGCCGAATTATTAGATATTGCCGGCAGAATTCGAGCTTCAGGGATGCAGTTGTTGGTAATTGATACGGAAAGTAAGTTTGTATCCACTGGCTTTGCGAAGGAATTATCAAAAACAGCCGGAGGTAAATATTATCACTTACCAAAAGCCACCGATAAAGCGATCGCCGCCATGACTAGAGGTGCTATAGCTGACATGAAGTCAAAGTAAGTTGACGGAAATCAACCCTTCGTAGTTGTGCTTTTAGTAGAAATTGCATAACTACGAAAAAACACCTTCATGCGGTACATTGTATGTTTCGACTGAATGAAATTGGAGCAGTTGGAAGAATATGATAGAGGGCAGCTATTTTTTGAAATTTATTTGATTAGATGCTAACGTAAATTTATAGATAGTTAGCCGTTAATTTTGCCAGTAGAGGTAATTTTATGCAATTGGAAATCCAACTTGATGATGACTGTGTTGAAAAACTTGCGTATATTCAGCAACAAACGAATCAAGATTTTAGTGAAGCTATTAAACAAGCTATTGAAAAATACTATAACCAAGTTCAGACTAATAACAAAACTCCATTAGCAATATTTAAAGAACTTGGTTTAGTCGGATGTTTTAATGGTGATTCTGATCTATCTGTTACTTATAAAACAAAAATGGCTAACTATCTTCAGGATAAACAAGAAAAAGAGCGATTATGATTATTGTTGATACTGGTGCTTTTTTAGCTTTGTTTAACCAAAGAGATACTTATCATTTTCAAGCACAAATTGCGTTTAATAGTATTTCAGAACCACTGATTTCAACTTATCCAGTAGTTACTGAAACTTGTTATATGTTAACACAATTTGCTAGTGATACAGCCTCATTCAATTTTTTGAAAAGTTTTTGTTTGGGTGCTTTTGAGATTTTTGATCTCGAAAAGTATCATGTTGAAAGGATGATTCAATTAATGGAAAATTACGCAAATTTACCAATGGATTTAGCTGATGCTTCCCTGGTTGTACTTGCTGAACATTTAGAAAATGGACGTATTCTTACTGTTGATAGAAGAGATTTTAATATTTACCGATGGCATAAAACTAATTCATTTGAAAATTTGTTCTTTTCACAATCATAAAAAACGAAAAGAGAAAATTTCTAAATTTATTAGCAACTATAGATATCAATTATTAATCTTTAAAATCCAAAATATTTACCAATAATTCCGCTATTTCTAAAAGTTGTTCTGGTTGATTATCAATTAGCCATTCAGTAAGCTTGACGGAATGTGTTGTTTTGGAAAAAGGTAATCGCGTTTCACAAAAATGTGCAAATAATTCCTTTAGCAGCTTTGCACCATCAACTTTACAAAACCAATCATTATCTGAAATTCCCTGAATTTTTACATCTTTTGGAAAATAATCAAGTTCGTATTTGTTTTTATCAATCCATTCTTTAACCTCTTCAATAGTAAGCTTTTCTTCACGGTTTTCGTCACATTCATTAATGACTGCTGTTATTGCTTCAGAATGAAGTAGATAATTTTCATACATACGTCTAGGCAGTAATTTAACAGGTTTCTTACTTCTTTTCTGCAACTCCTTCTCGTCATTATTCGATCTATTCTCACGGTCAAATAAGAATCCAATAGCAGGTGGAAATAAGCTTGAACCTCCACTAAGCTTGTCATAGATATCAAATATCAAACTAGCATTTTTATTATCTAAACGTCCTACATCCTGAACAGCCAAAATTGTAGTACCTAACAATGATTTTTCGGCTAATTTCTCTAAAATTAATGGAAAGCATATCTGTTCTGTTGGACCTTCTACCCAAAGAATATTATCAGCACCAAAAACGTCTGATAAACTCACACCAACTTCTGCTAAAAGTGACCGTTGTTCTCTTGCTTCTTTAGCATTTATCACTGATACTTTAGTTTCACAATCTTCATATTTAAGCATGATAATTTTAGAAGGATTAGCAGCATTAATTATCGTTGGTGAATGAGTAGCTATAAAATACTGGTGCTGTGGGAATTGTTTCAATATTTCAATTAGTTTTTTTGCTGCTCCTGGATGTAAAAATGATTGTGGTTCATCAATAATTATAGTTCGTGGTTCTGGTGAATTCATGACAACATATAGGATAGCTAATACTTGACCTATACCTGTACCGCAAGATGATAAAGAAACAGCTAAATCCTCCCTTTTGCTTTTCGGGTCTATATTCCAAACCATAATTTCTAACTGGTTATTATCTCTAGGTTCAACTGCTATCCTTTGAATATGCGAAAAAATTTGATTTATGTATTTGTTGTAATCATTAAAGTTTTCAGAGTTTCGACTTTGTAAACTATTTAAAACTTCAGCTAAATTAGATGCGTTTGGTGCTAAAATTGACTGGTTTCCAAAAGCGCACTTGCTAATATTTAATCTTTCGGCATAAAACCTGTATATACGACTTTGTAAAAGTCTAAATAGCTTACCTGCAATTATTTCAGAGGGTCTTGCAGATTGTATTGAATACAATTTTAATTCATCACTAACTGTTCGTTTAACATTGATAGAACGGTAAGTATTTTCACCATTCTGACTACCTGTTACTTGAGTCGTATGAGAATATATTCCAAAAGTTAAATCTGTATTAGCTACATCAATTACATTATTACTAGACAATGAAACTAAAAATTTTACATCATTGTCTTGATTCATCCATTCAATAAATTTATTTACTGTCTTCTCTGCTTGTTCTCCGTTAGCTTCCATGTTAGCTTCCATTGGAATTAATAATGGTAAATGCTGATCTATCATTAACCTTAATTCTTTTTTCTCAAGATATATATATATTTTGGATTTTGAGAGAGTATTATCCAATGTAGATAACGGTGTCTTTAAAGTTTTAATACTACGATGTGGGACATCACCAAAATTTAATGTAAGTGCTTCTAATAGTGCTGTTTTACCTGCATTATTCTGACCAACAATAATATTAATACCCGGTGTAAATTCCAGTAGACCAGAATCTTGAAAAGATTTGTAGTTGAAAAGTTGAAACTTTGAAGTGTGCATATAAATTAACCGTAGTGAATCTTGGTGATGTATGTTAAATAACTAAAATAATTATAATCGTGATTGTATTTTTTATTTCAGCAAAGTCAAATATTATTTATTTTCTCAATATTCTTGACAAATATCTCAATTTATCTGCATAAAATTCAACTGGTTTTGCGAAGGAATTATCAAAAACCGCTGGAAGTAAATATTATCACCTACCAAAAGCCACCGATAAAGCGATCGCGGCGATGACGATAGGTGCTATAGCAGACATGAAATCAAATTAAGTTGACGGAAAATTAATTGTTCGTAGTTGTGCTTTTAGCAAAGATTGCATAACCACAAAATTATCAATTTAGGGCTTATAGCAAAACACTAAAATATTAAAAATAGAGGCTCAAAATATGAATTAGCTAATCCGAAAACAACCCGTGAAAAGTAGATAGAGCAGGTAATAGGTAATAGAGAATAGGTAAGGATTTTACCAATTACCTATTACCCATCACCAATTATTAAGCAGTTACCTTTTCACTTTCTAAACCAGCCAATCTTTCGGCCAATAGTTTTTCCAAAGAAATCAAAGCCTTGGTAAAACCATCAATACCTTCTGCAAGTTTATCAGAAGCCATGCGATCGCCATTGTGCATTTGCTCAAAGGTGGCTTGATCAATAGAAATTTTGGCAATTGATAGATTTGCTACCTTAGCAGGATCAAGTTTGCGGGGTAATTCTGTGACAGTATTTTGCAATTCTGTCAACAACCCTGGAGAAATAGTCAGCAAATCGCAACCAGCTAATTCAGTAATTTCGCCAATATTGCGGAAACTAGCGCCCATTACCTCGGTTTTATAACCAAACTTTTTATAGTAGTTATAAATGGTAGTTACAGACAATACACCTGGATCTTCCGCTGCGGGATAGCTATCCCGGCCAGTATCTTTCTTGTACCAGTCAAGAATCCGACCAACGAAAGGAGAAATTAAAGTGATACCAGCTTCCGCACAGGCGATCGCTTGGTGCAGACCAAATAGTAAAGTTAAGTTACAGTGAATACCTTCTTTTTCCAAAATTTCTCCAGCTTTGATACCTTGCCAAGTAGAAGCAATTTTAATCAAAACCCGCTCCTTGGAAACACCAGCAGCTTTATACTGAGCGATTAAATCCCGTGCCTTAGCTACAGTAGCATCCGTATCATAAGATAACCGAGCATCTACTTCTGTAGATACACGACCAGGGATAATTTGCAAAATTTTCAATCCAAAAGATACCGCCAAACGGTCAAAAGCTAGAGATACCACCTGTGCTTGACTAGCACCAGCGCCAGCATCTTTTTTAGCTTTCAGTAAAGTCTGATCAACAATATCCTGATATTCCGGCATTTGTGCCGCAGCAGTAATCAGTGAGGGATTGGTAGTAGCATCTTGAGGTTTAAACTGTTCAATTGATTGGATATCTCCGGTATCCGCTACCACAACGGTCACTGCCCGTAGTGCTTCCAGTAAGTTCTTAGGCATAACATACTCCAATGTCAGTGGTCAGTTGTCAGTTGTCAGTGGTCAGTTGTCAGTTGTCAGTGGTTGGTTGTCAGTGGTTAGTTGTCAGTGGTGATAGAAATTGTTACCAATCACCAATTACCAATTACCAATTACCAATTACCAATTACCAACTACCCATTTTAGATGCGTCATGCTGTAATTGGCTGTCCAATAGAATGCACTTTAATTAAACTTGTTGTTCCAGATTGACCAATTGGGACACCAGAGGTAATCACCACCTTGTCTCCTTCCTGAACTAAACCACTATTTACAACAGTGTCTACCACATTCACAAACATTTCTTCAGCATTGTGAACAGGTTGAATCAGTAGCGGTTCTACACCCCAAGATAAAGCTAATTGACGGTAGGCGGTACAGTCGGAAGTAAGAGCGATAATTGGTGTGCTGGGACGATATTTAGAAACGAGTTTGGCTGTGCTTCCTGATGTAGTATTACAGAGAATCGCTTTTGCACCGGTTTCATAGGCAATGCGACAAACCGATTGAGATACTGATTCTGTCACCGTCAAACTACCCGCTTTCGGACTCCAAGAATGTCTATTTCCCTCTTGAAGTACGGTTTCTGTTCTTAATGCAATATTGTGCATAGTTTGGACAGCAGCTAGGGGATATTCACCCATTGCGGTTTCTCCAGATAACATTACCGCATCTGTGCCATCTAAGATTGAGTTAGCCACGTCCGTAGCTTCAGCGCGAGTAGGGTCGGGCGCGCTAATCATGGACTCTAACATTTGAGTAGCTGTAATCACGGGTTTACCAGCTTGATTACAACGACGAGCAATGTCTTTTTGAATCAGGGGGACTTCATAAATCGGTACTTCCACCCCTAAATCCCCACGAGCAATCATAATACCGTCAGCGGCTGCAATGATAGCATCTAGCTGTTCCACAGCTTCTGCCCGTTCAATTTTGGCAATGAGACGAATTTTTGAGCCAGCGCCTTCAATCATCCGGCGTGCGGGTTCGAGGTCTTGGGGCGATCGCACAAAGGAAACCGCTACCCAGTCTACTCCTAATTGTATCCCAAAACGTAAATCCATTAAATCCTTTTCTGTAATTGAACTTACAGGTAAAGGAGTTGCAGGTAAATTTACACCTTTATGAGAAGAAATCAAACCACCAATATTCACATGAGCGCGAATTCTATCAGCGTCTCGACTGGTAACAGTTAATTTCACCCGCCCATCATTAATTAAAATCGTTTCCCCACATCGCATCATAGCAAAGAGAGTAGGTAGAGGTAAGGGTAACTCATCAATAGTTTCACCCTTCTCTTGTAAAACAAAAGTTACCTCAGTCCCAGCTTCTAACATCAGTCCTTCCGGTGGTAATTTTCCCAACCGAATTTTTGGACCACACAAATCCTGCATAATCGCAATTGGCTTATGTAAATCCTTGCTAATCTGGCGCAGATGATGAAAAACCTGGGCGTGAGCCTCATAAGCACCATGAGAAAAATTTAACCGCGCCATGTTCATTCCCGCTCTTACCAAAGCTTCTAACTTCTCAGGTGAAGATGTAGCAGGTCCAATAGTACAAACAATTTTTGTGCGACGCATAAGTATGTAAGGAGTAACGTTAAGGTAGCACACTCCGTTAAGCCCTGGATTGGTCAGTGGTCAGTAGTCAGTGGTCAGTTGTTATTGGGAAGAATGTTTTACCAATTACCAATTACCAATTACCAATTACCAATTACCCATTACCTAAATCAATCCTTCTTTCTTGGCCATTGACAACATTAAATCAATGACGCGGTTGGAGTAACCCCATTCGTTGTCATACCAGGAGACAATTTTGAAGAAATTGGCATTGAGTTCAATTCCTGCACCCGCGTCGAAGATGCTGGAGTGGGAATCACCTTGAAAATCTGTAGATACTACTTCTTCATCTGTGTAACCTAACACACCTGATAAATTACCTTCCGCAGCTTTTTTCATAGCTGCACAGATTTCTTTGTAAGAAGTGGCTTTGGTGGTTTTGAAAGTTAAATCAACTACGGAGACATCGGGAGTGGGAACTCTCAAAGCCATTCCTGTTAATTTACCTTTCAATTCTGGTAACACCAAAGCCACCGCTTTAGCCGCCCCTGTAGCGGAGGGAATTATATTTTGTCCCGCACCCCGTCCACCGCGCCAATCTTTGCGACTGGGACCATCTACCGTGGGCTGAGTGGCTGTTGTGGCGTGAACTGTGGTCATTAACCCTTCGGCTAAACCGAAGTTATCATTAATGACTTTAGCAATGGGGGCTAAACAATTTGTAGTACAACTTGCATTGGAGACAATCAAGTCTTTTGCTGGGTCAAATAGGTGATGATTTACACCCATGACCATTGTTTTTACTTTCTCTGGTTCTTTTGTCGGTGCAGAAATCACAACCCGCTTTGCACCTGCTTTGAGGTGGTTTTCCGCCCCAGGATAGTCCGTGAAGAGTCCTGTGGATTCGACAACATAATCTACACCCAATTTACCCCAAGGTAATTCGGCGGGATTTCGCATGGATACGCAGGGGATAAAATAACCGTCAATAACTATCCCGTCTTCTCTGGCTGCAACTTTGCTTTTCAATCTTCCATGTGTAGAGTCGTACTTGAGAAGATAAGCCAGGTTATCGGGAGGAACTAAATCATTAATTCCTACAAATTCAATATTGGGATTAGTAAGACCAGCACGTAACACAAGTCTACCAATTCGACCGAATCCATTAATACCAATTTTCAACTTCGTCAAAATTAAACCTCCTGTGTTGGGAATTTCAGCAAAGGTTAACTGGCCCGGTTAATTCTAGTCTGACTTAGCTGATTCTTACAGTCACAAAAGGCATAAAGTTAATTTAACTGGCATATTTTAAGGTTTAGCTTTCCCGACAGAAGCCCCACGCTCACTATACCGGAGCGTGGGATGAATACAATACGCGCGAGTGAGGAATTGCCCAACAGGCGAAATTGAACGCAGTTCAATCAGGATCGTTGGTCAACGAATGAACATTTTCTGATTTAAGAGAATCTATCCAATCTTCTACTAAGGACGTAATAGTTTTATCTTTGGCGGCGGCGTAAGTTTGCAATATTCGCATTCTTCTTTCGCTCATTCTCAGGCTTAATCTTTTATTTTTCATAACGGGTAGTTAATGGCTATCCTTTATGTTATATTATAAACAGGTCGAAAGGAAACGAAAAATATGAGAACATCTTATCAATACCGATTAAAGCCAACAAGAGAACAAGCCAAAAAAATTGATAAAACATTAGATATGCTGCGGCATCAGTACAATTATCAACTGGCTCAACGCTTCCATTGGTACGAACAAAACCGTTCTCCTATTGATAGATGTTCCATTTTCGTTTGTCATTTACCAGAACTCAAGGATAAACCGAATTATTACAGCCAAAAAGCATCATTAACGCAACTTAAAAAAGACCGCCCTTGGTACACAAGTATTCATTCTCAGGTGCTACAGGAAGTCCCCAAGAAGGTCGAGATAGCTTTTGACCGATGGTTAAAAGGTGATGTGAATGGTAAAAAATCAGGCAAGCCTAGATTCAAAGGTGCGGGGCAATATAAAACATTTACCTTTCCTCAGTTCAAACGACACCACTTTACTAATAACAAAATTACGCTATCAAAAATAGGTGATATTAAAGTAATTGTTCACCGTCAAATACCCGGTGGGTTTGATATTAAAACTGTATCTGTCACTAAAAAAGCAGACGGGTATTATATCACTCTAAGCCTTGATGATAAAAGAGTTCCAACGGTTAAACCTGATTTTAATGCTAATAATATTGTTGGTATTGATGTAGGTTTAATAGATTTTATTGTCACCTCAGACGACGAAAGAATTGCCGCCCCTAAGTTTTTACGCAAGGCTGAACGCAAATTAAAATCTGCACAGCGTCGCGTATCTCGTAGGAAGAAAGGTTCTAATCGTCGTAAAAAAGCGATAAAAAAACTGGGTATTCAACATAAGAAAGTATCAGATACCCGCAAAGATTTCCACTTTAAAACTGCAAACAATCTACTCAAAAAGTACGATGTAGTAGCTGTGGAAAAGTTGAATATAAAAGGACTCGCTAGAACATGGTTGGCAAAAAGTATTAACGATGCCGGTTGGGGACAATTTATAACGATTCTTTCAAACAAAGCCGAGAATGCTGGTTTGAAAGTAATCGCTGTAAATCCAAACGGGACAAGCCAAGAATGCTCTAGTTGCGATGCCCTGAGCTTGCCGAAGGGTGGTCACAAAGTTAAAAAGCCGCTATCCCAAAGAACGCACAATTGCCCTAACTGTAAGGTCAGTTTGTGCCGGGATTTGAATGCTTCAATTAATATCAAGAACCGTGGGGCGCACGGTCTTAAAGCTCGGTCAATGTCTTCATAGAAGAGTCGCCGAGAAGCCCACACTCACCTGTATCCCTTACGGGACCGCAAGGCATAAGGGAGTGTGTGGAGTATGTCACCTATTGTTCATTGATTACTTGCATTAAAATCTTCGTGTCTTCATAGAGGAGACTCTGAACCAAAAATAGCTATCTCTATTTCCTTTAAAGCTTGCTCAAAATCATCATTGATAATTTTTATATCAAATTCGTTAGCAGCGGCAATCTCCTCTTCAGCACGTTGCAAACGACGAGAAATAGCCTCTTCCGAATCTTGTCCCCGTCCACGAATGCGGTTTTCTAGTTCTGCAAATGAAGGTGGCAAAATAAAAATACTCAGGGCGCTAGGGAATGTATGACGGATTTGTCTTGCTCCTGCTAGTTCAATTTCTAGCAACACCAACTTACCCAACTGAATATAGTTCAAAACAGATTCACGGGGCGTACCATAACAGTTACCAGCAAATTCTGCCCATTCTAAAAATTCGCCTTGAGTAACTAACTGTTCAAACTGACTCCGACTAATAAAGTTATAGTTTTTACCATTGATTTCTCCCGGACGAGGTGAACGAGTCGTTGCAGATACTGAATAATGCAATTCTGGATAACGCCGGAGAATTTCATTCATTAACGTACCTTTGCCGACTCCACTCGGACCGGTTAAAACAATTAGTTTGCCCAGAGGCGGACATTCTTTCGTATTTGCACCATTATGGGTAGGTAAAACTTGCATTATCCGTGAAAAAAGTGAATTAATAAATACAAATGATTCCTTAGTCTTGTTTTAGCGACTAAAATAACTAATACTATTTTGAATTTAGGACTTGAGATGGTTAAATACCTACGGTATCAGCCTCTGCGGCAGTATTTCTTATCCTCACTCTTCAAAATAGCATCAAGACTAAAGAATTTGTAGCACTGGTGACAGAAAACCAGTCTAATTCACATAGTACAGCCGATATGGTACAAATAGAGTTGGGTTGATAATTATGCCGATGATTAATTATCTACAACATGATGATCACGAGAAATCACAAACCGATTGGCTACGGTTTCTGGTTGAATCGCAGAGAGAATAACATGACTAGAATCAGTAATAATCACTGCCCTAGTCCGTCGTCCATAGGTAGCATCAACCAGTTGACCTCTATCCCTAGCATCGGTGATAATGCGTTTAATGGGAGCAGATTCTGGACTAACGATGGCAACGACTCTGTTGGCAGAGACGATATTACCAAACCCGATATTGATTAATTGAATTTCCATAAAAAAAATTTCAGCTAAACGAGAAATGAAAAGCTTGTAGCAAACTTATTTCCATGTTATCGCTAAAGAATGGGAGTTACAACGATTTAACCCCCGTTAATCTGAGTTTTTTCATAACTTATGCTTTTTTTAGCTGTGTTATCGGCCAAATCTCCTAAAAATACTCCCTATGATATATGCAAGATTATATCCATCTAAGCTAGTAAATGTTTCTTTGGAATTTAAAATAAGTATAGGTGAGATGAGCTTTTTGAAGTTGGGAATGGTTAAATTGCTAGTACTGCAGTACTGGATTGGGAATTAAAAAAGTAGATTACACAGGATTTACTATTATAGACTCAAAGACATCTTATTGGCAAGATTCAGGAGCAATAATTAATGGTAATTACCCAATCTTTGAGCCTAGAATAAAAGCCGTAGGGGCAATTCATAAATGCCCCAAATGATCAAGAAACGCGATTCCTTTTAACTTTCTTCAATGCTTGCCATCTTTGTTGTAATTGCTGCCAGTTTGGAGTATGTCTACCATAACGCCAACTCACATAAGCATGACAAATTTCATCTATTACTTTTGCTATTTCTGGAGAATGGTGTTGATATGAAAACTGGGCATATTCCAGAGGTGTTTGACTAGGATGCTTACCTAAACCCTGTTTAGCAGTCCATTGCAGCATTTGTTGGTAAAGTCTTTCCATTGGAGATAACTTCTTTAACAACCGGATATTAAGCCATTTGCGCCATTGTCCCCAAGTCAACCAACCGAAAAAAGCGGCGATTGTACCGACAATTAAACCGGTTAATATGCCTAACCAACCTTTGGTAAATAAAGCCAAAAACCAAGCTATTCCTTGAAATAACCAGCTAAATATCGTCCCAAATACAGTATTTAAAATAGCTGTAATTGGTGAAGGTAGCCAACCAGCCACCCAATTCCAAAATTGCCGCAGCACACTAAAAGTCTGATCTTCTTCTATCGAAGGGGGAATTAAAGGATGGCCAGGAATTGGATCAAAGGTAAACCAGCCATACTTAGGAAAATAAACTTCTGTCATCGCATAGGCATCAGTATTGCGGACGACATACATCCCTGTGAACGGATTAAATTCTCCTGGGGCAAATCCCGCCACTAGCCGTGATGGAATACCTACAGAACGTAGCATAATCGTTAATACAGTGGAAAAATGGTCTGGATAACCACCTTTATTTTTGAATAAAAAGCTTTCTACCAAGTCATCCTTTTCATTCAAATAAGGCAAATCTAAAGGATTTGTCGGTAGGGTGTAATTTTGTTTAACATACTGGGCTAAGTAAAGAGCTTTTTCATAAGCTGAATCTAGGCTTTTCGTCCCTGGAGAACGGGAAACCCTTTGTTGATCATAACTAGCCAGTATTTCTTCAGTTCGTTTGCGGACTTTATCGGCAATTTTTGGCGGGATTTGCAGGTAATAGTTTTTAATATTGGCTGGATATTTAGTTGATGCTTTACCTAATAAAGAGCGATCGCGGTAAGGAACATCCGAAACTACGGTATATGTTAGCCCTTCTGATAACTGTACTGGCGCACGTAAACCATCTTCTTGATCAACCGCTATCATTGGTGTGGGAAAGTACAAACCTTTGGGATAGGACATTGCTGGAATCAGATTAGGCAACTCTGTCACCAAATTATAGGTTTGCACTACCTCTTTGGTGAGGGTAGCCAAGGGTGGAAAATCAATAGAAATGCGGGAAGTCCAGGATGATTGTCTGAGGGTAGTAACTTGATCATTTCGGGAAATCTTCCAACCCTTACCCGTATAATTGTCAAAGGCCAGGACGCGCCAAAAACCTGCTGCTTGCGATCGCACACGCATCACCACCTTGGGTTTCATTTCCCCCCGCAGGTTTTGGTTAATCTCGCTATTGAAACCGTAATAAAAATTACTGTTTATTTTTCCTGGTTCACCAGCTTTTCCTGAGCCACTACCACTATAATTGCCATTACCTTGACCATTACCCTTGCCTTCACGGACATAACCGGGGTTAATAATACTCCGCCCCGTGAAATTTTCGGGAATTTTCAGGGGCGCACTCACAGGAAAAGACTGAATCTGATAACCAGGAACTCTGGGTAAAATTGCAAAAATCCCCAGTCCTAAAGCCACAATCAACAAAAAATTTACAATTAGAAATTTAAAATTGAAACTAGAATTATTCTTTTTGGCAGATTTTTCCCAAGTAGATTGCTTGAACCCTAGACGAGAACGGTAATCAAGCACTAAAGTGGGGAGAGATATTCCTAAAAATAATAGCAACACAGGTGCAAACGTCATAGTTTGGCTCAACGTCGCCGCCACACCCAGCAATATCAACCCAATCACAATCGAATAGCCCAAATCTTTGCGTCGGGGCGTATCAAAACTATGTAATAGCTGCAATTGAATCAATAACTCCGCCAAACTTAGCCGAGTATCATTCCAATTACCAATAAACCGCCCAAAAAAAGCCCCCAAAGCCAATAACATTCCCATCGCAATACAGAACTGCACAGGAATATTAGAACTACGGCGACGGTAGTAACTCCACCCGGTTCCTACCATAGTTAATGGTACTGTCCACAGACTAAATTGAGTTTCACCAGCAATATCCGTGGCCACAATCCCCAAAATTACCAAAGCCATCACCAGCACTCGTAAAGGAATTGAATCTTCCACTTCCCTTGTTGGAGATTTTCCTCTAGTTTGTTGCCACTGATTACCTACCGGTAAACGCCAAAACCGATTCATCCTGGATAAATTAAACATTTTCAAACAACCAAAGCTATGATGTAGACGCTGCGGACACAATGCTAGGTATGAAAACTATTATCTTGTCTTCACCCCCTTATCCTAGCCGTATACTCCCTAAGAGTACAAGTATCCTGCTCATAGCTAGGGTTCTAGATACACCGTTAATTAATATTGTTGATTCCCAAGAGAATTAAGTTTTAAAGCCAGAAAATTAATCAAGATTATTATACATCAGTTGCCATTGCTCCCATCTAATTCCTAGATATGGCATTTGCCTTAGATTTTCACCTGAATAGCCAACAATAAAGGCTGTTGATCCAATTCGGGAAACTCCACTGCCAAAGTATAAGTTGGCTGATTTCTATCAATTTGTAACTCTATCATCGGTATTTCTGAAGTCTCAGACCTCACAAATTCTTGAGTAGGATTACCCTGGAGTTGTAAAATCCCCGGTGTAGGTAATTCACCCTGAACCGTCAACTTCGTAAATTTACCTAAATTCCGTAATTCTACTCGAATGCTCAAAGTCCCCACCGTAGTGAGCCATTGTCTTTCTAGCAGTGGCTGATTAAATGAAATCGGCAAAGTTAGATTTTCTAACAGTTGCTTGGCTGCCATTAACGACAATGCCATTTGTTGACGTGGTAATAAATCAAAATAATCGCTCTCAACATCAGCCGTAGCTGTCAAAGTATCAGCAGAACGATAAGAGCTTCTCAACACTAACCCAGCCAAATCATTGATGACTTGAGTATCGGTAGGAAACATACTTTCTACCACCTGAACTAATTTAGCTCCCAGAGGTAGGGAAGATGTCAATAAAACCTGACATTTGGCCAACAATTGCCAAAAAACTTTTTCGGGCAAAGGAATCGGTAAATTTAACTTAGATTGGTGGACCGTCCACCCCCAAACAGGAACTAATCCCAGAGATTGTTCTTCTACACAGTCAGGATAGTCCACTGATTGTGTTTCCCAGGGGAACAACGGCGGATTTTTTTCTATTTGGTCTTGTAAACGACGCTTAAGAATAGCTTGGAAACGTTCTTGCACAGTAGGAATTTCTCCCAATTGAAAGGTTTGGGGCTTTTCTTGTCAATCTGAGTTCACCAATCATTTGGCTACCATCTGGAAATGAATGTCTACCCCGTCAATTTCCTCACATTATAACAAGCTGTACAAGTAGGTGCTGAATCTGTAATTTTTCAATACCCAAGCAAGTTGATGATTTTGTGAAGATTCACAAGTCACCATTCATGGGTAGATGCACTAGATCCGGACACTAAGGAATTCCGAATTTCCCAAGCCTGTTCCAAAATCTTAAACCAACGTTTCTGTAATTGTGCCATTGACAAGCCTAAAGTCTTAGATATTTCCTCATCAGGTTTTCCTGCTTGCTTCAAATCTAAGATGGATCTTTCTTTATTATCTAACTGGGCTGTATAAGTTTCCCATTGAATTGGAGTTAAACCCAAATTAGTTGGTAAAGAAACTTCTAACCACTCATGTACCAATTCCCAGCGATGTAAAAGAGCAAACCGAATTAAATGATATTTAAACCGTTGCTGTAAGTAATCACGCTGCCGAGATGTTAAACCTAAAATTGACTCAATTTCTGGTGCTGATAAATCCTGAAGACGAAGAGCAAAGTAATCAGCACAGTCAGATTGTTCTTTTTCTGCTAAATAGTCTATTAATTCAGTAATCACAACCGAGCGCAGGGTATCTTCTTCTGGTTCGGGCTGCATTGCCATAGCCGAGCGCAATTGGTGGATAGCTGGCTCTTCCCAAGAACCGTCAGACTCACCACCCCCACCAGATGATGCCTGTTCTATATCTACACTTGTTTCTAAAGGCTGCTGTTTAGAAAAAGTTTGCGCTCGCAGAATAATTAACTGTTGCTGCCTACCGGGGAGGGGAATCCGCCGTTTACCATATCGTTCGGTAAATGCCATGTATTCTCCCAATTCCAAGAGAGTATGGGGACGATAGGTAAGACCTAATTGGTTCTCCCTTCTAAAAGCATTTAAAGCCTCCAGATAAAAACTCTGGAGAAAATCTTCAATAATCGTCAACCGCCCTTGATAGCTTAATTGCTTGTGAGGGGGATTAATATAACGGTAAACAATGGCACTCAATGTGCTATGTAATTCTACCCTACCACGACTTGAACCTAACTGATAGTATCGGATACACTGTTGTAACCGATGTTTAGCTAGGCTCATGGCTGAACTTTCTACAGATCCGGAAGTTTGAATGCGTTTACTTTCATTACAAATCCGCAAAACTTCGTTAGTAATTCTCACAGATACATCGTGACAATTTTGCTCCGAAGCCTTAGTTGACTGTTGAAGTTCCTTAAATAGGAATTGAAAGATGACCTCCACGCTGATAGAAATTTTCCCCTGATTAGTTGCGATTGCTGTTGAATTCATAGTCCCAGTTCTCAAAAAGACCCTAACATACTTTGGACACGACTTGTCAGACTTTAGATAATAGCTGTATGGTTTTTGTGTACAAGTCAAACGCAAACCAATCTACAGTGAGGATATGTGGCGTAAGAAGATTGAACTTGTGAACCCCCATTTTGTGGGATATTTTGCGCTCATGTTTTAGCCATTATCCAAAAGTCATTTACAACTCATGATGGATTTAGAAGCACAAATTCAATTGCTGATAGACAATGCACCCCAGGATGGCGTGACACCACAGATTATGGTATCAATCGCTCCTGTATTAATCGCTATTGCCCAAAAGTTAAACCACTACCAATACTTTATTCTCCAAAATTCTGAGCAGGATTGGGTTTTAACTACATTGAGCAATCGCGCAAATCCAGGAATAGAAAAGCAAGTTATTTACGCTTTCCCTACCATACAAGATGTTTCCCTAATCTCAGATGATGGGCGTGACCCTCACTTGCTGCCAACCCTCATGGATGTTACTCAAATTTTATTCCAATTAGTAGCCCTGAAACCAGTACACAGCATAGTTTTTATCGAAACACCAGGAAATATAACAAATACTGTAGAAGTGCGGCGTTCTCAACTAGAAAGGCTGATTCAGCAACGATTACAGGAATTTAAAGGCAAAAAAATAATTCCTCCCAATATTGCCTAACTAGGAGTCAGGAGTCAGGAGTCAGGAGTCAGGAGGAAGAATTAGAAGGAGGAAGAATCCATAACTAAATTTGGGATTTTGGATATTAAATCTCCTCAATCCCAAACCTTAAATCGCCCTAAATTTTGCTTAGTAGAGACGACTTAGGACATAGTCGGTCAAATTCATCAGGGCTTCGCGGGATGCTGATGGTTCTAAAATACCAATATGCTCGGTGGCTAATTTGCCATGGTGAGCAGCTAACTCTCTAGCTCGCTGGATACCTCGACTATCATGAATTAGTGCCAATGCCTTTTCTAAATCCCCTTCTTGGGCAAACTCTCGGTTAATCAAGGCTGCCAAGTCAGGTTTTTCTTCCAAGGCAAATAAAGCTGGTGCTGTTAGGTTGCCACTTTTGAGGTCAGAACCCGCTGGTTTACCCAGGGTGTCTGTGGAACTGGTGAAATCAAGAATATCATCTACTATTTGGAAGGAAAGACCTAAATGGCGACCGTAACTGTACAAGTGTTCGGCAGTTTCTAGGGATGTTTCACTAATTAAGCCAGCAGCTTTAGAACTGTTGGCAATTAATGAGGCTGTTTTGTAATAGCTCTTTTGCAGGTAGGTTTCTGTAGAAAGATCAGCATCAAAACGATTTAACCCTTGTTGGATTTCTCCAGCGGCTAAATCCATAATCACTTCCGAAAGCAGTTTAACAACATCCAAATTATTGAGATTTGCTAAATACCAAGAGGATTGAGCAAAGAGGAAATCCCCGGCAAGTACAGCAATGCGATTACCAAACAAACTATGTACTGTCGGTACACCACGGCGGACATCTGACTCATCTACTACATCATCATGGACTAAGCTGGCTGTGTGGATCATTTCTGTAATTTCTGCCAGTCGTCGGTGACGCGGTGTAATATCTTCTTGTAGCATGGTTGCCCGCGATATCAGCAGCACTATCGCAGGTCTGATTCGCTTACCCCCAGCACCGAATAAGTGTTCGGCTGCGGCATAGAGAATGGGGTGGCGATTTCCAACTAGCTGTTTAAGGTTATCTGCTAGTATTTGCAGGTCTGCTTCCACAGGGGTAAACAGGGAGGTGGCTGGGGTCATGGATAGGCGGACTCTGGCTTAGGTTACGAAAGTTTACATATTCTTTAATTTTAAGATAACCCAGTGTCAGCGCAAAGTTTTCCTCTGGGAATCTGATTTTTAATATCTATTAAGTTATTCGGAGCTTGAATTAAAAATATGTTATCATAAATGCTCTTTTAATGTCGCTTCATTTCTTGTCACCCGAATTCTGCGTAGTTATCAAAGGTAGAATGTTAATAAAATAACGCGCATTACCAACAACCGCAAATTCGCTGTCAGCAACGAAAATTTTTTAAATTTAGTGAAAAAATTAGCTTCAAATTCAGGCTGGCTGTGTTAGGCTAATACCTAGAGATATTAAATTTTTCAGCTTATTCACTTCCTACGTAAAACCATTATTGAGTGATTTTACGAATTAGTGTTGTGGGTCTAAAATAACTCGTCGCCAAAGCAAAAATGGGAATAATTCCTAGATTCTCGGCGATAATCATGCCTTTTGAGTTGAATTATGCTTTTCCAGTTATGGAAGTAACTCAACGTATTCAGCGCACGTTGGGTATTGGCGTAGATCTATTTAAATGGGCGTGAAGTCAATAACACAGGCTAGGTAGACTGCTGATGAGCGCAGTTAAATTCTGCTATTTAGCAATTTTACTGCTGTCGGATGTATGGCCTGGGAAAGTTGATATTAAAGAAAATAAATTAATGGACCAGAGAAAATGTATTTTCTACTGGAAAGTTTAGTATAGCTAACTACAGTTATCAAGGGTGTGCTTGGATTAACTAAAGTTTCGCTAGTTTTGTGTGCAATTTTACCTTCCTTAGTAATTAAAGATGGGGGAACAATGATTTACGGAAATATGCCCATGATGATATTTATTTTAGCTGCTGGATACTTATTTAGTGTGTATTTATTATTAGCATTAGCCAAGCGAACGGGCAAAAAAGGTCTTTCTCAAAGCGATTCTGATGCTGTCCAAGATAAGTACAAGCAGCAAAGAGGATTAACGACAAATGTGACTGAAGCTATGAATAGTCACTGAGAGGGGAGAGGGGAGAGGGGAGAGGGAGAAATTTTCTTCTTTCTTCTTTCTCCCCTTATTATACGACAGCATCAGCAAAACAGACTTGTTCTACCATTGGGGTATAGCCTAACCACTGCCAAGCAGACTGGGTAAATTGCTGAGGACAACCGCTGACAGCGAAGCGGGTGGGCATTGGTGGATGAATATTCTTAATTCCTAGTATATCTAATTCTTGAGAGCAAGCAGCTACTACATGAACTGCTGGATCAATTAGTTTGACTTGGGTAGGGAGGAGCGATCGCAAAACTGGTGACAAATGGGGATAATGGGTACAACCATAAACTAAAGTATCTATTTCCTGCTTCAGCAAAGGTTCTAGATAAGTTTTGGCGATTTCAGTAGTATAAGGATCATGAATGCGATTTTGTTCAATTAGTGGCACAAATTCGGGACAACTGACCTGCCAAACTTGGACATGGGGTTGAATTTCTAAAATAGCCTGACGGTAGGCATTGCTTTGAGCCGTAGCTGGAGTAGCAATGACACCAATTCGCCGTCCTTGTTGAACTGCTGCCTTTGCCCCTGGTAGAATCACTCCTAAAATGGGGAAATTAAATTCTTGACGGACTATATCTAATGCCAGAGCCGAACTGGTGTTACAAGCCATAATTGCCATTTTCACCCGTTGCTGCTGCATCCAATGGAGGATTTCTCGGACAAATTGGAGAATTTCTGGTTGGGAACGAATACCATAGGGAAGGCGGGCTGTGTCCCCCACATAAATAATTGATTCGTTGGGGAGTTGTTGATAAATTTGTCGCAGTACGGTTAACCCACCGATACCACTGTCAAATACCCCAATCGGAGCGCGTTGAGGTTCTTGAGGGGAGAAAGTATCAAAATGACTATCAAAAATAGAAGATGAATACACAGCAAGTATTAATTTGGATTGTGGTCAGTGGTTAGTAGGGGCGAAGCATTTGGAAGATAAATTATCGGTCATGGCCAAAAATAGTTCTCCAAATGCTTCGCCCGTACAGTGGTCAGTGGTTAGTAGGGGCGAAGCATTTGGAAGATAAATTATCGGTCATGGCCAAAAATAGTTCTCCAAATGCTTCGCCCGTACAGTGGTCAGTGGTTAGTAGGGGCGAAGCATTTGGAAGATAAATTATCGGTCATGGCCAAAAATAGTTCTCCAAATGCTTCGCCCGTACAGTGGTCAGTGGTAAAGAAAAAACAACGAACAACTGACAACGAACAACAGACGATCATTATCTTTGTTTTAAATAATTCAGAATACCACTAGCTATGCCCTCAGCCATACGACTTTGGTATTCTGGTGATCCTAAACGGGGATTATCTTCTCGACCGGTCATATAACCTGTTTCTACTAAAATAGCAGGCATAGTATTTTTTCTCAGCACATAAAATCTAGCTTTACGAGTGCCTCGATTCTTGAGGGTACTAATATTTTGGAGAATGGCTTGCCGGACAGTGTCAGCTAAAGCATAGCCATTGTCGTAATAATAGACTTCTAAACCATTAACATCAGACCGATTATCCACGGAATTGGCGTGAATGCTGACAAATAAAGTAGCATTAACCCGCTTGGCTATATCCACTCGTCCTTGCAGTTCCACAAAAAAGTCAGCATCTCGCGTGAGGACAACTTGGATACCGTTTTGTTCTAAAATTCTCGCCAGTTTTGTACTAATAGGTAGAACGACATCCTTTTCTAGCAAACCACCCAGTCCAGGAGCGCCAGAATCTTTACCGCCATGTCCAGGATCAATAACTACTAAAACTTTGCCATTAGGAACTGGTAGACGGGGCTGGGATCTTGTTTGCGGTGGGTCTGTGCTAAAACTTGGAGGATCTAGTCGTGGGATAGAAGGGATAGGTGGTGTAATTAAAGGGCGTTGAGAGCGGAGGTTAGTTTGTAATTGTAGTGCTAATAATTGAGATGGGACTTGATTAAGTACCCCAAAGCTAACACCAGATGCAGGTTGAACAAGAACAACTACAGTATTGTCAGATTGGGGTTGGAGACGGACTTTCAGAATAGGGCTATTACTACTAAAAACCGGACCTTTGACCTGATTAGCTAACTTAGCATTGGGAATGGTGATGCGAAATAGACCGGAACTTCTATCCCAACCAGTGGTAGCAGATATGGCTTGATCTGCCCGAATTAGTAATTGTGTGCCATTACCACCGATTTCTACAGATTGAATAATTGCGGGGGAGTCACTCAGTGATGGTGCGGAGGATTGGTTATTATCAGGTAATTTGGCCAAACGATCTGGGATGACGACAAAACCGCTGTTACCACTAAGTAGGGCTTGCCAATTGCGACTATTGCTATCTAACTGCAAGGTCATGCGAACAGTAGATGGATTACTGGATGATTGGCTAAATTGGATACGACGGACTCCATAGCGATTAATCACTAGATCCCGTTGTCCCATATTTTGTGATAAGGCTGCGCCAATGATATCAATATTAACAGAGCGATTGTCTTGACTGCGATTAACTTGCAGTTGAGGATTTCCACCACTGGTACTAATAAAAAACCCATCCCCTGTAACTCGGAATTGATCAATTTGCACTACCCCTGGGGGGATTTCTCGATTAGATGGGGTAATCCGATTTGCTGTAACTACGTTGTAAATACTTCTGGGGTCTAGTGTTGGTTCAGATGATTGATCTGATGTTGGGGGTAGTGATGGTTCTCCAGTTTGCCCAGAAGCAACTTCTGGCTGTGGTAATTCTACTATCCAGCGTTTGCCATTGGTGGGAATAAATTTGACTTGCTTGGGGTTAAAGGTGTAACCAGGGGCTAGTTCGATAACTAAGCGTGTTGTCTGGTCATCAAATTGACCGATACGAATAGTGCGAATTTTGCCACCAATCTGTTGGGTTACGGACGGACGACCAAGTTCGGTTCCTGGTAAGTCAATTACCAAACGGGTGGGGTTAAAAATAAGTTGGGCTTGGGGTTGGACAGCGCTAGATGTGTTAATTTCTAAGTGATTTTGATTGGTATCAAACCGCCAAGATTCTAATTTCGCGGCAAAAGCGGGCGAAGATAGCATGAAGACCGTTCCAAAAGTGCTAGGTATTAACCAATGTAGTTTCACAATCCTTTCTCCTGATTCCTGTTGATGGGATTTGTCAATATCTCGACTTATGGGCTAATCTTCAGACCATCACCGCTGCCAATTTAACTTTGTGCAAGTAAAAGATTTTGGTGTTGGTAGTAAGACACGGCTAATGGCGTAGAATCGTAGCATATAATTGGTTTACTGTTGCCATTTGGTCAGCAAATTTATTTTTCTATGGTTGGTGATGAATCAGATAACAGGTGATAAAAGTTACTTTTTATCTGGATTTTAAATACTGAAGTATGCCTTGGGCGATCGCATCGGCCATTTGATTTTGATAAGCTGAAGTTCTCAGTTTGGCAGCATCGTCTCTACCGGTCAAGAAACCGGTTTCTACCAAAATTGAGGGCATAGAAGTTTTGCGAAGCACATAAAATCTAGCTTTCCGCACGTTTCTGTCTCTGACATTGAGACTTTGCAGAATTTTACTATGGACAATCTGAGCTAGTCTTAAACCACTATCATAATGATAAGTCTCTAAACCACTAACTTCTGGACGATTTGCACCTGCTGAATTAGCGTGGATACTGACAAATACATCAGCATTAGCCCGTTGTGCCATGGTCACCCGTCCCGGTAAAGTCACAAAGTAGTCAGAGTCTCTGGTCATAATTACTTGGATACCATTTCGTTCTAAAATTTCGGCAATCCTTTTCCCAATTGGTAAAATAACATCCTTTTCCAGCACTCCACCGATACCAATTGCCCCTGAGTCTTTACCACCATGTCCGGGGTCAATTATCACTACTATTTTGCCTTTACGAAGGGAGCGCCTTGGGGTAATTTGTGGTTGTCTGGGTTTAAGGTCAGGTAGTTGTTGTTTGGGTGGTAATAGGGGAGGTAAATTCATGGGTGGTCTAATCTGACGATATTGTTGCAGTTTTAGAGCCAGGAATTTGTCTCCTGCTTGATTGAGTACACCTAGTGTAACACCTGATGCAGGTTGAATCAAGATAACTACAGTATTTGGCGGTTGCGGTTGCAGACGAAGTTTGATAATAGGACTATTAGCATCAAAAGTAGGGCCTTTGACTTCATTGGCTAATTTAGCATTAGGAATGGTGATCCGGAACAAACCAGAACTTTTATCCCAACCTGTAGTAGCGGATATAACTTGGTCGGCTTTAATTAATAATTGTGTGCCATTGTCCGCAAGTTCTATAGATTCAATTGTCGCAATTGAGTCGTTATTGTTTCTGGTGGGGGGAAAATTATCAGTTTCAGGGGCATTAACCATTCCCCTGGTGGGAAGGATGATTAAACCGCTGCTACTAGCGGTTACTCGCCAATCAGGGCTATTTGTGGCGATTTTTAAGGTCATGCGGACAGATGTTGGTGTTGTTTGCAATTGAGTAAATCCAATGCTGTCCACACCGTGTTTATTAACGGCTAAATTTCCTTGTGTTAAATTTGCTGATAAAGTTGCATCAAGAATGTCAATAAATACCGTAGTTTGATCTCGACTTCTGATGATTCTAGTTTGAGGATTACCACCATTTGTCCGCATAAAAAACCCATCACCAGTAATTTGCAAACTCTCAATTTGAGTTGTTCCCCTCCTGCTGTTAGCAGTTTTAGAAATGGGTGAAAATTCAGGTTTTGACTGGGAGTCTATGCCGACTAAATTGTAATTATTATTATTATTGTTAGTGTTATTATTGGTGGCAGATGAGTTAGAATCAGATTCTAATTTTGGTAGTTGTACTGTCCAGCGATTAGCACTTTTACCCACAAATTTCACTTGTTTTGGATCTAGGGTATAACCAGGACTTAATTCTAAAACTATCCTGGTTGTTTGTTCATCAAATTGACCAATGCGAATTTCCCGAATTCCTCCACCTATTTGTTGAGTTAACTGGGAACGTCCGAATTTCACACCCGGTAAATCAATTACTAACCGAGTGGGGGTAAAAACTAATTGTGCTTCTGGTTTTACAGCACTATTTGTATTAATTTCTAAGAGATTTTGACTTCGATCAAATCGCCAAGATTCCAATTTTGCGGCTAAAGTCGGCGACGATAGCATGAGTACAGTACCAAAGGTAGCAGGTAGTAACCATTGTAGTTTCACGGCTTTTTCTCCTTAGCTAAATTAAATAATTAATAATGATATGGACACATACAAAAAACACCCACCACTGTCAATTACTGACATAGATTGGCGGGTTATCCTCCATAATTACTAAAAACATCTTTAAGCTGTAAAAACTGTCCTGAAAAAAAATAGGAATACAAAACATTATCAAGGCTACTAAAATGGGGGGAAAGGAAAGTTTTATAAAACCAAAAGAAAACCAAAAAGTAAATTTAATTAAAGGTAGAAATAATAACCATTTTTAAAATTAGATGGTTTCCAGATTCCAGGAGACGGAGATTGGATGAGAGAAGTTTCTTCCAACCTCCTGATATAGTAAAGGTAAAAACTACAGCAGAGAAAATTTTCAACTATCTTCTGTGATATCTACAGCAGAATTTGAGGTGAAATTCAAATTACTAATCATCTTTTGTAGTTACGAGAGATTGTGGTGTTTCTACTGCTAATGTTTTGCCAGAGTTGCTATCTAAATTTGCTGAGGTGTTTGATTCTGGAAATACAAATCTCAACAGGGGAGGAGCGATGAATGTGGTAATAATAACCATCATAATAATTGCTGCTCCTAATGGTTTTGAGAGGACACCACTAGCTGCACCGACACCAGCAAATACTAAGCCAACTTCACCTCTGGGAATCATCCCCACACCAATGGCCAAGCGGTTAATGCCGGGTTGACCAAATACTGTTAAGCCTGTCACTACTTTACCAATGATGGCGACTGTGATCAGGAAAGTTGCCATGATTAAGGCTTCCTGATTGGTAGGAATGGCTGGGTTTAAGACTCCCAAATCGGTTTTTGCCCCGACTGTGACGAAGAAAACTGGAACTAGCATATCAGCAATGGGGATAACTTGCTTTTGGAGTTCTTTGCGTTTGTCGGTTTCTTCGAGAACTAACCCGGCGGCAAAAGCCCCAAGAATGGCTTCTAAATGGATGACTGAGGCGAGGTAAGCCATGATTATGGCAAAAATGAAGGCAGGGATGACTAATTCACCTCTGGTTTTGAGTTGATCTGCGATCGCTACAAATGATTTATTAAAGACATTACCAAAAACTATCGCCCCAATGAGAAAAGCACTGGCACTAATAATCAGATAAATGACGTTACCCACATCAACTACACCATCTTTGGCTAAACTGGCAACTACCGCGAGAACGATAATTCCCAAAACATCATCAATAACGGCTGCACCGAGAATAATTTGCCCTTCTTTAGAATTCAAGCGTCCTAATTCGGAAAGAACTTTGGAGGTGATACCAATACTGGTTGCTGTCAAAGCTGCACCTGCAAAAATCGCGGGAATGGCACTAATCCCAAATATGGTCATTAATCCCACCGTACCCGCTGCAAAGGGGACTATTACCCCCACTGTAGCCACAACGAAGGCTTGAACACCAACAGCCATGAGGTCTTTGAGGTTGGATTCTAAGCCAATTTCAAACAGGAGGATAATCACACCCAATTCTGATAAAACTGAAACCACCTCAGACTGCGCTGCAAATACCTGTGGTGTGGCTTCTGGAGTTAATCCAGCGGTGAGTTGCAAGAAGGTCATGATTAAGGAATTAGAAGCGTCTGTACCACCTTCTGGGAAGACTAACAAATGGAGTACGGAAACACCGATAATTACACCACCGAGAAGTTCACCTAAAACTGCTGGTAAGCCGATTTTGTTGCATAATTCTCCACCAACTTTGCTGGCAAAGTAAATTACGACTAAGCTTAACAGGACAGCGGCTAATACCATGGAACTGTCTGCGGTGGCTGTGGCTGTGGCTGTGGCCAATAAGGGAATGGTTGCACTGATAAGCTGCATTGGTTATCTGAATAACAATTTCTTTATTTTTACTCTTTTTTTGACGGGAATTTATTCAGGTATATATACACCGCTAATAACAGCTATAAGTTGTGATATACAATTAGACCGGCGGTTATAAATCGCGTCTACATGGATAAAATACGCGCTTGCATTATGCTGAGAATTTAAGCGATGCTATAGATTTGGAGTCTTTGAATCTAGTAGAAAAGCGTTAATTCATTTTGATTGTAATTACGCTGATAAAAGCTTACCAGAGTGTCCTAAAAATAGATAATTAGTTTCAGATCCCCGACTTATTGAAGAAGTCGGGGATATATTAAAATGGATAGTCAGAATCAGGATATCCAGGATTTAAGGATTGACAGGATGTTGATATTGTCAGAATTAGGATGTCTAGACTAATAACGTTCATGAATTGATTTACATTCCCAAAACATTCCCGGACCAACGGTTAAAATTTGCTCATTTGGCATCATTAATTCCCAATAAGCAAGCCCAGAATCATCTTCTAAATCTCGTTCTAAAATTAGTTCGTAATGATCCTCAAATGATAAAGTGAGTTTAAAATTATTACTATCAATTACAAAATTAGTTAGTTTTTTATTTTCCAAACACTGTAATTGTATTTTAGCAAGTTCAGCAGCATTTTGATTATTTACGAACATAGATGAATGACAATGACTGAAAAGACTATTTCTTAGCATTAAATACCAAGGTGTAGCCCTGGTGTTAAGTCGCCAAGTTCCTTTGCGTAAATGTGATAATTTAGGATGGGAATAGGCAATCATTTCACCAAAATGTAACCGTAATTCATCCCCATAACTAAATGTAATTTGATGGCAAATTTCGCCGATAATTGGTTGAATAATTTGATTTATATCTAGTATTGAATTAGCAAGAGATGTTTTAGGAGTCATCATTAAGGAGAATAAAAACCTATATAAGTTGTCGCTCAAGAGATAGGAGCATTTTGTTCAGGTATGGAACTATAAACAGCTAAAAATTGCTTTGCGCGGGTAGCAGCTACATAAAACAGGGAACGTTTTTTTATAGGGTTTTGATCTCCTCCATCTGGATTAATAACATACACAATATTAGCATCATATCCTTTAGTATCCCAAACCAATGCAACATTGATGGTTTGCGGCTCAACTGCTAATTTCATGCGTTTTACTTGACTGCTAATATCCTCTCCACTACGACGGTTTACCCTATTACCAAACTTTGCATACAATACATTAGATATCTCTTGTACCATATTTTTGCTAAAACACTGGATTAATACACCTCCTTTCAGGACATTCTCTAAACCCTGAGCAGAAAAAAGAGGTTATTTGTGTAATTTTGTCTATAGTATAATATCATTTTTTACAAATCTTATATAGTCAATAACTACTGATAAATCACTATTTATTGTTTGTTATAATGTAATTACATCATGTACATACACCACAAATGAGTAACTCCTACAATATTCGTAGTACCAAAATTGGTAATAGTTCAGGGTTTCGACTTCCTGCTGATTTCTATCGTGAACATCCCCAATTTGCGAATGCAGATGGTTGGATTGAGGTTTTATCACCCGATACAGCAATTGTGCGAATTGTTCCTCAATTGCAGGATGATGAAGATGCAGAAGACTCTCTATTAATGCAGTTGTTTCTTGATTTTGCTACCACAGAAGCATTGAAAAATAATACATTACAACCTTATACAACAGAAATGTCTAAAAATGCTCATCAACTAATTGAAGGTGTGCAATTAGAAGATGAGTAAATTTGTTAGTAATAATTGGGAAATTTATTTCCATCCTCAATTATTTGGTAATCAATATCAAGCGTTATCAAATCGCGTTACTAATTTGCGAGAACAATTACCAGAAGCAGAGTTTAAAACTCATGCAACAGTGAAACTTTTTGCAGCAATTACTATAGCAATTGAAACCAAAATTACTTCTGATCCTTTTGCTAGTCATTTTGTCTTAACGGGTGCATTAAAACGCTATAGTCGAGTCAAAAAAATGGGTTTACCAGAACGGTATCGGCTATTTTTTCGCGTGTTTGATACTCCAGAATTAAAAGCAATTGTGATTTTATGGTTAGGGTTTCCGCGTAAAGAAGGTGCTAAGGATGACTGTTATGATGTGTTTACTAAAATGGTAACAAGAAGGACGTTTCCAGATAGTTTGGATGAGTTATTAGGAGATTGTGGGGTAAATGTGGATGAACTGGAGTAGTAACAGTAACTTGGGTTGAGAAACTGACAGGATTTAAAGATCCCCGACTTCTTGAAGAAGTCGGGGATCTGGTGATATCATCTAATTATTCAGCACCCTCAATTGGGGCAAAACCTTGACGTTGGATGTTTTCTGTGATATGGCGTGGTTCTAAGAATTGCAGCAAATAATCTGGTCCTCCTGCTTTTGAACCGACTCCAGAAAGCTTAAACCCACCAAAAGGTTGACGAGATACTATTGCACCAGTTATATTCCGGTTAATGTATAAATTCCCTACTTCAAATGACTCTTGCGCTTGTTCAATGTGGGAAGGGGTGCGGGAATAAAGACCACCTGTTAAAGCGTAATTTGTGTTATTGGCAACATCTATTGCTTCTTGAAAATCTTTAACTCGAATTACCGCTAAGACAGGTCCAAATATTTCCTGTTGGGCTATGACTCCATTTGCGGGTACTTCCGAAAAAATCACCGGACCGATAAAATAACCTTGACTGGGTGCGGGTAATTCTAAAGCGACTTTTGCTTCTTGTTTACCTTTTTGAATATACTCCAAAATGCGATCGCGCGAAATAGCATCAATTACCGGACCAACTTGGGTACTGGGTAACTCCGTCTCCCCAATATTCAAGGATTTTGTGGCTTCTACCAACCTTTCCACAAACGCATCATAAATGGGTTCAAGCACAATCACCCGTGAACAAGCAGAACACTTTTGACCACTATAACCAAAAGCAGATTGGACAACGCCGACAACAGCCTGGTCTAAATCAGCACTTTCATCAACAATGATCCCATTTTTGCCTCCCATTTCCGCAATTACTTTTTTGAGGTGCTTTTGACCAGGTTTGAGAATTGCGGCTTCTGCGTAAATTCTACAACCTACTTCTTGAGAACCAGTAAAAGCAATGACATGAGTATCAGGATGATTTACCAAATAAGCGCCGACTTGAGAACCCTTACCAGGAACGTATTGAAAAACACCTTTAGGGATTCCGGCTTCAATTAATATTTCTGTAAACTTCGCAGTAATAACAGAAGAAGTTTCCGCCGGTTTGAGTAAAGTACAATTTCCCGAAACCAAAGCAGCGACAGTCATACCGCAAGCAATAGCCAAAGGAAAATTCCAGGGAGAAATCACAATAGCGATTCCTTTGGGTTGGTAAATATAACGATTGGTTTCCCCAACCACATCATAAATTACACCCTTATCCAACCGTTCCATTTCCTCAGCATAATAAAGACAAAAATCAATAGCTTCCGAAACTTCCCCGTCAGCTTCCTTAACAGGTTTCCCCACCTCCAAAACTATCCAAGCGGAAAGTTCGGCGCGTCTTTGTTCCATTAACGTCCCAGCTTGACGCAAAATATCAGCACGTTGTTTGACTGGAGTTTTCTTCCAAGCAGGAAAAGCAGCTTTAGCAAATTTCATTGCTTCCTCAGCTTGTTCAATGCTAAGTAAACCCACCTTACCAACAACTTGACTAAAATTAGAAGGATTAAGAGAATCAACAAAAGTAGTTGTATTCACATATTCCCCATTCAGCAAAGGTAAATAAGTCTTACCCAACTGCTGACGGACATTTTCAAAAGCCAAACTCGACCTATTCCTTCTCTCCTCCTCCGCAAAATCCGTATCCGCAACACCAACAAAACCTTCCTTCTCTTCTTTGCTCCTTTGCGCCTTTGCGCGAAACATATCTATAATTGGAGGTGCTAACAACTCCTCAACGGGACGATTTTCTAAATTTTGGCGTAAAAACGAACTATTCGCCGTATTTTCCAACAACCGCCGAATTAAATAAGCCATTCCCGGTAACAAATCACCGTAGGGACAATAAACCCGTACGCGATAACCCTTATCTACCAAAGCTTTAGCTATTTTATCACCCATGCCGTACAGAACTTGCATTTCAAAGCGACGACGGGGAACATTGAGACTTTCCGCTATGGCTATGGCGCGAGATTGCGATCGCACATTATGACTTCCTATGGCAGAATAGACATACTCATGATTTTCGAGTAATAGTTGCGTAATCGTCTCAAAATTGGCATCGGTGGCAACTTTATCATTATAAACTGGTTGTGGCCAATGCTTTTGAGCAGCTTTAATAGTTTCCTGATCCCAATATGCACCTTTAACCAAGCGAATACTGAGAGGATAACCGCGTTGTTTTAACCAAGCAATGATATCTCTAGCGTCTTGTTCACTATCACGCAGATATGCTTGGATTGTCATCCCAATATCTGTGCGTTGACGAAATTCCTCTTCCAGTAACAGTTTTTTGAGAATGGTAAAAGTAATATCCTTGTAGGCATATTGTTCCATATCAAAATGGACTGCTGCACTCAGTTCTTGAGCGCGACGGAGTAAAGTCCGAATATGATTGCTGACTCTTGCTTCACTACCTTGAGCATCCAAAGGATCAAATTGGGAATAAAACGCCGTTAATTTGACAGAAACCTGAACTTTCGGGATATTTTCGCCGTCAGCTTCATCAATAGCGGGAATTTTCGCCCAATTTTTTGATGCTTCTACCAATTGCTGCATCAATTCCAGGTATCTTTCTAAATAAGATTGCGCTTCTACTTCCGTAATTACCGCTTCACCGAGTAAATCAATGGTGAAAGCCATTTTCTCTTTTCGCAGTCTCTCAACGGTTTTGATGACTTGCTTAATATTTTCGCCGGAAATATACTTGTGTGCTAAAGTTTCTACAGCAGTTCCCACGGTTGTCGCTGCTACCTGTGCGGGCATAGAATCGGGGTTAGCAAAATTTAAGATTGCTTTTAAAGCTGCGGGTAGTTCTACCGATTCATCTCCCAAATATTCTTGCATATGGGAGGCGATTTCTGATTTACTATGTATTGCGGGCAAAGTATCAATGAACCGAAATAATTGTACTCTTAAACCCGGATTACTCATAGCCCAATCGAGTAACTTATCATCCCAGCGCATTTGGTCCCGTAAAGCTGATAAAAATGAGCGATTTTCCTGACTAGCAGCTAAAACTTGTTTAGCAATTTCTTGGGTTTTCGCTTCGTATCCGCTGTTTTCTACTGATAATACCATAAGTTTGTTAGTTTCCAAACAATATTTTTTTGAAGTAATGTTGAATGATTGTGTGAAAATGGATTACGGTGTTATTTCTAACTTAGTTAACGCCATTTTGTAACCTTTCCTAGTAGTTTTGAATGTGGTTGTATTGAATATCTGGCAAAACCGGGCTTTAGTATCTTTGGTTATAAGTATATTCCGATTCAACGGTTGCACAATTGCCCGTATGACGTAAAGAAGCAAGCGATACTTGCGGTGGGTATAGCCATCGCAATGGGGAAATTCTAGCAGATAAAGCCAAAAAAAACCCGTAGTATCGGTGAAATTTAGTTATTAAGGGTGAGAGGACAAATGGTAAATTTTTTATACAAGGAATTTCGGACAGGTCTAATACTGCATTCATCAACTTTTACGCATTCACTTTTTTACCGAAAAGCCTGACTGCAAGGACTCTAGGCTACAAAATATTAAATTTAGCTACGTAACAGCTTAGTACAGCTTAGTAGTTGAAAATCTGAGAACCCGATTGTGAGCCTGTGGTTAGGGAATCCACCTATCAAAAATACCGCTGAAAAATCCTCAATAATTCTGAAACTTTTTGATACAACTTCTTATTTCCTTGCTGTGCAGATAGGTTTGCTGCTGTTTTCAGGTCAGCTATAGCTCCCTGTTTATCTCCCAATTCGTATCGGGCAATCCCTCGGCCTGCGTAGGCCCTGGCATCGTCGGGGTTAATTTTGATAACTTCATTGAAATCACGTATTGCTGCACGCCTATCTCCCAATTTATACCGAGCAATGCCTCTGACTGCGTAGGCTTTGGCATCGTCAGGATTAATCTTGATAGCCTCATTAAAATCAGCTATTGCAGCCTGCGTGTCTCCTAGAGCATAGTAACTAGAACCACGATTGCGATATAATAAGGCTTCGGCATAGTTAGGATTAAGGCGAATTACTTCATTATAAGCTGCTATTGCCCCACTATAGTCTCTTTTATGCAACTTATAGTCTGCTTGAACCAAATAATCATCCGCTTGTGGTGTCCCAGCATTCGGCACGTCAGGCAGACTAATTCCCAAATTTACACCAACTCCTGCGGACAATTTAATAAAAGTGTTAATGGGTATACTATAATTTCTACCTGCTCCTCTCACAGTCTCAAAAGAGGGATTTTCACCTTTACCAAAAATCCCTATCACTTCACCTTGTTCATTCAAAACTGCCCCACCACTCATCCCCGGCCGTGCAGAACTTTTATGAAATAAAGTATAGCCATCCTCTACAATTGTCTGAGTAGCATTAGCAATAACTTGTCCGTCGCGGCAATCATAAACGGGAGGTACTCTCACCCCTCCTCTCTTACCCGGAAAACCAGCTAGATAAATATTAGTCAGTCTTTTGACTGTATCAGAATTACCGATTTTAGCGACTGGATAATTTTGATTGCTGGTAAATTGTAAAACCGCTGAATCTATGTTATTAGTCGGCTGTTTGACGGTCTGATAATTGACTCGATAATGTTGACCATCAGGAGTAACTATTTGATATTGAGAATTAGGGTCTTTAACAACATGATAGGCAGTGAGAACCGTGTAAGTATTGCCGTTACGCTGAATAATTATACCAGAACCAGAACCGTTTTTTGCGCCACTAATTAATACTAATACGGTGATTTTTTTGGCAATGGCATCTACTTGATTATTACTACATATTGCTGTTACTGCTTGCGGCTGAAGTAGGGCTATTGATACCCCCATCAATACGGATGGTAGTCCATAATACCATTTCATCGTGAAATTTCCTGCTAACTTGTTGACGTTGTATAAAAGTTGTGAGTGCAAATGTGGGTTATATTCAGCATTTTACACAAAATGGCGGCATTTTTGACCCATCGTGGCAACAATCTTTGTAGTGAACAATATAACTACATAATCATATAGTTATACCCAAGATAACCGATCATGCTACCTCCCAAAATCAAGTAAGCGGTATTAATATGGTAACGAATAACTAAAATTGTGGAAATAACAGCAATTGCTAAACCTAACAAATCTATGGAATTAGCTTTGGGTAATATTAAAGTAGCTATTCCTAATTGAATTGTAGTTAATACCATTAAAGCTACAGCACTCACATTGACAGCATCTAAAAAAGGTCTTGTCCAAGATGAATTACGAATAGGATTCATGAAAGGATTTAAAGCAGCAACAAGTAAAAATGAGGGGAGAAAAATTCCCACAGTTGCCACAATTGCCCCCGGAAATCCAGCAATTATATAACCAATAAATGTCGCAGTAGAAAGTACAGGACCAGGAGTAAATTGCCCAATAGCAATAGCATCTAATAATTGTTGTTGTGTTAACCAACCGAATTCTTCTACTAATCCTCCTTGTAAAAATGCTATTAATAAATAACCACCACCAAACAGCACACTACCAACTTTGAGAAAAAATAAACCCAATTGCCACAAAGGTACAGATACATGATTATTTATAGCTGTATTCACAGTTGCAGTAGTTTGCAAAAATGTACTTGTAGTTAAACCAATTATCATTAAATTAATTTGATTACCACTGCGTAACCAAATCATTCCTAATATTCCTCCTAGTAATAAAGCCATAACTTCGTTAACTTTAGCAAACCCAGTAATTAAGCCAACTGCTATAGCAATGATGAGTAATTTTCGAGTTTTTACCGCTTTTTTTCCTAAACCCCAAATAGCATTCATAATAATTGCTAAAACAACAGGTTTAATTCCATAAAGTAAAGGTAAAACTTGGGGTAAAGTCCCATAATTGATATATAAATAAGCAAATAAACCTGTAATTAAAACCGCAGGGAAAATAAAACAAACTCCCGCAACAATTAAGCCTAACCACCCTGCATAAATGTATCCTATATGAATAGCCATTTCTGTGGAATTGGGTCCAGGAATTAAGTTAGTTACCCCTAATAAGTCTAAAAAATGTTCTTGTGTCAACCATTGACGACGTTTAACTACTTCATCTTCTATCATGGCAATATGGGCAACTGGTCCACCAAAACCAATAATGCCTAATTTGAGAAAAAGTTTAGCAACTTGAGTTAAGCGATTGAATGATAAATTATTCATTGAGTTTGACAGTTAAAGCTATATCTGGATAATCACTAAATACACCATCTATACCTAAACTAAAAAATATTTCATATTCTTTTTGCGGATTTCCTTGCAAGTCTAAAGGTAAGAAAAAATCCTCATTTCTAAAAGTCCAAGCGTGAACTTGTAAATTAGCCGCATGAGCATCTATAATTAAAGATGTCGGTGATAATAATTTACCATAATTATCTCTAGGAATCAATAAGTTTTTATGGACACCAATTGCTTGGGCATATTCCGCAATTTCTCTTAACCCTTTTTGCGTTAATAAATCTGCATAAGTCAGAGGATCATTCTCAATCACAAAATCATAAGGTTTACCAATATTATTAATTAATTGCACTAATGGCAAATCTGTTTTCTGAGATAATTCTTTCAGATTACTAACTTCAAATGATTGAATAAATATCGGTAAATTAATTTCCTGCAAATTCAATAATAAAGTGGCTTCTAATGGTAAACCAACAGATTGAAAATAACTGGGATGTTTGGTTTCTGGATAAATGCCAATATGGCGGCCAATTGTTTGACTTTTATGCTTTGCTAAATCAATGATTTCTTGAAAAGTGGGAATAGTAAATATGCCGTTATAAGCTGTATTTTGGGGACGGATTTGGGGAATGCGTTCTTTCGCTCTTAATGTTTTGATTTCTGTTATGGTAAGGTCTTCTGTAAACCAACCAGTTTTAATTTGATCATCAATAATTTTCGTAGTTTTTAAATGAGCAAATTCTGGATGATTAGCAATATCGGTAGTTTCTGATATTTCATTTTCATGACGGGCAATCAAAATACCATCTTTAGTTATCACTAAATCAGGTTCAATATAATCAGCACCTAAATCAATTGCTAACTCATAACTTGCTAAAGTATGTTCAGGACGGTAGCCACTTGCGCCGCGATGAGCGATAATGATAGGGGGTTGATATGTAAAAGTTTGAGTCATGATTGCTTACTACTTTCCTTATAATTAAAGTCCCACTGTTATTATTTTTTGCTATGAAACTCATGATGTCAACTCAACCTGAAACCAAACGTATAGAAGAACTACGATGTTTGCTACAAAAAGCAGGCTACGCTTATTATGTTTTAGATGCGCCAATTATGGAAGATACGGTTTATGATCGGCTGTATCGAGAGTTGCAAGAATTAGAAACTAACAATCCCGAATTAATTACTGCTGATAGTCCGACTCAGCGCGTCGGTGAAAGACCTGCTGCCCATTTTACCTCAGTCCGTCATAATATCCCCCTGTACAGCCTGGAAAATGCGTTTAATATTGAAGAATTGCAAAATTGGGATCAACGGTGGCGGCGACACTCACCAACTCAGTATAATGACGGAGAAATAGAATATGTATCTGAGTTGAAAATTGATGGTGCTGCTTTAGCATTAACTTACGAAAATGGAGTTTTAGTCAGGGGGACAACGAGAGGAGATGGGGTAATGGGTGAAGAGATTACCCAAAATGTGAGAACTATTCGCTCAATTCCCCTGCGTTTGAATTTTGACGGTTTAGAAAATATTGCTAAAGTGGAAGTACGGGGAGAAGTGTTTCTACCTTTACAGGTGTTTAAAGAAATTAATCAGAAAAGACAAAAAGCCGGTGAACAAATATTTGCTAACCCGCGCAATGCTGTAGCAGGTACGCTCAGACAATTAGATTCTCGCATTGTCGCACAACGACAGTTAGATTTCTTTGCTTATACTTTGCATATTACCGGGTTGGATGATTCCAGTATTGCCAATACCCAATGGGAAGCTTTGGAATTATTGCAAAGACTTGGTTTTCGAGTTGATACCAACCATAAACTCTGCCATTCTATTGCTGAAGTTGTTGAATATTACCAATATTGGGATACAGAACGGCTGAATTCTCCCTATATGACAGATGGTGTTGTCGTCAAATTAAATACTTTTAGACTGCAAGAACAATTGGGGTTTACACAGAAGTTTCCCCGCTGGGCTATAGCCTTAAAATATCCCGCCGAAGAAGCCCCCACCCGTGTAGAAAAAATCACTGTTAACGTTGGCAGAACCGGGGCATTAACTCCCTTAGCGGAAATGTTGCCCGTACAATTAGCGGGGACAACAGTTTCCCGTGCTACCTTACATAATAGCGATCGCATTGAACAATTAGACATCCGTATTGGCGACACCGTGATTGTTCGCAAAGCCGGGGAAATCATTCCCGAAGTAGTCCGGGTAATCAAAGAACTACGTCCCGTTAATACCCAACCTTTCATTATGCCTTCCCATTGTCCAGCCTGTGGACAGCTAGTAGTCAGGGAAACTGGAGAAGCAGTTACTAGATGTATAAATGCTTCCTGTCCCGCCATTCTCAAGGGTGAAATTGAACATTGGGTCAGTCGTGACGCGTTAGATATTAAAGGTGTCGGGGAAAAGCTAGTGTATCAACTTGTAGATAAAAGCTTAGTCCATTCCGTGGCTGATTTATATGACTTGCAAATAGAAGACTTGTGTGCATTAGAACGCATGGGAAAAAAATCGGCGGAAAAATTGATCAATGCGATCGCCCAATCAAAAACGCAACCCTGGGCTAGAGTATTATATGGTTTAGGCATCCGTCACGTTGGCAGCGTCAACGCCCAATTATTAACAGAGAAGTTTACCACCGTCGAAGACTTAACAGCCGCCAGACAATCGGATATTGCAGGTGTTTATGGTATCGGTGCAGAAATCGCCCAATCAGTCTATCAATGGTTTCGTACTCCAGCCAATCAAACCTTAATATCCCGTATCCAGGCTATTGGTTTAGAATTAGCAAACAGCACAGCAGCCCAGTCTGTGGGCGAAATTAATCAAAAATTTGCTGGTAAAACCTTTGTTGTTACTGGCACATTACCAACTTTAAAACGCGATGAAGCCAAAGCTTTAATTCAAAAATCAGGCGGTAAAATTACTGATTCAATTAGCAGAAAAACAGACTTTTTAGTTGTAGGTGCAGATGCCGGTTCTAAGTTAGAGAAAGCGCGGAAGTTGGAAATTAGCCAATTGACTGAGGCGCAATTATTGGCAATGCTGACAGAATAGTTATCAACAGACATAAATTGTTAAATTCTGTTACAGTTTCTATTGTGAAGATAAATTAACAAGAATTTTCACATCTTAAACACTTTTAACCGTGAAAAACAATGAATTCCCTATTTACCAAAACAGTTAGTATTGCCATTGCAGCCACAACTCTTTTCGTCAGTGTTCCCGCTTTCGCTGGAACTAAGCCTGTGGCAAAACCTGCTACACCCCATACCAGTACAAAGACTGTTGGGACAATTGTAGAAGTAGCCAGTGGTAACAGTTCTTTTACAACCTTAGTAGCAGCTATCAAAGCTGCTGGTTTAGTCGAAACATTATCAGCTAAAGGACCATTCACCGTATTTGCACCTACAGATGCCGCATTCAAAGCTTTACCAAAAGGAACTTTAGAAAAACTGTTGAAGCCAGAAAACAAAGCCACCTTAGTCAAGATTTTGACCTATCATGTAGTTCCTGGGGAAATTACTGCTAAAAGCATCAAGGCTGGTGATGTCAAAACAGTTGAAGGTGCTTCAGTAAAGATTCAAGTTAAGAAAGGTCGAGTCACTATAGGTAATGCTAAAGTTACCAAAGCAGATGTCAAAGCTAGTAACGGCGTAATTCATGTAATTGACAAAGTGCTGCTTCCCCCTGACGTGAAGTTGTAGAATTTTTTTTCAAGCCAATAATTTGTGGGATGATTTGCAGAATAGTCTTGAGTTCTGGGGTGAGTAAATCAAACTCCAGAACCCATTGTTTTTACCGACGTGGTAAATTTCCAAAACGGTATTCAGTCTGTTGAGTTTCAACTTAGGTGTAACACAACTTTTAATGATTTGTAAGTAGTTGGGTAAATTGACACTAGATTTATTTTGCCACCTTGCAGATTAACAACGTGATATTGTGATTTATTTCTTATTTTTATGTGATATAGTTACCAAAATCGGTTCTGATGGGGAACAGCCATTGGACGTGAGGGGGAAAGTCTGGTGCAAATCCGGCGCTGTCCCGCAACTGTGAGCCATAATATGGTGAGTCAGGATGCCCGCCGATAAAAAAGAAAAGACGTTTATATAAATCTGCGAGGTACAGATGATATCTAGGAAAAAACCGGGGTTAGTTAATCTCATCTTCATGGCTGTTATTAGTTTTTACCTAGTAGTTAATTTTCCCAAACCTGCCTACGCAATGCACATTATGGAAGGGTTTTTACCTGTGCAATGGGCGATATTTTGGTGGGTTGTGTCATTACCATTTTTTATGTTAGGATTGCGGAGTTTGACTCGCATTACCCAAGCTAACCCAGAATTGAAACTTTTGTTAGGTTTGGCTGGTGCTTTTACCTTTGTGCTGTCAGCGTTGAAAATCCCTTCTGTCACAGGTAGCTGTTCTCACCCCACAGGAACAGGGTTAGGTGCGGTGCTGTTTGGACCCCTGACCATGACAGTTTTGGGTAGCTTAGTATTGTTATTTCAGGCTTTGTTACTGGCACATGGTGGATTAACTACCTTGGGTGCAAATGCTTTTTCAATGGCGATCGCTGGCCCATTCGCAGCTTATTGGATCTATAATTTCACAATGCGCCTGAGTGGTAAACAAAAAATCGCCATATTTTTAGCCGCAGCTTTGGCAGATTTACTCACCTACATTATTACTTCTATCCAACTTGCCTTGGCTTTTCCTGCACCTGTGGGTGGATTTATCGCTTCATTGATCAAGTTCGCGGGAATTTTTGCTATTACTCAAGTACCCTTAGCAATTAGTGAAGGATTATTAACTGTCTTGGTTTGGAACTGGTTACAATCTTATAATCCTCAAGAATTGGAACTTCTGCAATTAATTAAGGGAAAAAATCACAGTCATGAACCAATCTAAAAAAAGTTTAAATAACTGGTTTTTAATATTAGGCGTTTTAGCTTTAGCAGTTGCACCATTAATATTTGTGCGTAATGGAAAATTTGGTGGTTCTGATGACAAAGCTAAAGCCGCTATTACAGAAATACAACCTGAATATAAACCTTGGTTTAAATCAATCTTTGAACCAGCTAGTGGGGAAATAGCAAGTTTATTATTTGCTTCTCAAGCAGCTTTAGGTGCGGGAGTAGTTGGTTATGCAATTGGTGTATATAAAGGACGTTCTCAACAGCCAAAACGTGAAGAATGACTCTACAATTAGATACCCTAGCTTACACTAATCAACTAAGAAGATTACCACCGGAACATAAACTAATTTTTGCATTTACGACATTGGCTATTTCTCTTTCTACCCATTCACTAGTACAAATTTTGATGGTGATATGGATGAGTATTTGGACAGTAATTTATGCAAAAATTCCGGCTGGTGTTTATTGGCGATTGTTAATGTTTACCATAGTCTTTTGTTTAACAAGTTTACCCGCACTCATGGTAAATGGAGTGGCAATTACTGATTTGCCAATCGTTCAATTAGACTCATGGTATGGAATGACTTTTGGACAATTCTATCTTTACATCAGTCGTAGTGGTAGCATTCAAGCATGGGAAATTGTCACTAGATCATTAGCCTCTGTTTCTTGTTTATATTTTCTCATGTTAACTGTCCCGTTCACAGAAATTTTGCAAACTTTACGTTGGTTGAGATTTCCAGCACTTTTAACTGATTTGCTATTACTAATGTATCGGTTTATTTTCATTTTGCTCAAAACAGCTAATGAATTATTGACAGCACAAAATTCTCGTGGTGGCTATTCTAATTGGCAAACTAGCATGAAAAGTTTAGCATTATTAATTGGACAATTATTACAGCGAACTCTACAACAATATAGTCAATTTTCTCTAGGATTGCAAGCAAGGGGTTTTAGTGGTGAATTGCGATTTTGGCATCCCCGACGTTATCGTCCATCTCCACGATATACCATTGAAGCAATTTGTGGCTGTGTATTATTAATAGGATTAGAAATTTGCCAAAATGCAGGAATATTTACTCGAATTTGAGGAAGTACATTACACGTATCCAGGTTCACAAAGGCTACAACAATCAGCTTTGAATGGTTTAACCATGAAGATTCCTTCTGGAAAAAAGTGTGCCTTAATTGGACAAAATGGTTGTGGAAAAACCACACTTTTCTTATTAGCTAATGGACTTTATAAACCAAATTCTGGTATTGTCAAATGGTGTGGTGAACCGTTAATTTATAATCGTCAACATCTCAGTAAAATTCGCCAAAAAGTTGGTTTAGTATTTCAAGATCCAGAACAACAATTAGTAGCTTCTACGGTTGAGGAAGATATTTCTTATGGTTTGTGTAATTTAGGTTTACCGGAAACAGAAATCAAGAATCGAGTCGAACAAGTTTTAATTGAGTTTGGGTTAACTGATTTAGCAGAAAAGCCAGTACATCATTTAAGTTTAGGACAAAAAAAACGAGTTTCTATAGCTGATGTAATGGTACTACAACCACAACTTTTAGTATTAGATGAACCCACTGCATATTTAGATATTAAGCATACTCGAAACTTGATGAAAACTCTGAAAAAAATTCATGAAGATGGCAATACTCTATTAATGGCAACTCATGATTTAGATTTAGTCTATCGTTGGGCAGATTGGGTTTTTGTCATGGATAAAGGACAATTGATGCTAGAAGGAACACCAGAAGATGTATTTAGCCAAAGTCTACTTTTAGAAGAATTAGAGTTGGGTGTACCATTAATATATGAAATGTTAGTTAATGGGTTATCTCCTGAAGAGGGAATAATTATAGAACGAGTCCGACAACGAATATTAAAAGATGGTTGAAAATGGATTTAACCGTATATATTTTTGTGAATATATTGTAGTAGTCTGTCAAGAACTAAATGACGGGTAAATAAATTTTCCTTCTTCCTTCTTCCTTCGCGCTCTTTGCGTCCTTCGTGGTTCATTTCTTCTTTATGCGTCAAAATGTCTTTAACAGACTAGTAGGTTGGGTTAAGCGACAGCGCAACCCAACAAAATTCCGACAATGTTGGGTTTCCTTGCGTCAACCCAACCTACTTGTAAGTTAAATGTCAAAAGACAGTCTGTCAAACATTTATTATTATGTTGAAAAGATAAAAAAGGGATTCTTTACAGTAAACTAACTAATTAATCTCTTTGCGGAAATTGGATATGCAGCTTCAAGAAGTCTCTAACGTTGCAGTCATTGTTGGTGAAAATGCCGTTACCCTTTCTCAACTACCTTCTGTATGGCAAGATATCGCTAAAGGTAGAGCAAACGTCAGATTCAGTAATCCACAAATTTATGTGGAAATGGCGCAGTTATTTCAATATAAACTGCAATATGGTGATGTTGATTTGTTTAATGAACGCCCCCATTTATCTCATTTAATACCGTCATTTTCCCAGCTATTTGGACAAATGGCACAGGAAACTCTGGAATTTTATGGACATGACTTTATGGTTCACAACTATCCGAACTTTGGAGAAGTTCTACATAATTTTGAATCAAAGGGTTCTGAATACAATAACGAAGTAAAAGTAGCTCGTATTGGTTTAGAACTTTTTGATGAATTTGGATATGATTTACCAGCTAGTTTCTATCATGTACATTTAGCTCCAATTTATCGAGATCATGTGTTTGAAGAACGGGCTTTAAGATTTGATCAACGGGATATAGAACATAAACGTTCTTGGGATGCTATTCTCCACGCAGGTAAGGTATTTGCAATCCAAATGAAGGTACAAAGTATCGCCTCCAAATACGGGTTTACCTATCAACATGGCTGTGGTTGTAACTCTCATTTATCTTCCATTGATGAATCTTCTGGTGCATTTGCGTATGAATTAAGTTTGGAAAAACGTCAACGCTGGATTCGCAGTTTTATCTGGACAGCTTGGTATGAGTATGCAATATTTCCCATTGTGCCAAATACCAGTTATCTTGTTTAAGAGAAGCTAGTAATAATCTGTTGGGGTAATGGTGGATTTATATCTCCCATTCATTATTGGATCTGATGATGTTTGTAATCGCGTGAAAGATCCAAAGTTTTAATCACTTCATATAAAGAATAATGTATAGACACATCTTTATATGAAGTGACTTTCCAACAAACTTGTTTAGATTTAGAAATAACTTCTACTGTAATTTGTGCAGATTTACTAGCTTCTTTGGGTACTTAGTTTTGGTTGGTCAAAATAACCATAGACTACCTGAGAAACTTGACGAATAAAATCTTTTGCTCTAGCATCATGATTCGGTCTTCGCACGAAAATCCCTGCTAAATAACGCTTACCTGATGACGTTTCAATGATACCTGCATCTCCTAATATAAACCTAAGTGTTCCTGTTTTGTGCGCTATCTTCGCCCCAGAACCTAAACCAGAAGGTAATAAACTTCTATTCCGACAACCATTCATAATACCTATTACTTGTAATTCACTTGTATTGGAAACTAACTGATTATTTTCCATCAAAGCTGATAGTTTTACCAAATCTTTAGCGCTGGTTTTATTAGTTCCTTTAAAATCTCCCAGTCTGTTTCGCATAACAGTATTTTCCAATCCCCAACTGCGAAATTTTTGATTTAATTGAGTAATCCCGCCTAAACGATCTATGATCATATTCGTTGCAGTGTTATCGCTAATAGTCATCATCCTAGTTGCAGTTTCTAAGAGACTAAACTTACTTCCCACCTTTGCATATTGCATATTTCCAGAGCCACCAACTATATGTTTCCTGCCCATTACTAAAGTTTCATCTAATTGAATTTCTCCAGCATCTACTTGCTGAAACAAAGCAATTAAAATCGGATATTTAATTGTACTAGCAGCCGCAAAAGATTTATCTCCATTAATGCTTAAATAATCCCCTGTTTCCAAGTCCATAAAGAAAATTCCAGGAGAGAGAAATTTGTAGCGAGCCATTAATGTTTTAATGGGAGTTTGTAGTTCTGAAATTTCTCTTCCTAAAGGCAATATACCAGTGAAGTTACGAGTATCTGTTGGACTGATATTGCTGACAGAATCAGGGGGAATAAATTTAATTTCTGGCAATTGTACATTTGATTTATTTAAACTCCAGCGACTTGGGTTCTCAAGCTGGTTGTTATCAGAATTTGCCTTAACTGGTAAAGATAATAAAAGAGTAGTTGTGATACTAAATAGGAGTAATGAACGTAGTTTCATGTAGTTTTGTGAGGAGAGGATTGAAATTACTTACAGATACTTTCTAAACAAGTAAATGAAATCAGGATTGATTGATTTAGGAATTTTTTTCAGCAAGTCATTCTGGTTAACTTTCTTTTGATAATTCCCAAATTTAGATTCCATAAAACAAATTAGCACTCAAAAATTGTCCGGGTAAGAAAAAAGTCACTTTTAAGGCATTAAACAGCACGAATCTTTATTTTACTTACAAATAATGCGTTGGCAGTTATGGTATTCCCATACCGTAGCATCCATTAAGGAAAATTAGCAAATAAGCAACTAGTTACTTGCCTCACCGTACCAACGACTACTATACCACCATTATGCAACTCCGAAAATTGCTATAAAAATTAAAATCCTAAAGCTCTTGCACTTTGATAGAAAATAAAACTTGCTACCCAAGCTAAACCAATAGACCAAACTACAGATATAACTGCAAATTTCCAGCTTTTCGATTCACTTTTGATCACGGCAACAGTTGACAAACAAGGGACATAAAGCAGAGTAAATAACATAAAACTATAAGCCTGTACCCAGTCTATTTGATGGGCAATAGTCCCCATTAAATCTGCACCCTCAGCCTTACCAATCTTGATTTTTGCCATCATCAAATCTACTGTCATCCCCGACGCAACATCACAATTTGCCTACCGGTGCGGAAACCCATTGCTAGAAGGCGCTGTTGTAATCCAGATTCACTGTGCAGTTGAGTAATTGTGGCAATTTGACCAGGCTGTAACAAGCCAAGATGATTTCGTAGTGAGGGCTTCAGCCCTCAAATGAGGAATAAATTCCTCACTACAAACTTTGAATTGTTCAAGCGGTTCTACTTAACTCCTTTAAAGAGTATGGAACTTTTATCTAATACCGTAGCGATTATGTTGTTTTACAACATCTACAATTACTTTATCTTTCGAGGTAAGGTAGTCATCAGCGAAGAGGGAGATTGACACTCTCAGCGCGAAAGCCAAGCTCGTTTCTGCGGACAGAATTAAATTAATTTAATTCTCGCTAGGTTTTGGGTGAATCTTAATTTATGCTTAATAAATATAACTCTATTGAGTTTCAATTTTGGTTTAACACAACTTTTAATTGTTTGTAATGTCTTATTCCACTCAAACCTCTAGCAACTCAGATATTTGGGCAGTTACCACTGATTTAACTACTCTCCGTCAAAAGCTACTAGATTTATTTTGCCAGCTTGCGTATCAAGAAGGTGATTTTGTTCTTTCCTCTGGACAACGTAGTTCTTACTATATTAATGGTAAACAAGTCACACTCCATCCTCAAGGTGCTTTGGCTATGGCCAGGTTATTGTTACCACTCTTACCTGAAGATACTCAAGCTGTAGCTGGTTTAACTTTAGGTGCTGATCCGATTGTATCAGCAGTAAGTGTAGTTTCTGTGTATGAAAATAGACTGATACCAGCTTTAATTATTCGTAAGGAAACAAAGGGACACGGGACAATGGCTTACATTGAAGGTCCCAGTTTACCCCAGGGCGCAAAAGTTGTGGTTTTGGAAGATGTGGTAACGACTGGACAATCTGCGCTCAAGGCTGTGGAGCGGTTACAGGCGGCTGGTTATACGGTAGACAGGGTAATTTCCCTAATAGATAGATTGCAAGGTGGTGGGGCGTTATATGAGTCGGCTGGGTTACAGTTTGAGGCTTTATTCACGATTCAGGATCTTCAAAAACGCTATCGAGAAATTAACTGAGGAGTCAGGAGTCAGGAGGAAGAAAGAAGAAAGAAGAAAGAAGAAAGAAGAAAGAAGAAAGAAGTTTCTCCCCTGTTCCCTGTTCCCTATTCAAGTCTGAGACATTTTGGCAATCAGATTGGTAATTTCCTGATAATATCGCGTGTTTCCTGACTGAGAATAGAGATCAGCAGATTTACGGAAATCAGCGATTGCGTCTAGCTGATTCCCTAAATGTCTATGTATGTCTGCTCTAACTAAATAAGCTAAAGGATAGCGTGGTTGTAATTGGATAGCTTGGTTTAAATCTGCTAATGCGGTATTTAATTCTCCTAGCAGAAAGTGACTACGACCGCGATTAAACCAGTCTTCAGCTAAATTAGGGTTAATGCTGATGGCTTGAGTATAATCTGATATAGCTTTTTGATACTCCTTTAGGGCATAACGAGCATTAGCGCGATCGCTATAAAATACAGCAGACTGGGAATCTAATCGTAAAGCTTCAGTAAAATCACTAATTGCTCCTGTAAAATCTTTAGCTATATAGCGACTACTTCCTCGATGATAATATGCTGCTAAAGAATCAGAATCTATCTTTAATGCTTGGTTATAGTCTTGAATAGCTGTTTGTATATTACCTAACAACTTGTAAGCATCTCCTCGCTTACAGTAAGCTGAGGCAAATTCTGGAGATACTTCTATAGCTTGAGTATAATCTGCAACTGCACCAATAAGATCTTGTATAGCTTCTCGTACCATGCCCCTTCCATAGTAAGCTGTTGCTAAATGAGGATCAATTTGTAATGCTTGATTATAATCAATAATCGCATTTTCATAATTTCCCAGGTGGTGATGTGCATTTGCTCGAAAACCATATACTGAAACTAATGTAGGATTAATTTGTAATGCTTGGTTGTAATCTTTAATGGCATTTTCATAATCTCCCAAATTACTATGGACTAAACCCCGTTCATAGTATGCTTGAATATCATCAGGAACTATTTTTAATGCTTGATTAAAATCAGCAATTGCTTGATAATAATCTTGGATACGGGCATAAACTAAACCCCGATTGTAGTAAGCTGCACCAAATTTAGGATTAATTTCTAGAGAACGATTATAATTAGAAATTGCACTTTGATATTCTTGCAAAGCATAATAACTGTTACCCCGATTATGGTAAGCTTCAGGAAAATTAGGATTGATTTTTATACATTGATTATAATCAGCAATAGCTTTTTGATAATTACCTAAAATATGAAAAATATTACCTCGATTAATATAAGCCATTGAAAAATTAGCATATAATTCTAAAGCCGCATCAAAATTAGCCAGTGCTTGTTGATAATTACCATCATGATAATGATCTAAACCCTGTTGGTGTAAAGCATTAACAACATCAAAATCAATATTTTTATTCATTTTGTAACTTGTAAGCACACAAAATAGATTTTACCACAGATAGATCAGATATATCCCCGATTTCTTTGAGAAGTCGGGGATCTGTTTTTTTGTTGTTTAACTTATCAGTACAGCTTCCTGTTGAGACTTTTTAGATAAATCTACAATTTCACATTCCATATTATGTAAAGTAGTTAACATCAAATCATCACGGTGTTGCCAAACTGCAAATATTTTATCTCTACCATCATTTAGAGTGTCTAAATCAATTTTATAACCATCATTGACTTGCTGTAATTTCAAACCTAACAAACCTAAAAGTCGGCTTAATAACTTAATTCCCGCAACAGATTCTTTACCTCTAACTAAATCAATACCTAAAGCGCGTTTAATATGTCTACTACTTTGTCCAGCTACATTTTTTAGCCAAATTAAATCAGCGTCATTTTCACTAAATACTCTTTCTGTTTCCAGAAATTGCATTATTCCCAAAGCCCGCATAGCTTCTACTTTCAACGTATAGGTTCTTAAATCTGGGAGAAAAACTTTACCTTCACCCCACAATAACTGCTGACTCCATTCTTGCTGATCTTTTACATGAAAATATTCACTTTCATGAGTCAGATAATAATGAATTAATAATTGTCCATAATAACCTTTTTCATCCTGGATTTTGAGTTGGGGAGTAACTACAATTCCATACCTTTGTCTGAGAATATATTTATCAACTTGATGACGTTCTCCATTGCTAAGAGAATGTTTAGTTAATAGCTGTTCATATTCCACATAGTCAATATCTTTAGCATTAGCTACAGAATTTGCTGCTGCTGATTGATTTTGCTGCTTAATTTCTTTGATTTTGCGTTTAATCTCCTTGGCTTTTTGAAGACTTTGTCCCCAATCTTTTTGCACTTTAACAATTTCTACAATTAACCGTTTGCGATTTTCTACATCACTAGGTTCAGTGGCAAAAAAGGCTAAACGCAAATCACGAAGAATGTTATTTTGGACTTCATTACTTCGCATTTGAATTTGATGACCATCAGTTATTAATCCATCTTGCATTGATTGCCGATAAAGACGAATAGAAGCATTTACCCTAGCAGATAATTTTGCCCAAGTGCGTAAATGAATAGGATCATAAACTAGAGGTAAATCTACATCTATTTTATGTAATGGACTTAATAAAGCTAAGTTTTCTTTTTGATTTTCTTGATACCAATTAGACAGTAACCGATAATTTGTACTACCACTACCAATTAAGCCAATACCGCGTTTAGCACACCAAACAATACGGGGAACATTATCCCTAACTCTTGCTAAAGCTTGACGGGCTTCTGAGTCAGGAATTACCCCTTGAAAAATGCCATAAACTCGGTCAAAATGTTGAACATCAATACTAATTCCTGTTCCCAAACTAGGGGTAACAAAAACAGTATCATAATCAGTGATTTTTTGATTAATAGCAGCTATCAAATCAACGGCTGCATGACCAAGTGTATTAGTAGTATGACTACTAACTACTAAAGTTTCAGGAAATTCTCTTCTGAGTTTCTGTAAACGTTCTTTTAAATAACGTTCAATAGTTTCACAACTGTAGCGACCAGAACGACTATCAGTAGTAACATAGCATTTACGTCCAGCAATTAAATCTAATTCTAATTGATGAATTAGGGGTGTGGGATTGGGTGAATCATAAAAAGTTGTATCCCAACCTTTTTCCGGTTTCCATTCATTGACAACTACCCAAGGATTTAATTTAATTCCGGCTAAGGTCTGTAAATATTCTAAAGATACATCTGATAAATCGGCATCTTGGGCAATTATCAAACCTCCTGTTGTGAGAACTGTAGAAATTAGTTGTTGGAAAATACGAAGAATTTTAACTCGTTTTTGTTTACAGGTATTACTATTGAGTAAATGCCATAAAGACTGCTCAACCTCATCTAAAATTAATATTGCACCGTGCCAATCTTCGGGTTTTAATTTCCAAATTGAATCTACACATAATCCCAAAGATGGCGTAATTGGTAACGGACACTTAACAGCTACTTCATCAGCTTCTATCCGCCATGATTCATGCTCAAAACCCCATTTAATCCCGATTTTATCACATAAAAACCGTCCCAAGATGATTCTATGGGTAATTAATAAAACTGGTTGATTATGATTTTTTGCTCGTTGAACAATGCTTTGTAATGCTGTGGTTTTACCTGTACCCTTGGCTGATTTCACTCCTACTAAACCAGAGGTAGGAAAGGCAATTTTTCCCAAATAAGGACGGTTAACAGTAAGTGCAGCGGGAATTGTTAACTCTGTATGGGGTTTGGTTTGGGCAATATAAATATCTAAATCTAGGCTTTGACGATAAGTTTTATCAAAGGCTGTTGCACCTTTAGTAATGATAAATTCATCAACTCCTTTTTCTTTTCCTGGAAGTTCGACAACTTTAACAGGACAGTTTTGTTGTTGAAATAAACAACCCAATTGGGAAATAGCATTATTGACAGCCGCAATTTTTTTAGCTTGAGTTTCAAAATCAAAACAAATATAAAAGTTGCGTTTTATGTTTGTAAATACTGCTAAATCAGGTATTAATTGCCGCCGGGTAACTTTACCAAATTCATCTTTAATAACTCGATAACCGCTATTAATACCAGGAATAGCAATAGCAACATATCCTTGGCTTAAAAGGGCTGCGGCTTTTTTCACACCTTCACAAATGACAATGGCTATTTTATTTTTAATTACCCATGACCAAAAACCTTCGGCTTCATCATCATGATTAATAGTAATATTTTCCGGTAAATTTAAGTTGTAACGTTGGCCAACTTGTTGCCAAATTTGTAAGGATATGCGTAAACAAAATATGCGTGTGGGGGTGCTGGGAGGGTGTTCATATTTGATGGATTTACCTTTTTGATTTTGTCGCGGTTGGTTGGGTTTAAAACATCCCCATTCCATCTTATGCCAATTATTGAGAGGGTCGAGTCCCGAACACCACCAACCACCTTCTGTAATGTGGCTATACCGCTGTAACCAAGCGTTTTTAATCATCCCTGTATTGGTGCGAGGGAGTTGGTCAGAAATCAGCAAATATTCATAAGCATTTATGCCTTGAAGCGATTTGAAATTTAAACGAATTAAGTCTAAGTTTATACCACTACTCTTGACTAATTCTTCAAGGTGTTGTTGATGTAAAGAATGCAGATGCATAAGCTGAAGCAGCTAAGGAATATAACGAGATTAAAACTTTAGCATGGCTAGGCTGATTTTTTATAAAAGAAATTCTTAAATTTCAGTGTTATATTTTTTACTTTGTTTATATAAATACTTCTGTGAATATATCAATGTCTGGTTATGGCTATGCAACCGTAAACATAATAAATTTGTATTGTGATATTTATATATATATAATTTTTGGTTATAGGTACAGGACTTACACAACTGGTACATTGGTAGCAAGCTACGCAAAGCGTCCCGGAGGGAACTAGTACATCACGGCATAAATAAAGCAACCATATTCAATCGCCAAAAAGCCTACTGTATATTAGTTTTGACTTTTGACTTTTGACTTTTGACTTTTGCCCTGCGGTACTAGCCCGACTTAAGAATCGCACAACAAACCATCTAATTTTGAGAATGTGATATTGTTGTAATAACTGTATAAAATTATTGGCTGCTCAAGTTTAAATTAAAGTTTAATGCACGTTATCAGCCGAAAAAAGCTTAGAGAATATTGTCAAGAACACGCAGACTGTTGTGAACCTCTTGATGACTGGTATTTTACTGTTAGTAAAGCTAATTGGGGTAATTTAGTAGAAGTACAGTCTGTTTATCCCAAGGCTGAATCTGTTGGTAATTTGACAGTTTTCAATATTAAAGGCAATAAATACCGTTTAATTGCTAGTATTAATTATGAGAACCAGGTCATCTATATTAAATATGTCTTAACTCATGCAGAATGTCAGTAACCCAGCCCTAAAGGGACTGGGCTTGCAAGAGTAATCAAGCAAGCCGTACTGACCAGACCACCCTGAGTTTACTCTCATGGTAGCCGTTATTTGAGTCACGACACCCTGGAATGCGTAGCTAGTTCCCTGCTCTGTCGCTGGCAATTAAACAGTTTTAAGGTCACTGAAACAGTGTTGCCAGCCTAACAAGCTCTTATAACAGGTCGAAGCTAACATTACCCCGCAAGGGAGTTGGTTTCCAGGTTCCAATCAAAAATCTGGTTTCAATTTTAAGATTCACAGCGGTTAAAACCGCTCGTGCCGTTTCCCTCTCAGGGCTAAAGCCACTGAGTTTCCCACTTACCGGGTATTCTTATGACAAAGACTACTGGAAAAATGACTCTTACTTTTGATTCAGAAGTTTACAGCAAATTACTTTCTCAGTCTCAACCGCGAGTTATTAAAACTGAGGAAGAAAATGATCGGCTTTTAGCAGTTGTGGAAGATTTGCTTTCGCGTCCTCGTCTGACAGCAGAAGAAAATGCTTTGTTGGAGTTATTGGTAAGGCTAATTGAAGATTTTGAAAGTCAGCATTATCAGCTAAATATTTCTACCCCTCGTTCGAGAATTTTGCATTTATTGGAAGCGCAGGATTTAGAAATAGGTGATTTAGTTTCTGTTTTAGGTTCGAGTGAGTTAGTTTCTCAGGTAATTAATGGTGAGGTGGGAGTGACGCGAGAACAAGCTGAGATGTTAGGGAAGTTTTTTCACGTTGATGCAAGTTTGTTTGTTGTGTAAAAGAGTCAAAGACAGGAAGTTTTTAATATTTGTAGCAGTTTAGCAATGCTCAATGGTATCAACTTAAGCTCAAATCTTTACCATATTTCCTATTTTTAGAGACCATGATGAGTTTAGTGTGTAATAAAAGTTAAATAAAATATAAATATTGAGAAGTATTATGAAATTACATTCCTTGGAAATAAAAAACTTTCGTGCTATTAAAGATATCTCTTTAGATTTTACCGATTTACTTAGTCGTCCTCGATCTATCAATTTAATTGTCGGTCCTAATGGTTCTGGTAAAACTTCAATTTTAGATGCAATTCATGTTGTAGTTAAAGTCTTTGAAAATCCACAAAATCCAGAGTTAAGAGAGGGTTTGGAATACAATGTACAACAATTAGTTAGAGGTAGAGCTAATATTGCTCAAATCACATTTGAGTATTCCATTGAAAAAGATGAAGCTGAAGCTATTAACGATGTTTATTCTTCACTGGGATTGAAGCAAAACTTTAATTTATCAAAATCAGTTGCACCTTTAGAAAGTCCAGCAAAAGTTATTTGGTATTTTCCAACTAGAATCCCAAATAATTTATGTGATCATGATATTTCACCTAAAGGTTCTATTAGAGTTTTGGGTGCAAGAGGTAGAGCTTCTCAAGCAATATCTAAAAATCGTCAAACTTCACAAATATTTGATAGAATTGGTGGAGTTTGCTATTTAGATCAAAGACGTACTGTAAGATTATTTAAGAGTTTCAATAAACAAAATATAGAAGATCAAAATGCACATAGTGATGTTTTATCTTGGTTAATTGAATATTACCGTAAACATAGAACATGGAGTGAAGAAAAATACGGCGAGTCCTATTGGAAGAGAGTTCAAAGATTATTTAATAAAATTTGCTTCCCTTCAGAATTAATAGGTTTAGAGTCTGGTCCAGATTCTGATACTTTGATTCTCAAAAGAAAGGGTGTAGAATATGATTTACTACAAATGAGTTCAGGGGAACATCAAATTTTAAGAATTTTAGTTGGTTTAGCAGCAGATACCGCTAAAAATTCCATTGTTCTTATTGACGAAGTTGAACTACATTTACATCCTGCTTGGCAAAAAAGATTAATTCAAGTTTTGCGGGAAGATGATTCAAATAATCAATATATTTTTACAACCCATTCCCCAACTGTGGCAAAAATGTTTTATGATTCGGAAATTATTAATTTGGGTGATTTGGAAGAAAAATAATGGAAATCTTGAGTAATACTTTATATATATTAATTGAAGGTGCGCCTACAAGTCCCGAAGTTGTATTTATTAGAACAGTTATTCGTAAACTAATAACTCAAGACTTGCTATCAGACATAGAATATGAAGTAATTGAAATAGGTGGTAGTGGGAATTTTAATTCTATAGGTAAATTAATCTATCATAAAAGTCAATTACACCAAAGCATACCAGTAATTGCCATTACTGATAGAGATTTTAGGACACAGGAAAAAATTGAGCAAATAAGTAGCAAACTTGACTCTAATTTAATCAGAGACAAATCAGTAAGAATTATCTATTGGAAAAGACATGAATGGGAAAATTTCTTACTTGAAGAAACAGAAACTATTGCTAATCTTTTCAATCAGATATCTACTGAAAAAACAGGTGAGAAGAAGACATATAGAAAGGATACTGATAATAATTTAAGCAAATCACAGCTAGAACAATGGCTAGTACAATATTTTCAAGACTCGATAATAAGAGAATTATTTGAATGTTTAAAGTTTCAATTCCGAGAAAATGCAAATTTCAGACTAACATTAGATCAAATAGAATCTTTATCTTTGATAGATATGAGAACTTTTTTTGAACAGCAAGTAGTTGATAAAGCGAGTGAATCAGAAAACAGAATATTGAATTTAATAAATATGTTAGAGGATATAATTATAAGTCAAGATTTTCAGTGGCAAACCTATATTAATAATCCCCATGAACTGGATTTTCAAGAAGCAAAAATATTTTTTAGAGGTAAAGAAGCACTAAAGGATATACATAGAAAAGCTTATCAATATTTGAAGGTAGAACATTTAGAATATGATCGCTTCTGCAAAGAATTAATTTTACCAGAATTAGCAAAAAATACAAATTCCCTGATTGTTCAAGAACTTGGTGAAATGTTACAACCTTATTTTCAACAAGCTGCCAATTTGACAGGAATAGAATAAATTTTATATCGCTCTTTTCATTTCAATATGACGGCGTAAAATCTCATTAATAGCTGTTTGATCGACAATTTTTAACGCCAACCTACTTAGCTCAATGGAGTGTTACTATTTGCTAATATTGCCACAAATTTTAAACCAAATTCTTCTTCAAAAACTCCTTTTTTGTAATCTAAACTCCACATTTCTAAGGCACATTCATCATCAATTAATGATGGAAATATCAACATCTTAAATTCTTTGAAGTTGGGAACATATTCACATTGAACATGAGAAATAGCCCCTATTTGTCTTCTGTCTAAAGCAACAGCTAACCTTAAAATTGCACTGAGTTGATTAACCATTGTCCGATGTTCTTTGTGCAATAGATTCCGATAGCTTTCATGTTTTTTCTTGGGTGGAGATTTGCGGTGATAACGGGCTATATTGGCAATAATTTCGATTTCGGTTTCGTTATAACCCAGTAATTCACCATTTCTAATTAAGTAGTATGAATGTTTGTGGTGTGCAGAATGGCTGATATAGTGACCACTATTGTGTAAAATGGCAGCAGCCCATAGTAATTGACGTTGATCTGCATTCCAATAATGTAATTGTCCTTTGGTTTGGTCAAATATATTAAGTGCAAAAGCGGTAACACGCTCGCTATGTTCTAAGTTAGTTTGATATTTTTTGGCAGTTTTTAATACACTGCGTTCCCGAATGGAACTTTGAAACCGCAGTCTGTTGTCAATGAAGCCATGAGTTAGCATCCAGTCTACAATTACGCCTTCCCTAAGAGACCGTTCACAGACTGTTACGGATTGTACTCCTAACAAGGTCATTGCTTCCTGTAAAATTACTGCCCCTGAAAGTATCACTTCTGACCTTTTTTCTGGCATTCCCGGAACGGTAGCCCGTTCTACATTGGTCATTTTGCGTAAGCGATTTACCCAAGTTCGCAAGTCTTGAAGACTGAATTGATACCCGTTGAGGGTGGAAGGAACAAGACCTAATTTTTCCCGCGCATGGATGGTAGCGATGGTTTCTATTGTCCCAGATGTGCCGATTAACTGGGGAGAATCGCCAATTTTGAGTTTTCCTTGCACTTCTTCCACAGAACGTTCTAGCATTCCTCTAGCGTAAGCTTGGAGGTATTTAAATTCGGTTTCGCTGATGGGATCTGAGGCGATTAATTCCCCAGTTAAGCGCACTGCACCGATTTTGGTACTGGTGAGACTACGGGGTTCTTCACTGTCTCCTAAAATCAATTCTGTTGAACCACCACCAATGTCAATTATGATATGCGGTTTGTTGTTAAATTCCATCCCCGATAATACACCTAAGTAGATGCGACGGGCTTCTTCGGGACCGGAAATCAAGTCAACGCTTAAACCGACTTCGGTTTCGATTTGTTGAAGAAATTCTTGACCGTTGGGAGATTCCCGGACTGCACTTGTCGCCACAGCAACAATACTATTTGTCCCTAAGCTGTCAGCAAGAGTTTTAAATCTTCCTAAACAGGCGATCGCTTTCATCATCACTTCCGGTTTTAATTCGCCAGTAATTAAATTGCGATCGCCTAATCTCACCGTTTCCTTTTCTCTGGCAATAATGGTAAAAGATGGTAAAGTTGCTTCAATTTTTACCACTATGATATGTAAAGAATTTGTACCAATATCAATGGCTGCAATCATCTGATTTTCTTGAACTGATTCACTAGGTTTATTTTCCCAGTTAGCCGAGACTAAATTTACCATTTTGTTATTCTCTGAATAGATGAATAGGGACTGGAGGACAAATAGCAAATAACGATATTCTATAAATGTAAAGATATGTTAAATCAGCAAATATGTTAGAAACACCAAAAATCAACCCAGAACCATTATGGCTTGTAATTATGCGGCTGTTAAGGTGGAATAAACCAGAAGGGAGGTTAATTTTGATGATTCCCGCATTGTGGGCTGTATTTTTAGCCGCTGCGGGTAAACCACCTATCCCCCTAGTGGGAGTGATTATTCTCGGTAGTATTGCCACCAGTGCGGCTGGATGCGTAGTTAATGATTTATGGGATAGAGATATTGATCCCCAAGTTGAGAGAACACGCGATCGCCCCCTTGCATCTCGTACCATTTCCGTTAAAATTGGCATTGTGGTGGGGATAGTCTCCCTCGTCTGTGCCGCAGTTGTCGCTTTCTATCTTAACCCTTTAAGCTTCTGGTTGTCTGTGGCCGCAGTTCCAGTAATTGTCCTTTATCCCGGTGCGAAACGGGTATTTCCTGTTCCCCAATTGGTGCTTTCGATTGCTTGGGGTTTTGCGGTTTTAATTAGTTGGAGTGCTGTTACAGCTAATATTACAGCACCGACTTGGTTGCTTTGGGGCGCGACGGTACTATGGACATTAGGATTTGATACCATTTATGCCATGAGCGATCGCCAAGATGATCAACGCATTGGCATTAATTCTAGCGCTTTATTCTTTGGTAAATATGCCCCTACAGCGATCGCTGTTTTCTTGATTGGTACGGTTATTCTCTTAGCTGGAGTCGGTTTATTAGTTAATTTAAACACAGCATTTTGGATCAGTTTAATTTTGGCTAGTATCGGCTGGATTTGGCAAATTATCCGCTTACAACAGCCTGAAATTCCTCATCCTGCTTATGGAGAAATGTTTCGCCAAAATGTCTGGATTGGTTTTTTAATTTTAGCGGGAATGATTATTGGTTCTTTGTGAATTTGTCATCAATTTAACCAAATCAAAATTTTTCTGTCAATCTAACTCAAGCTAGATTCAAAACTATCAGGACTACTGTTTTAAAGGTTGGGATATTAATCTACAAGCTAGATACAACCAACGGAATGAAGCGATCTATTTTAGTTAAACTCGCTACAATAATTTTACTGTCCCTGGGTAGTTTTGGTCTAGTTATTGGCAGTTTCTGGATGACTAAAGCTGCTAGTAAAACCAAACAATTACAGTTAATTACTGATACATCACAATATCAAGAAATCCGTAACCACCAATGGGCTGATATTCAACAAATCCAACATTTTCCCGGACAAATTCCTAATGATTCTCAAGTTTTACAAATGGCTTATGCTTCAGGATTAACTCCAGGAAGTAATTCTTTACAACTGCGGATCAAAGAACCACAAGCAAAGATTAAAAACCTGCTGACACAGTACAAAAAAATCTCTCAGCATCAATACCAGGGTGGGAATACAAATACTCATAGTAACCAACCCAACGGCGTACCGACAACATTCTTTTATACTAGCGATTCAGAAACAGAAACCTTTCCTAGCAGTTATGAAATATTAGTATTAAAAGCCGAAGATAAAAGCCAACCTGGTGCAAAATGGAATCATGGTAATAGTCATGGAGTCGCAATTGATGTTGCATCTTCAGAAATTATCTATTGGGCGGAAAAATGGTAAAAGCAGGAGTAAATTCAATCCCTGAAGAATAGAATTTATATTTGATTTGTGGACATTGTAAAAGTCAGATCCCCGACTTCTTAAAGAAGTCGGGGATCTTGTGTTATGTAGTCTTTGCATAAGTATTGGTAGCGATCGCTCTCCCAGCGGATTTACCTGACACTGTGAATCAAATTCTGGACATAGAATTTTTACCATAACTAATCACACAATCTGCAAAACCACCAACGTCATATCATCGGTATTTTGCCTATCAGCACCGATAAATTGCTGAACTTGATCAAATAGATATTCCACAATTTCCTGGGGACTATTGCAATACTTACAAGCCGTTCTGAAAGATGTAACAAAATTATCTTCATCAAAGCGATCGCCACCAGCCGCCGCTGCATCAGTCAAACCATCAGTATAATAAATAACTGTGTCCCCAGATTCTAACTGAACCTGAGCATCTTGATATTCGCTATTGGCATCTAAACCAATTAACATCCCGAACGTATCCAAACGGCTCACAGTTTTTGTCGCTGCGTGCCACCATAAAGGCGGATTATGGGCGGCATTACTATAAGATAAAATTCGCGTTTGCGGGTCATATTCTGAATAAAACATCGTCACAAAGCGGTGGGAATTTTCCAAATCCGCATACATAACCCGATTCAAATTTTGCAAAATTCCCGCTGGGGAATTACCATGCAATACTTCACCTCGTAGCATTCCCCGCAACATCGTCATAATCAAACCTGCGGGAACACCTTTACCCATCACATCCCCAATTACCAAACCCCAACTGGCATTTTCTGGAGATGCTTGTGGTTTGGGCTTTAACTGGTTTTGATTAGTGGGAATAAAATCATAGTAGTCACCACCAACATGATTAGCCGGTTTACAACGGGCTGCTAGAGACAAACCAGGAATATTTGGACATTGACGCGGTAAAAGTCGGCGTTGAATTTCTGCACCAATTTCTAATTCTTGATCTAAACGTGCTTTTTTTCTTAATTCTACAGATAATTCATCATTGTCAATCGCAACTGCGGTTTGGTCTGCCACTAACCGCACTAATTTTTGTCTAGTTTCTGTCCAACTATATTCTGGATCACGACTCAAAACATACAGCCAACCCCGTTCTGTATGCTTAACTAAAATAGCTGTCCCAAAGATTTGCACATCTGGACCTAAAACGGCGTGCATTTGGTCATCTAGAATGCCTGTGGAAATGGCAGCAGGACCAGAATTAGTTAAAAGAGTAATTTGACTACTGGCAGTTTCTAGGGCTTTTCTAATATTTTTTCGTTGCTGAGTATCTTGCCAATGTAGTTGTTCTAATCTAATTTGTCCATTGGGTTTATAAAGAAAAAGTGCGCTACCTTCCGCATCTGTCACTCTGGTAGCCATGAGGGGAATCAGTTCCAAAAACTGATTTAAATTATTAAAGCTTCTGAGGGCAAATCCTAAGGAACTCAGCAAGTCTTGAATTTTATTTTGTTCTCGATGCAGCCTGGACACAAGTTCTTTGAGTGCCACCACAGGAGTGACATCTGTGGTGGTGCTGCTATTACTATCAGTAGGATGGGGGGGAAATTGTGACACAGGTTAATATTGCAGTTGAGAATAGCAAATGTGTGATTCTTTATAAATACTCTTTCTTGATAAATTGTGAGATCATATTCAACGAAATTCGTGATTTTAGCAAGAGTAGAAGAAATGTTGAAGGTAATTTTTTAAGTCTTGGTTAATGCTGAGGACATTTTTGATGGTTAATTTTCCATGATGATAAATTTTCTAATTTGTCAAAAATAAATCTTTGGGAATCGGTAATTTTTATGATTAATTAACAGCCCCTAATTCTTTCACAACTGAATCAACCCTTCATATATCTTGAGAAATAAAAGTTTGCGATTAGCAAAATTACCTCTATTCCTGAGAGAATATATATTAAGAATCATCAAACTAAAAAACCAGATAGATTTTCAGTGAGTTAATTCATGGTTTTTGCGTTGGTGGAATTTTGGTTAAAACATAGTTGTCATCATGCTTTTAATCAAAACTTGTTCAATTATGGACTACAAACATTTAACCTATATACCATAAATTCTCGAAATGTTTCCTTAGATAGATTTCTTTTATGGAAAAATTTCGCTTATTTTTGCTTAATGCTCTAAATCCAGTATACTTTTATACTAGCATTTGAATTAAAGCGTGGGATTAAATATAAGTTTTACATTGCTGGGGATTTAGCTGATCAAAGGACATTAATATCCTGCGTTTATCTGCGTTTATCTGCGTTTATCTGCGTTCAATTATTCTTTAAGGCTTATTTTGTGCAGATTCATCTTAATATAAACTATTAACCAATAGATTCAATCTCACCCATATCATTGAGCAATACAGAAGATCCTACTGATAAAGATGAGATAATTTCACTAATTTTTTCCATTAAAGGTAGTAAATGATCAGGACGAGTGCTGCGAGAATCTAAAACAATAATTCTCAAAATTATATTAGTTAAATTTTGTTGATAGGGAAGATTTTTATCGGCTGTAATAAAGGCATCAAAAGGATATTTTTCAGCTAAATCAAGAATTTCTCGATCTTTCAACCCACGCCATCCCATATCATTAACATTGTAAACTATGTCGCCTTTCCTTAAAAAAGGTTGTTTGAGTTTTTTACTCAAAAGATTTTCATCTAGTAATATAATCATCAAGCACAGCGTTCTTGAGCGATGATCAATTTAGCTGTATTTTCCAAGACTTTCATAGTTTGAGTCTCCAGATAGGGAAAATCACTAATAAACTCAGCTAATCCATTCTCCCCTTCGAGATAGTCAAAAAATGTTTGTAAAGGAACACGAGTTCCCACAAAAACAGGAACTCCACCCATAATTTCGGAATCGCGGTGAATAATTCCTTGAATTTCTAATAAGTTATTTAGCGTCATTTCTCATTCTCTAAAGATAATTTCACTTTTGATTATAGCTTGAGATATAAAGGCGGGTTTTATAGATTCCGCGCAGAACTTGGAATTTGTTTGTCTAGCCCCAGACTTCTAGTAGTTCGTCAAATTTATTTTGACGGATAATGATAGGAAAAAACTTCTGTTTTTCCCTCCCCTACTCCCCCCACTCCCCTACTTGCCTTTACCCGTCATTTTTGGATTGACAGACTACTAGTCTGAGGACAATTATTTTTCGGCGACGATATTAATCGCTTAACAATGCTTCTACAAATTCATGACTAGAGAATGGACGCAAATCTTCAATTCCTTCACCAGCCCCAATAAAACGAATGGGTAAGCCTAATTGCTGAACAACAGCGAGGGCGACACCTCCTTTGGCTGTTCCGTCTAATTTGGTTAAAACAACGCCGCTGAGTTGGGCTGCTTGGGAAAATACTTCAGCTTGTCGCAATCCATTTTGTCCTAAAGTAGAATCAAGAACTAACAGCGATTCTACACGGGCATTGGGGGCTTTTTTATCAATGATTTTGCGGATTTTGCTGAGTTCGTCCATGAGATTTTTCTTATTTTGCAGTCTCCCAGCGGTATCTATTAATAGTAGTTCGGTTTCTCTAGATTGAGCAGCAGCGATCGCATCAAACACCACGGCTGCCGGATCTGTGTTTTTCCCAGGATTGGCGATAACTTCAACACCGCTTCTCTCTCCCCAAACTTTGACCTGTTCCACAGCCGCAGCCCGAAAGGTATCCGCCGCACCAATTAAGCACTTGTAACCGGATTTATGTGCTAGGTGAGAAATTTTACCGATGGTGGTAGTTTTTCCCGCCCCGTTAACTCCGGTAATTAACCAAATGGTCAGGGTGTCTTTTGCCGGTGCAAAACTAGGTTTGTCTTGATTTTGCAAGGGTGCATCTAGGATATCTCGGAGAATTTCTTTGAGATAAGCGATCGCTTGTTCTGGGGGAGTAACTTCTGCGAGTAATTTCTTTTGTAACGCACTAATAATATAATCAGTTGCCTCTACCCCCACATCTGCCTGTAGAAGTAATGATTCAATTTCATTGACAGCCTCTTGATTAAGAGGCCCCTGACCAACAATTGATTTTAGTTGGTTAAGAATATTCCGCCGAGTTTTATCTAAACCTTGACGGAGTTTTTTCAACCAAGTAATTTCTTCCAGGGAAATATCTTCAGCTTTTCTCCCTTGGGCGGCTAAAACCTTTGCTGACCACTTAAACCCATCATCAAATACCAGTTCTGGAATCTCTATTTCTGGTGCTGTCGGAGTTATCTGTATTTCGGGAATTTCGGTTTCTATGGCACTAGCAATTAATTTCTCTTGTTTAGCTTGTCTTTCGGCCGCAGCCCGTTCTAAAAAAGATAAATTAGCTAATTCTGGTTCTGGTTGTAGTTCATTAACAACATCTTCAGTAATTTCTGCGATGGTTGCATCTATTTCTATCGGTGCAGTTATTTCCCCTACTTGAGTTTCTACTATTTCTTGACTGATAGTATCTTCTTCAACCGCTACAGATAATTCTGTTTCTAGTTGTTGTTTTTCTTGAATATTTTTATAAGCAGCTTTAGCAAAAGCCAACAAATCCGCCGTATCTGGTGCGGTTGTTTCTGGTTCAGTTGCTTCTACTGCGGGTGTTTCTTCCTGAGATTGGTTTTCAGGAGTATCAGCAGATTCATTATTTGGACGACGAAACCAATTAAAAGCCATTGTAGTTTATTTTAGATAAAAATTTAATTAGGATAGGAGTCAGGAGTCACCGAGTCACCGAGTCACCGAGTCACCGAGTCACCGAGTCACCGAGTCACCGAGTCACCGAGTCACCGAGTCACCGAGTCAGGAGTTAAGAAAGAAAGAAAGAAAGAAAGAAGGAATAAAAGTCTTACCAATGACCAATGACCAATGACCAATGACCAATTTAAACAGTTTGTTTTTGTTCACTAACTCGACGGAGAACACCATTAATAAAACGGTGGCCATCTTCTCCACTGTAGCGTTTAGCTAATTCTACAGCTTCGTTAATAGCAATGCTGTCGGGAACTTGCATGAATTTTATTTCTGCGGTGGCTATTTGGAGGATATCTCTATCAATTTGAGCTAGACGGGTAACTTGCCAATCTACTAAAGCATTAGAAATAGATTCTTCGATAGCTTGATGGTTCTCGCTGACAGTAATAATAATCGCTTTAGCGTAATTACGAACTTCTTTATTTTGATTGGCCGACTGAATTAATTCTGGAAAATCAACAGATGTACCTAATTGATTGATAGCTATTTGGGTATAGGAAATTGCCTCTTTCAGCATGGTTCTAGCTGTATTCAAATCCGCAGCTCTCGTTTCGCTGGTTAATAGGCGATCATTACTCCGTTGCAGTTCTCCTGCGGCATTGTTCAATGTGTCCTGTACTTCTACTGTGAGAGTCCGAACTGCTCCTAAAACTAGCTTAGAAACTAATTGCTCGTCTGATAGGCTTTCTAGTTTTTTAGGGTTGATTGGTAATTGGCTCAAGGCTAATAGTGCCAATTCGCGGGCTATTTGTTGGGGTTTACGATGCTGCATACAGTTGGGATGATGAAAAATATGTGAGTTCTAGCGCAGATGAACAATTAGCTTATCTATTTTTTGCTCACTTTACTAGGTTGGTATCGAGTTTAGTTTCTATTTCTGGAATTTCCTGCTGTTTTATTTCCAAAGATGATATTGCTGACAGTGCAGGGAGGTGAGAAGGCTGGATATTGGGGGACACTATACCACCAGACACAACGATTTTAAAAGCATCTTCAACAGATATAGAGAGATTAAGTACATCCTCTTCTGGTACTATCGCATACCATCCTGTGGTCGGATTGGGTGTAGTGGGAATAAACAGGCTAATTACAGGACGAGATATTTGACTTTGGATTTCATTGCTCATTGCTCCAGTAACAAAGGCGATCGCCCAAATGCCCGGACGAGGGTATTCTACTAAGACTACCCGGCGGAATTTACCATTAGAATCTTTTAACAGAGTTTCTAATAGTTGCTTGAGGGTTTTATATACCTGTCCAGCTAAAGGAATGGCTTGCAATAGCCGCTCACCGAAATCCAATAACCACCTTCCAGCAATGTTTCTAGCCATTAAGCCAATAGCCAAAATACTTAATAATGGCACGGCTAATCCTACTAGTAAATTAAGTATATTTACTAAAATCGGATTTAAGCCATCAAAGGGATTGAGTTGTTTAGGAACTTGGGTGAGAAAGTTAATTACCCATGTGGCTATGGTAATTGTTAACCAGATGGTGGTTGCGAGGGGAATTACCACCAGCAAACCAGCAATCAGGTCATTTTTGAAGTCTTGTTTCCACCTTTCCATTCCCAAACCCCGATTCTCCTTATTTAGCTTCGTTAAACTGTTGTGATTATTTTCCATTTCAGCAAATTAGTCACATTGCGAATATCAGAAACTGATGACAACAGGTGTCAGTGTCTTACAATAGGCTACTTCTTACTGTTAAAAAACGCCTTTTGTGTCCCTCTTTAATGGCAAAAAGTCAAGCTATCGCTACAAAAGTTCACAATTTTCCTTGTTCAATGTAAATATAGCCATTAATCCACCGTAATGGCGGCTGGTAAATCTTTTAGAGTGTTACTTATCTTTGTAATACTTGTAAATTATTGTTGCAAGTCTGAGAGATATTATCCATCCTACCGCCCTATATCGCCAAATGCTCACAATTTAGGAATGACTATTTGGAGTTAATGGGAATTAATTTTCGATCACTTCTCTCACCAAACTTGCCAATTTATCTACACTATCAGGAACAGCGACCGATGCAGCTTTCTCTGCCATTCTCCCTAATTCTGTCGGAGATTGCAACAAATTCAAAACCTGAGTCGTAAATATTTCTGGAGTCAAATCCGACTGTTTAAAGGATAAAGCCGCACCAGCTTTAGTAAACACCTCTGCATTATAAGACTGATGATCTTCCGCTGCAAAGGGATAGGGAATCAAAATTGCTGGAGTACCACAAACTGCCAATTCTGTCAAGCTACCCGCACCAGAACGACTAATAGCTAAATTAGCTCTTCGCAACAAAGCCGCCATATTATTATAAAAAGCCAAGGCTATATATTGAGGATGTTGAAGACTGTTAATATCGGGATCATTATCACCCGTCAAATGCACTATATAAGCCCCAGCTTGAAACAAAGCGTCCGCGGACTGTCGGACTAATTTATTTACGGCTACAGCCCCCTGACTACCACCAAACACCACAATTAGAGGAACACCATTAGGAATAGGTAAATCTAAAGTGTTATTAACAGTTTCATCTAAGAATTGAGAACGAACAGGAGTACCCACACAGATAGTTTTTGTCCGAGGTAAATATTGAGTAGTTACATCAAATCCTATCGCTACCACATTACACCAAGGACCAAAAAAGCGGGTAACTTTGCCGGGTAAAGCATTGGATTCATGAAAAACCACAGGTAAACCCAAAGAACGCGCTGCAATTACCGCAGGACCGGCAATATAACCCCCTGTGGTGAAAACTCCTTGGAACTTTCCTTGTTTAAGAATACGTCTGACTTTGAGAATCGAGCTGATCAATTTCCACAAGGTGCGGATAGAACCAAGACTCAAACCTTGCTGAAAACCTTCAACAGCGACCGTATTTAAAGGATATGTCTGGGGAACTAACTGAGTTTCTAGCCGATTTGGCACACCCAGCCATTCAATATTGTATTCTGGCAGTTTTTCAGCCAATGCGATCGCCGGAAACAAGTGTCCACCTGTCCCACTAGCTGCTATAAGTAATCTAATTGATGGATTTACCATTCCCGCCTATACCATTTATCGCCTAATTTCATTAAGATAAAACAAATTCCTGATCTTGTATCATCAAATCAGTAAAATCTTCCTTATGACTAAAATTATCCCTTTATTAATGAAACGTAATAAAACATTAACTGTGAGTATTTCCCTAATTTCCAGTTTACTGGCAATTGGTTTATCCAGCACTTGGCAATTGGCTCAAGCTGGTCAAACCGGAAATGCACCCGCTACACTCACGAATCTATTAACACAAATTGATAATGCTGCTAATCAAGGTAATGTCAATGGTGTAATGAAATTTTATAGCCCTACATTTACTCATGGTGACGGCTTAAACCGCAAAGCAATGGAACAGGCTTTAACAGGACTTTGGAAACGATATCCTAAATTGCGTTACACGACCAAGCTAGAATCCTGGAAATCGGAAGGTAATACAATTATTGCGGATACTGTCACCACTATTAGCGGTTTACCTGCATCTGGTAATAATAATTTAACCCTTAACTCTACCATTAAATCGCGTCAAAAAGTCACAGGCTCAAAAATCGTTCAGCAAGATATTTTATCAGAACGGACTCAACTAACCTCTGGAAGTAAACCACCCCAAGTAGAAATTAAATTACCACAACAGGTAAAAGTTGGGGAAAAATATAGTTTTGATGCCATTGTCAAAGAACCATTAGGTGAGGATTTTCTGCTGGGAACAGCCATAGAAGAACCCATTCAAGGTAATAAACTCCTCAACCCCACAATTGCAAATTTAGAATTTCTCAATTCTGGTGGACTGTTCAAAACAGGACGCGCACCCTCTACTCCCGGACCTCAATGGGTTTCCGCAGTAATTCGCAGAGGTGAAGATATGACTATTATTACTCAACGGTTACAGGTTGTTAAGAAGTAGTTATTGGTGATTGGTGATTGGTGATTGGTCAGTGGCAAAGAAAAACAACTGACAACTGTACGGGCGAAGCATTTGGAGAAGTATTTTTGGCAATGACCGATAATTTATCTTCCAAATGCTTCGCCCCTACTAACAACTGTACGGGCGAAGCATTTGGAGAACTATTTTTGGCAATGACCGATAATTTATCTTCCAAATGCTTCGCCCCTACTAACAACTGTACGGGCGAAGCATTTGGAGAAGTATTTTTGGCAATGACCGATAATTTATCTTCCAAATGCTTCGCCCCTACTAACAACTGTACCGGCGAAGCATTTGGAGAACTATTTTTGGCAATGACCGATAATTTATCTTCCAAATGCTTCGCCCCTACTGACAACGAACAACTGACAACTGACAAATTCATGCAAAATCAAATTGTTTTTATTACTGGTGCAAGTAGCGGTATTGGCGCTGCTTGTGCCAAGATTTTTGCTCATGCTGGTGCAAAACTGATTTTAGCTGCACGACGGTGGGAACGGTTACAGCAATTAGCTGATTCATTAGATATTCCATCTGAGAAAATCCATTTATTACAACTTGATGTGTGCGAGCGCTTGGCGGTAGAATCGGCTATTGCTAACTTACCCTCTTCTTGGAAAAATATTGATCTTCTGATTAACAATGCTGGTTTAAGTCGCGGTTTGAGTAAATTACATGAAGGCGACTTTCAAGACTGGGAAGAAATGATAGATACTAATATCAAAGGTTTACTTTACCTTACCCGTTATGTTGTACCAGGAATGGTAGAACGGAATCATGGTCATGTTATTAATATCGGTTCTATTGCGGGACATCAAACCTATCCTGGTGGTAATGTCTATTGTGGGACAAAAGCAGCCGTTAAAGCCATTTCTGAAGGCTTAAAACAAGACTTATTAGGAACTCCTGTGCGAGTGACATCTGTTGACCCTGGTATGGTAGAAACAGAATTTAGTCAAGTGCGTTTTCATGGTGACACAGAACGGGCTAAAAAGGTGTATGAGGGAGTTAAACCCTTGACTCCTGATGATGTGGCTGATGTGATCTTTTTCTGTGCGACTAGAGCGAGTCACGTTAATATTAACGAAGTTATACTTATGCCAGTTGACCAAGCCAGCGCCACCCTAGTAAACCGTCAAGTGTAACCCTTCCAGACTCCGGCTGGGAACGAGTTGACAGTTTCAGATTTGTGTGTTATCGTGAATGAAACCAAGGCTGTGAAAGTTTCTATTAAATTAAATAGCTCGAATTTCTCAAAGGTCACAAAATAAAAAAAAGATCGCTCCACTCCGTTACGCTTGGCAAGGGTAAAGAGGGAAAGAGCAGAGGGCAAAAGAGCAAGAGTGTAAAGGGCTACTAAGTCCTCGCCGCACCACAACATACAACCCGAAAACCAATACGGTAGTGGTCGTAGTCGAGATCGTTGTAGTAGCGATAAGCAGAACGGCAATGTCCAGGATCGTAGTCCCACGAACCACCGCGCAGCAGCTTAACGTTTTGATTAGTTTCGCTTATCCATGCACTTCCATCATTAGGCGCACCCTCATAGTTATTATGCCAAGTATCAGCGCACCATTCCCAGACGTTGCCGTGCATATCATATAAACCAAAGGCGTTGGGCTGAAAAGTTCCTACTGGAGTTGTTCTTACTCGATATTCTCCCTTGGGGGCATTACCATAGGTGTAGTTACCATCATAGTTTACCACATCTGTGGTGATTGTGTCACCAAAAGCAAAAGGTTTTGCAGAACCGGCACGACAGGCATATTCCCATTCAGCTTCACTGGGTAAACGGTATTTTTGTCCTGTTTTCTTCTCAAGCCTAGCACAAAACTCAACGGCATCATTCCAAGATACTCGCTCTACAGGTAGTTTATCACCTGGGAAGTAGGCAGGACGAGAATTTAATTCTCTAGCAACTGGAGGACAGGAATAAACGACTTTTTCCCATTGTTCCTGAGTAATAGTGTATTTCCCCATGTAGAAAGGTTTGACATTGACATAGTGTTGGGGACGTTCAGAATCATAACTACCTTCCTCTGTTTTTGGTGCGCCCATTAAAAATGTCCCACCAGGAATATACACCATTTCTAGTCCTACACCAAAACCCAAATCTTGGATAAAAGATTGATTTGAAGATGAATTTGGAGAAGTTTTAGGTAATTTATTTAATTCCTCTTGACGGGTTTTGATTTCTTGTTTAATTAACTGAATTTTATTCTCCCACTTGTTACGAAGTCCTGGATCATTTTCATTACGTTTTTCATTTTCATACTCTTTAAGCAGTTGAAAATCTTTGTTTAATTCTTCTTCAATGTGCTGACGCAAATCCACAGTTTACTTTCTCCCTAATTTCTGCATAACTAACTCCCAAGCAGACTTGATATTAAAACCAGTTCCCAATTCTAATTCACCTTCATAATTAATCAAAAAAGGAACAATCGGTAAAGTTACAGTAATTTTATGTCTAGCATCTAATTCAGGAGATTTGATAATTTCGGCAATTTCTGCTTGACTATTGGCAGGTAAAGAAGGTATACGTGATTCTATAAACGCCAACATTTCCAGCATTTCTGACTCAGATACTTGATTAGCTGCTACTGCATTTAACATATTTTCTGTAAAAGCTAATTGAGTCTGATTTAGCTGTTCAATAAAAACTCTCAAAATTGCTTGTTCAGAAGCTTCATAACGAAGTAAAAGTGAATCTTGCTTAATAAGAACAATATTTAATTTTGCGTCTATTTGCTGTAATTGGTTTTCTATTATTTGCAGTTGATTTCCTACTACCTGGATTTGCGGTGTAGGTATACCAGTTAACTGTTGTTCTAATTCTGTATATTCTTGTTTATAATTATCAATAGATTCCTGTTGTCGTTTAATTTCTTTTTTATATTTTTTTAATGTTCGAGGGTTGTCTTCAACAGTTAAGGCTTCCTCAAATTCTTTCAGTAATTTTTGATCTTGAGTAATATGATCTAGTAAATCTGTCAACCTTTGTTGGAAAATCTGGGAAAGCATGGATTAAATGCCTTAATTTGGGGATTGTTGAGGGTTTACGGAACTTTTCAACCTAGTGTATCATAAATATCCCCTAAATTAGCTATTAGTCATTTCAAACTTTTGCGCTATGCTATCAAATAGATAAATACAGATTATACTTAGCTAATGCACCCTGCCAATATGTAACTTGCGTAGGTTCTACCAGAAATTGTCCAGAGGATAGAATTAAATGTCTAAACAATTGATTGAGTTGATGACACTAGCGGACGCACTTACACCAGATGAACAATTGAGTTTAATATCACACCTTGTCCAAAGACTCAGCTTTTGTGAGATATCACCTAAGCCACGTCGTAATCTCACCGAACTTGAAGGAATTGCACCGAATTTATTAGGTGGTATGGATGCTCAAGAATATGTTACACGCATGAGACGTGGTGAATTTCCAGATTTAGAACTTGCGAATTTAGGTGGTGCGCTACACTGAGTTAATCCAGATTAACGCACCCGATAGTTAATTAAGGAACAATCAAAACAGGACAGGGAGAAAGGTTAATTACCCGCATGGTGACGCTATCAGTTGCGCCTTCTTCCGTTAAACCTAGTCCTCGACAACCCATAATAATTAAACTGGCCTCAACTTCATCAGCAACATCACAGATAGTAAAGGCTGGTTTACCTTGTCTTTCCAGTAATTCGGTTATAATTCCTTGTCCAGAAAATAAGGTTTGGGCATTTTCTAGGAGTTTGGCAACTGCTTCTGGAGATACCATAGGACTGGTAGCAGGTGCTTCTGGGTCGGGTTCTTCAACGACTGAAAGCAAAATTAAGCGACTGCCATAAGTTTGCACAATATTGGCAACTATATCAGCGGCCTCTCTGGCTTCTCGACTTTGGTCAATGGGAAATAGAACTGTTTTAAACATATCTCACCTCTGCGCCCCTCACTCCGGTAAAATCTTGATGGTCATATTTTGAAGACAATAACAAAAAAGTAATCAGGAGAGTTGTACTGTGTCTAAAAAAAGTTTAGCAAGTTTATCTGCGGCTGATATATCTGGAAAACGCGCTTTAGTACGAGTTGATTTTAATGTGCCTGTGGATGATCAAGGCAACATTACCGATGATACCCGGATTCGGGCGGCGCTACCAACTATCCAAGATTTGACCCAAAAGGGTGCTAAGGTCATTTTAACAAGCCATTTCGGTCGTCCCAAGGGTGTAGATGAAAAATTGCGTTTAACCCCGGTTGCTAAACGTCTTTCTGAGTTGTTAGGACAGGAAGTTATCAAAACTGATGACTGTATTGGTGATGATGTTGCTGCTAAAGTTGCGGCTTTGGACAATGGCCAAGTGCTATTGTTAGAAAATGTCCGCTTTTACAAGGAAGAAGAAAAGAACGACCGCGAATTTGCTCAAAAATTGGCAGCAAACGCTGATTTTTATGTAAATGATGCTTTTGGAACTGCACACCGCGCTCACGCTTCTACTGAGGGCGTAACTGAGTTTTTAAGTCCTTCTGTGGCTGGTTATTTGGTTGAGAAGGAATTGCAATATTTACAAAGTGCAATTGAAGAACCTAAGCGTCCTTTGGCGGCTATTATTGGCGGTTCTAAGGTTTCTAGCAAAATCGGTGTGATTGAAACTTTGTTGGAAAAGTGCGATAAGTTGATCATTGGCGGTGGGATGATTTTCACCTTCTATAAAGCCCGTGGTTTGAATGTTGGTAAGTCTTTGGTGGAAGAAGATAAGCTAGAATTGGCAAGAGAGTTGGAAGCTAAAGCCAAAGAACGTGGTGTGGCTTTGTTGCTACCTACAGATATTGTTTCTGCTGATAAGTTTGCGCCTGATGCTAATGCTACTACTGTCAGCATTGAAAATATCCCTGCCGATGGTATGGGTTTAGATATTGGTCCTGATTCTATCAAGGTTTTCCAAGCGGCTTTGGCTGATTGTCAGACTGTGATTTGGAATGGACCTATGGGTGTGTTTGAGTTTGATAAATTTGCTGCGGGTACAGAAGCGATCGCTCATACTTTAGCAGAAATTGGCAAAACCGGCGCAACTACCATTATCGGTGGTGGTGACTCTGTAGCGGCTGTGGAAAAGGTCGGTTTAGCTGACCAAATGAGCCACATTTCTACCGGTGGTGGTGCTAGTTTGGAGTTGCTAGAAGGTAAGGTTTTGCCTGGTATTGCAGCTTTAGATGAAGCGTAAGCTGTTAAATTTCGATAATTGATAACAAATTGAGTAGGGGTGTAGTTTTACATTACCTTACTCTTTTTGTTAGCATTTATCTACTAGCATTAGGAAGTTAGCCAAAGGTAAAATTATGGAAACCCAAGAATTAAAAGCCTTGATTAAGGAGATAGTTCAAGAAGTATTACAACAAGAAAAACTAACGCTTTATCATACCTTGTTACCATATATAAATAATACAGAAAATCAAGAATGGAATCAATTTTCTCTTGAACAAGCTATGAGAGGTTTAGAAAATGATCATCTCCCCGAATACACAGAAGCGGACATTATAGAAAAATGGCAATAGTTGGTCAAATTGTTTTATTCAAATTTCCCCAAACGAATCTGGCAATTGGAAAGTTACGCCCAGCACTTCTAATTAAGCCATTAATCAACAATTATGATGATTGGCTAGTTTGTATGATTTCCACTAAAACAGGGCAAGAATTGACTGGAATTGACGAAATTATTACACCCAATGATCAGGATTTTAAACAAACAGGCTTAAAATCAGAAAGTGTTTTTCGAGTCTCACGGTTAGCAGTTGTATCAGAAAAGATATTATTGGGAAAAATTGGTGAAATTTCCACAGAAAGATTAGAGCGAATTAAAATAAATCTGGCAAACTGGATTTTAAGTAATTGAGTTTAGGCAGTATTTATTATGTTACATAATAACTTATAAATAAGATTCATAAGCAGCTATTTCTGCATCTAATTCACGGCGATTTTTAGCCATTTCTTCTAAAAATTCATCAAAAAGCGGATCGTCTTTGAAAATACCATCAAACTGAACAAAAGGATTAGATTTTTCAATATCTTCTGGCAGAATGTGTATGTTTTGAACAATCTCAGTTTGTTCTATTTTGTGATCAAGATTAATCTGATTAATTTTTTCATCAACAATTCTATTAATCAAGGATTCTAAATCCTGTAAAGTCAGTTCGGTAATAGCCTGATTATTTAGCATTTATGATTTACCTCCAGTGGTAATATCAGGTTTGTTTTAACTACAGTTTATATAATATCAAAATTGTCTGTTAACTAAACTGGTTTAATTCTAGCATACTTGCTTACTGGGGAAAAAATCAGTCAATTGTCAATTTAAGTATATTTCGTGTATATTAGTAGATATTTAATCATAAACGTATCTACTACTACACAACCATGAATCAGATATGTTGTCTCAACCCGGAATGTAATAATCCCTCAGTTCCCGAACAAACTCCCTCAGTTCCCGAACAAACTCAATTATGTCCTAACTGCAACGTTGCTATAGTCATATTGAAAAACCGCTATCGTCCGATTAAATCATTAGGTAGTGGCGGATTTGGCAAAACCTATTTAGCGGAAGATGTTGACAAATTAAACGAAAAGTGTGTCATCAAACAATTTGCACCTCAAATCCAAGGAACAGCAGGACGAAAAAAAGCCACAGAATTATTTTTACAAGAAGCGCTACAATTACTAAAACTCGGCAAACATTCACAAATTCCCACTCTGTTAGCTTATTTTGAAGAAAATAGCTGTCTGTATTTAGTACAAGAATTCATTGACGGTGAAAATTTATTACAAGAATTAGAAAAACAGGGAATATTCTCAGAATCAAAAATCCGCGCCTTATTACAAGATTTATTATCCATCCTGAAAGTAGTTCACCAAGATGGTGTAATTCATCGAGATATTAAACCAGAAAATATTATGCGTCGTCGTAGTGATGGCAAATTAATATTAATTGATTTTGGGGCATCAAAACAACTCCAAGGAACAGTTAAAACAGGAACATCAATTGGTACTTTTGGTTATGCACCTTTAGAACAAATGCGGGATGGGAAAGTATATCCAGCTAGTGATTTATATAGTTTGGGTGCGACTTGTTTTCATTTACTAACAGGAGTTCATCCTTGGAATCTTTGGAAAAAACAAGGATACGGTTGGGTGAAAACTTGGCGACTACATTTAAAACAACCTGTTAGTAAAGAATTAGATGATATTTTAGATAAGTTATTAGAAGAGGAATATCAACAGCGTTATCAATCGGCTCAAGCAGTTTTACAAGATTTAAAAAATTCACAATTAACAACTAAAACAGCTTATCAGTCTTCAAGCAAATCTTCTCAAATACCATCTCAGCAACGAAAGCCACCGTTACAAACATCACCTATTCAAACTACCCCAAAGCAAAATTCAATTATTCCAAAGCGGCGTATTTCTCAGCCAAATAAATCACTTGGGATAATCATGTGGAGTTCAATAGGAGTTTTCGTGCTGGGAATAGTTTTTTTAGGAACTCAATCGGCTCATATTCCTATTATTTGTAAATCACTAGATAACTGTGCTGTTGATGAAAAGTTTAGTTCGCAATATCAACAAGCAAAAGATATGGCTGTTACTGCTCAAAATTTGTTTGAAAGTGCCAAGAATGTGGAAGATTTACAAGCATCTCAACAACAGTTACAAGATGCGATCGCTCAATTAAAAACTATACCAACATCTGCTAAGATATACAATACTGCCCAAAATGAACTTTCAGATTATCAAAGTCAATTAACCAAAATACAGAGTCGTTTAGATAAAGAAAATCAAGCTCTTGACTCCATCAACGAAGCCAAACAACAAGCTCAAGATGCAGAGGAACAGATGGGAAAGGCTCAAACGGTTAGTGAATATGAAGCAGTTAAGGAGAAATGGGATAACGTACTGGCGATTTTAAATGATATCCCATCTGATGTTTTTATTTCAGTTACTAATCTGAAAAACAGTTATGAGTCAAAAAAGAAAGAAGTAGTTGCTATAATTGAAGATTTGAAAAAGCCAACACCATCACCTGAACCAACACCTACATCAACTCCTACACCTGATCCCACTCCAAGTCCAACAAATTACCCTACATCAACTCCTACGATTGAAGCAACTAATAAATCTCGTCGTGAATATGTATGTAAGCGTCTTAGTTCTTATCAAGGAGTTAAACTTGAGCCTAGTATATCGGGTTCTAAAACTCGTGAGTGGAATTGTTTTGTACCGATTTCATCAGGAAGATGTGTAGCAAGAGGAGGAGGAAATGTCTATGAAGGTATTGGCGAAACTGTCGGACCAACAGGATTGGTGAGTTGTGACGGAGATAGTATTACTATCGAAGATCCAGGAACAGGGGAGAAATATTATCAATTTAATGCGGTTATGGGATCTGTTAGATTCGTTTTGGAAAAGTAAGTTAGTAGGGTGCGTCAGTATGAGTAATTTATCGGTGTGGTTGGGGTTTATAGCGCTGACGCACTCCAAGTTGAGATAAAAGTGCTGATTTTCTCATTCAACTTTCTAATTCAAGCATAATTGTAGAATATAAAAATAGTCTCATGTCTCTTGATATTAAGTAAATATTTCCATCCTCAAGGAATTGCAGAACTTTGTGCGATCGCTCATACTTAAATCCAATCTTTGATCAGTTGAATATTTTGTATTTTTGGATAAATAGCATTGTACAATTTTGCATCAGCAGTGATAAATTTACAGTTTTCTCTAATGCTTAAAGCTAGGTAAAGGCTATCGTAGACAGTTCTTTGATAATTCACGGCAAACTGATAGGCATCTTTTAATAATTCATCAGCAGGAAATATTTTTAACTGTATTTGCTGAAATAAATCAAGTATCATCTCAGCTTCGTGATTAGTTAAACCTTGAAATCGCTGTATTTTCCAAACAATATTACCAATTTCTGCATAAATTAAGTCTGGTGCAATCAAGGTAATTTGTTGTGCTTGATAAGCATCAAGAATTTTATTTGCTTCTAATGAATAATCTTGAGCAATAAACCATTTAATGGCTACACTGCTATCAATGACAATTTTATCTGTGATCATCTGTCTCTATCTTCTCGCAATAATTCTGTCAAATCAGAAAATTCACCATATTTTTGCTTTAAGCTTTCTTGAAAAATATGTATGTTTTTAACAAGTTCAGACTGTTCTATTTTGTTATGTTTAGCGAGACTTATTTGATTAATTTTTTCATCAACAATTCTATTAATTAAGGATTCTAAATCCTGTAAACTCATTCCGGTAATAGACTGGTTTAGCATTTTGATCTACCTCCAGTAGTAATCTCAGTTTCTTTTAAGCTATAGTTTAACTAAACTGAGCTTTATTATAGTATACATTCGTATTAGGAAAAATTCATAAAACTTTTGGTATGTCACCAATAACCGTTCAGATACTTCCAGATAACGCAGCAGTTCTGGATCTAGTGTTCCTAGTGGGGGAGCATCTGGATCACCCACACGAACTATATCTATTGCTGGGTTAAGACGCAAAACAGCAAACTTTAGCTTTGGTGACAAGTTTTCATCGAGCAAGAAACGGATTTTCATACAAGATTTAACCGCTCCTGTTCTCGTTGCGCTTTGATTGCTCTCAAACGCTGTATCATTGGAGAGGGATTAGCAGCAGCCTCTTGAAGTCCTTTGATTTTATCTTACTTGACAAAGGCTTCTTCGTGGGAGCTTAATTTCTGAATTTTATGTGTTGTGATTGTGCTTGCTGCGGATACGGAAGCGAACTGATAAGTCAGAGCTTGCGATATCGCCCATACTCTAGCAGAAATTGGTAAAATTTGGACAACAACCGTTATCCTTAGTGGTGTATCTGTCGTTGATAGCGTTATCAGCGCTATGCTAGAAATAGCAAACTTCAAGGAGAGAGCAAATCATGGAAGAATTACTAGAACTCAGAGAATTAGTGGTTTCTGGCAACCTAGAAGCGGCTCTATCTTTAATTGATGAATTAGAAGAAATGAGTAAAGAAGATAAAATCAATAAAATTTATAGTTATTGTGTAGTGCTTTTAGTCCATTTAATTAAACAACAAGCAGAAAAAAGGACAACTCATGCTTGGGATGTTTCCATTCGCAATGCTATTGATGCAATTGAGCGGATCAACAACCGCAGAAAAGCTGGAGGATATTACATGAACAAAAAAGAAATAGAAGAAATTTTACCAGGAGCTTATAATCGAGCTTTAGATAATGCTTCTTTAGAAGCTTTTGGCGGAATTTATGATGAATTAACCTTGAGAAATATGGTAGATCAAGAATTAATTATTAAACAGGCATTAAATTTTATTTTTAATTAAATAAAGCGCGAAGTTGATTAATGAAAAAATTCTTTTCCTATTAACTATCTACAATTAATAAACCAAATTAAGGAAAACAATATGCAAGTACAAACTCGCAAACATATTTACACCCCTGAAGAATATTTAGAATTAGAAGAAAAAGCACTTTATAAAAGCGAATATCGCAATGGAGAAATTATACCTATGACTGGTGGCACGACAAATCATAATCAAATCGCGCTTAATTTTGCATCATCTTTATTATATGTTATTAGAGGAAAAAAATATCGTGTTTTTATTGGAGATGTGCGTTTATGGATTCCTGAATATAGAGAATATACTTATCCTGATGTGATTGTAACTGATGGAAAACCTATTTATGCAGGTAAAAATAATACTACTGTGACTAATCCTTTGTTAATTGTTGAGGTTTTATCCAAGTCTACAAAAAATTATGATCAAGGGGATAAATTTACTTTTTATCGTTCTATTCCCCAATTTAAAGAATATGTTTTAGTAGAACAAAATCAATATCAAGTGATGCACTATAGCAAAACTAATGAGGGAGAATGGATTTTTAGAGAATATAAATGTGAAAATGATATTGTTAAATTGCAATATCTTGATTTTGAAATTAGTTTAGTAGACATTTATCAAGATGTTAATTTTGACGATAAAGAATAATATCAAGTTCGGATAATTACTTACGATATACAGCAATTTCTGGTGTTATGAGGTACATATTCAGCGGGCAAGATGCCCGCACTACAAGAGCGAAATCTGCTGTAAAAGGTCAAATTATGGAAACCCAAGAATTAAAAGCCTTGATTAAGGAGATAGTTCAAGAAGTATTGCAACAAGAAAAACTAACGCTTTATAATACCTTGTTACCATATATAAATAATATAGAAAATCAAGAATGGAATCAATTTTCTCTTTAACAGGCCATGAGAGGTTTAGAAAATGATCATCTCCCTGAATACACAGAAGCGGATATCATAGAAAAATGGCAATAGTTGGTCAAATTATTTTATTCAAATTTGTTAGATTGCTGATATTTTCAATATGGTTATTGCTCAATTTTCCAAATCGCTTGGATAATATACGCACCAATAAATTTGTTGCTTGTCGAATTTCACTAACTATTAAATCGGCGGTTAGAAACCGCGTCTACACAGGAAAAACCCACGCAGGTGGGTTTCAAACCTTTGATTTTTATTTAGTCCGCGCCGGCGGACTTTATTTGTGTAGCCGCGACTTCTAGTCGCCAAAGCTTAACTATTTTGATTAGTTGATTCAGCTTTAGGAACTATGGGATTAGGAAGAGGTGGAGGTGTAGGGATTTTCGATTCTGGATGGGTTTTGCTATTAGTTTGATTCCAAAGAATCATAGACAACAAACCATCTGCTAAACCATTATTACTACCATTATTACCACCAACAATGATATCGGGAATAATGCGGACATGATGATCACCGACAATTTCCATCAACTGCATAGCTGTGTAACCTTGTAAACCCACTGCTTGTACACCTGTCCGGTAGGTTTCTGCTTTGGCGTTACCTGTGGCTCGGATACCTTCTGCTCCAGCTATGGCTTTGAGTTTAATAGCTTCAGCTTCACCTGTTGCTTGCTGAATTTGGGCGTTAGCTTGCAACTCGGCAATTGTCACACCTTGTTCCGATTTTACCAAATCTTGCTGAATATCTGCGATCGCTGTTTCCCTGACCAACATTTGCCGTTGGGTTTGTGCCATTTGCTGAACTTCGTAAGTTTTGCGTTGTTCCTCAGCAATTTTCCGGTCTGTCAGCGTGTGCATTAATTCATTCGGTGGGGTAATCAAACCAATCAACGAATCCACTGCTTGCACATCATAAGCACGTAAGGCAGATTTAACGTATTCAGAGGCTTCTACTTGGCGCTCGCTTCTGGCAATCAAGAAATCCAGGATAGTATATTCTTGAGCCGAGTTGCGGAAATAATTCCCCACAATGGGACGCAAAACCTGATCAATGACATTTTGCATCGAACCCAAGCGGGAAATCACTTTCGGAGCATCTGACGCACCAATGTGGATAATTTGGAATATCTCCAAATCAAAGCTAAAACCATCAAATGACAGAAGTTTCAGTGCCTTTAGATTTGTATCATACCCATGCTGACCACTAATTCTATCAGTAAAGTTTAAGACAATATTCGTTGTCGGCACTAGTTCAACTTTCATCACTTTAGTGTTGAGCGGGTGCTTCCCAGGATATAAAGGCTCAACCCAAACACCCTTATGTCCTTGATTGACCAAATTTCCGTGAGTGAAAGATGCCCCGCTCACATCTTCCTGTTCTTCACCGACAAAAGAAATCACCACACCTACATAACCGATAGGAATTTCCGTCATTGGTACTTGTTCAATATTGACCAACCAAGGATTCAGATTCCACGAACCCGACAATAATACCTGTTCTTGTAAACCCCGTTGTCCCCCAGCGTCAATAAACTTTTGACCATTCTGAAAATTATTATGTCCAGTAATAGCACGCCCAGCAATTTCACCGGCAGCAATTGGTGAACCATCCAAAGTAGTCACAATCCCAACTTTTTCTGCGGCTATTTCATAGATTTGTAACTGTTCTGGACGCATACCCTCTAGACTGGCATTTCCGGCTGTAATCACTTTAAACAGCGCTGTATTGATGCGGTAACTACCTGCGGTGATAAAAGCAATTTGCCGTCCTTTCTCCCCACCTTTGGTCAAGAATTTGCGAGCATCTTGGAAATTATCACATTCGACAATTTTGCCCAAAATCCGTTCTGGAGGGTTAGAAGCGCCATCTGCGGCGACAATCAGAGCGATTTGACCTTGGGGGACAACAATTACTGATTCTTTTTTAACTGCATATTGCCAAGGCCAATAACCCCAGTGCCAACCAGGGGCGAGGGTGTCCGCTTGTAAGCCCGCTTCACCATTCAAAGCGATTAATCTACCAGGAGGTAGTCCTTTACCGGAAAGGGTGAATTTTTTGACAACAATACCAACTTCCCGTTCACCGATAACTACCAGTCCACCAAAGAAGAAACAACCACCAATAATGATCACAGGAATAATGATTAAAGGTTCAATCCCCATGGCTTGATAGGGGATTTGGCCAGTTACAGACTGAGTAACTGATTGTTGGGTTTGGGTAGAGGGGATTGAGACAGAAGTTAATTCTTTGGCTGTCAGTGTTTTTATGGGAGTGGCATTAACAGCATTAACACCACCGGCTAAGGCTAAGGCTGCAATTGCAGATGTAGCCAAGCTGACAAATTTATTTTGCTTACTTTTATCAAGAGAAAATGGAAAGCTTTTCATATATCTGCCTCTTTGGGCGATTAATCATCTAAGGTATCACTTCATCAGGATGGAATGATTTTTCTGAAACTTAATGTAATTTTTTACCAGACTTCCGATTTTTTTAAAGTTTAAATTTTGTTAACAAATATTACAATATATTTCTTAATTTTAATTCGATGCTACAATGGGATGCCGAATATTAACAATAAAATTATAATTTTTGATGATTAACAATAAAATTAAACCTAGACAAGCATTAAGCAAAGCATTTCTGAGAATTAAACCAATTAGAAATGAGTTTGAGATATTTAAAAGGAATCTGATTACACTACTTAATCAAATTGATGAAAACGAAAGAGAGGAATTTCATAAGAATATTCTGACTGATTTTTTGAAAAATACCTATTACGGTGCTGATTATTTGATAAATATTAAAGCAAGTAATGACTTGGTGATTTATAATGGCAAAGATACTAAAAGCAATGTTGGTGTGATTTTAGAAGCTAAAAAGGTAAATAATAATGAAATGCTCAAGGTTGATAATTTAAATACTAAAGCATTACAACAATTAGTTTTATACTTTTTACGAGAACGGATTACAAATAAAAATTCAGAAATTAAATATTTAATTGCTACTAATATTTATGAATGGTTCATTTTTGATGCAACACTTTTTGAGAATTTGTTTGTTCAGAATAAACAATTAGTCAAGCAATTTACTGATTTTGAAGAAAAACGTCTATCTAATTCTCGCACAGACTTTTTTTATAAAGAAATTGCTCAACCTGCAATAGATAAAATTCAAAATGAACTAATTTTTACACATTTTGATATTAAAGATTATCAACAGTATTTAATTAATCAAAATCCTGAAAATGATCAAAAACTGATTCCTTTATTTAAGCTGTTTTCACCACAACATTTATTAAAGTTACCTACTATTAATGATAGCAATAGTTTAAATAGAAACTTTTATAGTGAATTACTACACATTCTGGGTTTAACGGAAATTAAAGAAGGTAGTAAAAAATTAATTCAGCGTAAACCAATTAATGAAAGGGAACAGGGTTCATTAATTGAAAATACTATCACTCGGTTGCAAGAATTACACAAGATTGATAGATTATCAAATTCCGAACAATTTGGAGAAAATACCGAAGAGAAACTTTTTAATGTTAGTTTAGAATTAGTTATTACTTGGATTAATCGCATTCTCTTTTTGAAACTTTTAGAATCCCAACTAATTAACTATCGTCAAGGTAATAAATCTTTTGCATTTCTCAATACAGCAAAAATTCAAGATTTTGGTAATCTCAATCGGTTATTTTTTGGTGTTTTATCTCATAAACCAGATGAAAGAGACGAACATATAAAAAATATTGTTGCTAATATTCCTTATTTGAATAGTTCTTTATTTGAAGTATCAGAAATTGAACATAAAACCATAGTTATTAGTAATTTAATCAATGATGAAAAACTTTCTATTTTCAATAAAACAGTTCTTAAAGATAATGGTAATATACGGACAGGAAAATTAAAAGCACTAGAATATATTTTTGCATTTCTTGATGCTTACGATTTTAGCAGTGAAGGTGCAGAAGAAATCCAAGAAGAAAATAAAACTTTAATTAATGCTTCTGTTTTAGGTTTGATTTTTGAGAAAATTAACGGTTATAAAGATGGTTCTTTCTTTACTCCTGGTTTTATTACTATGTATATGTGTCGGGAAACTATTCGCAGAGCAGTTTTACAGAAGTTCAAAGAAATTAAAGGTTGGAACTGTGAAAATATTGACGAATTATATGATAGAATTACAGATAAAAAAGAAGCTAATCAGATTATTAATAGTTTAAAAATTTGTGATCCAGCAGTAGGTTCTGGACATTTTTTAGTTTCAGCTTTAAATGAAATTATTACTATTAAAAGTGATTTGAAAGTTTTACTTGATAGACAGGGAAAAACTTTAAGAGATTATGATATAAAAATTGAAAATGATGAGTTAATTATTACAGATGATGACGGACAATTTTTCACATATAATCCTAACAACTCAGAAAGTAGACGCATACAAGAAACAATTTTTCATGAAAAACAGACAATTATTGAAAATTGTTTATTTGGTGTAGATATAAATCCCAATTCAGTAAAAATTTGTCGGTTACGTTTGTGGATTGAGCTTTTAAAGAATGCTTATTATAAAGTCTCACCCCTACCAGGAGAGGGGAATATAGGAGAATTGGAAACTTTACCAAATATTGATATTAATATTAAAATTGGAAATTCTTTAATCAGTCGTTTTCCTTTAAATTGGAATTTACGGACAATTTTGAAAAAAAGTGATTGGAATATCGAAAGTTATCGAAATGCTATAAAAACCTATCTCCACCCTGATAACAAAGATCAAAAACAGGAAATGGAGAGGTTAATTAATGATATTAAGGGTAATATACGTACAGAAATTAGTAGCAATGATCCGAATATAGAAAAGCGAAATCAAAAAATTGCAGAACTTCGTCATTTACGAGATCAAAAGTCATTATTTGCAGAAGGTAAAGCAGAAGCAAAAAGTCGTCAAAAAAAGCAGGAAGAGTTAGAACAGCAAATTAATGAACTTAATGCTGAAATTGAAGAGAAAAAAAGTGGTAAATTGTATCAAAATGCTTTTGAATGGCGGTTTGAATTTCCTGAAGTTTTGAATGATGAAGGTGATTTTATCGGTTTTGATGTAATGATTGGTAATCCTCCTTATATTTCACTATCTAAAATTAAAGAAAAATCTCAAACTGCTTATTTTGAAAATAATTATCAAACTTATACAAAGGGTTCAGATATTTATTGCTTATTTTACGAAAAAGGAAGTTGTTTGTTAAGAAAATCAGGATTTTTAACTTACATTACTTCCAATTCTTGGTTAAAAACTATTTATGGTGATTCGCTGAAAAAATATTTAATTGAAAATCTGCAACCTCAGACTTTATTAAATATTGAAGATATGCAAATTTTTGAGGAAGCTACTGTAGAATCAAATATTATCATCTTGAAAAAAGATAAAGTTAATGAATTTTTTGATGTTGCTAGTCTCAATAATAATTATCTTGTCGGTTCTTCATTAGATGAGTATTTCGATAAAAATTGTTTTCAATTTATAATACCTAATACATCAGAATGGATTATAGGTAATAAAGAAACTGTAAGTTTGAAACAAAAAATAGAGCAATCTTCTAAGCTTTTAAAAGAATTTGATATTAATATTAATAGAGGTTTACTTACTGGACTAAATGCAGCTTTTATTATCAATGAGGAAACTAAAAATCAATTAATTGCTGAAAGTTCTAATTCTGCTGAAATAATTCAGCCAATTTTAAGAGGTAGAGACTTAAAAAAATATAGTTATGAATTTTCTGGATTTTATCTAATTAATACACATAATGGAGTGGCAAAAAATAACATCGAGAGAATAAAAGTTAAAGAAAATTATCCATCTATTTATAATTATTTAATTTCTTTTCTTCCTCAAATTGAACAAAGACAAGATCAGGGTAAAGATTGGACAAATTTAAGAAACTGTGCTTATTTAGATGATTTTGAAAAACCTAAAATTGTTTGGGGTGAAATTTCTGATCAACCTAAATTTGCGTTTGATGATTCTAATTATTATGTTGAAGCTACTGCTTTTTTAATGACTGGTGAAAAACTTAAATATTTGTTAGCAATTTTAAATTCAAAACTATCAGAATGGTATTTTAACCAGATTTCAACTACCACAGGAATGGGTACAAATAGATGGAAAAAGTATAAAATTGAAATGTTACCCATTAAAGAACCTACGGAAACTGAAGAATTGTTATTAGAAAAAATAGTTAATCAAATTCTCACCGCTAAAAAATCAGATTCAAAAGCAGATACAACCGCATTAGAAACAGAAATAGATCAGTTAGTTTATCAACTTTACGAATTAACCGCAGAAGAGATAAAAATTATAGAAGAATAAATACCACAAATCCCAGCTCCCCGACTTCTTTAAGAAGTAGGGGAGCTAAAAGATAAAGCTATTTAAAATACCAATAAAATAAGGGTAGGCAATTTGCCCACCCTCATTAGTTTTTGATGCAGTATACGATTTATACCGAACCGCCGGCAGCTTGAAAACGAGCGCGAGCGCGTTTAAATGCTTTTGTTGCCTGGATTTGTGCTTGACGATCTTCTGGTTTGACTTGATTTAGGCTAGTCTGTGCTGCATTAAAAGCAGTACGGGCTTCTTCAAGTTGAATTTTATCTCCACGTTCAGCACCGTTGACTAAAATTGTGACTTCATTTTCATCAACTTCAGCAAAACCACCTAAAAGAGCGATCGCTTGCCAAGGGGCATTTTTAGAAGCACGAACACGCATGACACCTATATCCAAAGCTGTCAACATTGGAGCGTGTCCACTCAAGATACCTAATTGACCAGTAGTGCTAGGTAAAACTACTTCATCAGCTTCAGCATCCCAAACGGTTTTGTCTGGAGAAATTACACGAACGGTCAGAGTCATAATTCTTAATTGGTGATTGGTGATTGGTGATTGGTAATTGGTAATTGGTAATTGGGAGAAATTTCTTACCCATCACCCATTACCCATTACCCATTACCCATTAGCCTTTCAGCTTTTCAGCTTTAGCTTTAGCTTCAGTGATATCGCCTACCAAGTAGAAAGCTTGCTCAGGTAAAGCATCTAATTCACCAGAAAGAATTTGTTGGAATCCTTTAATGGTGTCTTCCAACTTCACATACTTACCAGGAGAACCAGTAAATACTTCAGCTACGAAGAAAGGCTGAGACAAGAACCGCTCAACTTTCCGCGCCCGTGCCACAATCAAACGATCTTCTTCAGACAATTCATCTAAACCCAAAATGGCGATGATGTCTTGAAGTTCTTTGTAACGTTGCAGGGTGGATTGTACAGCCCGTGCAGTATCGTAGTGATCACTACCAACAATGTTGGGTTGCAACATGGTGGAAGTAGAACCCAAAGGATCAACCGCAGGATAGATACCTTTAGAAGCCAAACCACGAGACAATACTGTTGTACCGTCTAAGTGAGCAAATGTGGTTGCAGGTGCGGGGTCGGTCAAGTCATCGGCAGGTACATATACAGCTTGAATAGAAGTAATAGAACCTTCGGTGGTGGAAGTAATCCGTTCTTGCAAAGCACCCACGTCAGTACCCAGAGTAGGCTGATATCCTACCGCAGAAGGCATCCGACCCAATAGCGCGGATACTTCAGAACCAGCTTGTACGAACCGGAAGATGTTATCAACAAATAGCAATACGTCTTGCTTGTTGACATCACGGAAGTACTCAGCCATTGTCAAACCAGACAAACCAACCCGCATTCTTGCTCCGGGTGGCTCGTTCATTTGACCATAAACTAGAGCAATTTTGGATTCGTTGAGGTTATCTTTATTGATAACTCCAGATTCCATCATTTCGTTGTAGAGGTCATTTCCTTCCCGTGTGCGTTCACCCACACCCGCAAATACAGACACACCACCGTGTTGGGTAGCGATGTTGTTGATCAATTCCATCATGATCACGGTTTTACCAACACCAGCCCCGCCGAACAGACCGATTTTACCACCGCGTTTGTAGGGAGTGAGCAAGTCAACAACTTTAATCCCAGTTTCAAACACAGAAGGTTTGGTTTCTAAATCTGTGAATTTAGGAGCGTCACGGTGAATAGGTAGATATGCTTCGGCGTTTACGGGACCTTGCTGATCTACAGGTTCGCCTAAAACATTGAAAATCCGTCCCAAGGTGGCTTTACCAACGGGTACTGTAATCGGAGCGCCAGTATCAACTACTTCTAACCCACGAACTAAACCGTCGGTGGTACTCATAGCCACCGCCCGTACTTGGTTGTCGCCTAGAAGTTGCTGTACTTCAACGGTTAAGCTGATGTTTTGTCCAGCTTCATTTGTGCCTGTGATGGTTAAAGCGTTGTAGATTTGGGGTAATTTACCGCCGGGGAACTTAACGTCTACAACCGGACCAATTACTTGGGTAATGTAACCTATGTTTGTTTTTTCTGCGGTGGTGACCATGCTGCGCCTAAATGATTGAAGCTAGTTTTCACAAGTGGGTCGTTTAAGACCCCAGATCAAGCGATATCATCTTTTAGGTTAGCACTTAACGACTCCACCTTCGCCTTAAATTCATTATTAAGACCAGATCCTTGATTTTTTAAAAGCAGTTGGAAATTTCTGGTATCGGATGCAAAAACGCTATCTAGAACTCAATCCTGCTTACAAACGTTTGCAGGTGATGATGAAAGCTTTGTCAGGTAGCTTGTCGTAGCGACAGTTGATGTCCTAATATCCAAATTCCCATCATAGATAATTTTCAATTTTATGTGAATTTATGTTTTCTGATTTTGGGATTTAAATCTACCGGCAATAAATTCTCTCTTTTCTAAATGTTTAGTTTGGCGTTTGGTAACTCTTTCTCTCCACATTCGGAAACTAGATAATTTCATTTCTCTTCTCATGAGAGCAATTACCTGTTTTTCTAAGAGTCCAAATTGTTTTTCTATCACATCAAATGGTGTCCGATCTTCCCAAGCCATTTCGATAATACGATCTATGCTTTCAGCATCTAAGTCAGGTAATTTCATGTTTTGAGAATTTGAATAAAAATGCCATAATTATCAATCTGTTTTAATCATACTATCATAATTCTTTTTTTTATTGTTTTTTATTGGAGGTAGAACCTCTAAGATAACATTCCCAGTCTGGAGACTGGGAACGAGAAAGATAACATTCCCAGTCTGGAGACTGGGAACGAGAAAGATAACATTCCCAGTCTGGAGACTGGGAACGAGAAACGAGAAAGATAACATTCCCAGTCTGGAGACTGGGAACGAGAAAGATAACATTCCCAGTCTGGAGACTGGGAACGAGAAAACGAGAAACGAGGAATTGGGAAAGAGAGAATAGATCCAGACCATGTTCCATAAAACGCCTGAATACTCTAAAATAAGAGCAGGTACAAAAAACTCTGTACTTTCCCTCCAGTCGCTTCATCCTTATTGCTTATGAATTTCTCGTTAGCACGACAGTATTTTTACCAGGAGATTCAACAACCTGACGAGGATATCAATCTCGCAAAGGCAGCTTTATATATTGCCCAGGAAGAATATCCAGATATTGATCCTGAAGAATATTTAAATGCTCTTGATACAATGGCAATGGAGTTAGAGGAACGTTTGCCTTCTTCTCGCTATCCCCTGCGGATTATTCAAAGTATTAATCAATATTTATACGAAGAATTGGGTTTTTATGGTAATAAAATTGATTATTATGACCCGCGCAATAGTTTTTTAAATGATGTCATTGAACGGAAAATGGGAATTCCCATTACTTTGGCATTAGTTTATATAGAGGTGGCAAAACGGATTGATTTTCCCATGGTAGGGGTAGGAATGCCGGGACATTTCCTGATTCGTCCAGATGTGGAAGATATAGGCATTTTTGTGGATGCTTTTAATGGTGGAGAGGTGATGTTTGCCCAAGACTGTCAAGAAAGGCTTTCACAAATTTATCAACAAGAGGTAATGCTAAAACCTGAATTTTTAGCAGTTGTGAGTAATCGGCAATTTTTAGCTAGAATGTTGACTAATTTAAAATATATTTATCTTCAGCAGCAGGATTTAGAAAGAAGTTTGGCAATAGTAGAACGAGTTTTAATGTTATTTCCAGAAGCAAGTTTTGAATTAAGAGATAGGGGTTTGTTGTATTATCAACTGGGGCAGTTTTCTCAAGCTATGGAAGATTTACAAATTTATTTAATTAAAGTTCCTGATGCTAAAGATGCCGATGTTATTCGTCAATTACTTGCTAAGTTAAATTAGTTAGTTGTATAATCTTATCAAGAGTCTATCGAGTGAGGAGAAGTTGTTATGCTGACCATTGATACTAATAAAACATTATATGAGCAAGATTTTTATCTGTGGATACAAACTACACTTGCAATCTTGAGAGAAAGAAAATTAGAACAATTAGATATTGAGAATTTAATTGAAGAAATCGATAGTATGGGAAGGAGTGAAAAGAAAGAACTAAAAACTCGTCTAGTTGTTTTAATTGAACACTTATTAAAACTACAATATTGGACCCAAGAAAAAGATTATAATGCTAGGGGCTGGCGTAATACTGTTGTTGAACAAAGACGACAAATAGCCTATACTCTAGCAGATAGTCCTAGTTTAAAAGGTATTTTAAATGATGTATTTCTAGATTGTTATACAGATGCTAGAAATGATACAATAAATAAATATCAACTTCCTTCAACTTTATTCCCTGAACAGCCATCTTTTTCTTTAATTCAGCTTCTCAATGCAGATTTTATGCCCTAAGTCCAGAGTATAGATGAAGATGGTATGTTACTAAAAATTTAATCAGATTTCAGATTTTTTTCTGCGTCTAACTTTAATCAGTAATTCATCCTTAATTCGGTTTAAAATAGAAGTTTCATTTAAAGTTGATAAAATTTGACTAACTACTGCTTTTGGTCCATCTGGTCCCCAGGTTGCACCATTGGCTAAATAGGCTTTGGTAACTTGGCCAATACTGTATGAAGAGACACCAGCTACTCCTGCTTGAGTTATGGCTATGGATAAATAGGGTCCAATTGTCATTCCTGCTGTTGCTGTTGTCGAGACACCAAGGAGGGTTTTTAAACCACTTAAACCCAAATTTGCTAATAGTTCACTAGCACCGATACCACCCATACTCAGGGCGATTTTTTGGAGTAATTTCACAGCACCGGTTTCGGTCATGGGGATACCGTAAAGTTTGGATAAACCTAAGATTAAGGAGATATCTATAATTACGGCACTTAATATATCAACTACTGTAACAGGATTGAGAGCGATCGCTAATGCTTTTGTGATGACTGCTTTCCAAATTAACTGATTAGCATTTTCTTCCCTAATTATTAGTTTACGCTGTACCAACTGCTGATTGACATTATCAGCATAAAGCATCGTATTCAAAGCCACTAAAGCCTTCCCTTCATGGTGGAGAATTTCCAATATTTTCAATTTTAATTCATCAACTTGGGATTTACCTTTTTGCAATTTTACACTCCTAGAACCATCAGGATTTTGTTCGGCAATTTTGACCAATGGTGAAGCTGCGGACATGACTATTTCTGCGGGTGAAAGTAATTCCCGCACTCTATCATCTCGAATTTTTTCGTAAATTGTGATTCTGTCAGTTTCGGGATATTGATCAACTTTATTAAAGACTAAAATTATCGGTTTACCGACTTCTCGCAATTGCGATAAAGCTATTTGTTCAATCTTGGTCATGTCTCCAGAAATAACAAAGAGAATTAAATCGGCTTGTTTAGCAATTTGTTCAGCTAAAGCTGCGCGAGTTTCACCGTCTACTTCATCTAATCCAGGAGTATCAATTAATTCGACTTGGGATTGGCCATTGCTGGGTAATGTGGCTTTTAAAGTTCCTAAAGCTTCTTCACTAATACTCCAATTTACTGTTTGTGCATCACGAGTAACACCATGTAAGGGACCAGTAATAAAGACTTCTTGACCAACCAAAGCATTAAGAAGGGAAGATTTACCCCGTCCTACCATCCCAAAAGCTGCAATTTGTACTACCATGCTTTCCAGTTTATCTAGCATGATTTCTAAATCATTAATTTCTGCTTCTAAACCTGATTTTTCCGCAGCAGAAAGATCCAGATTATTAACTAAGTTTTTGAGTGCGGTTTTGGCTTGTTTATAGTTAAGTTCGGCTTGAATATCATCAAAGGTAAAAATGACGTTATCTAGTTCTTTTTCCCAATTGGGGATGGATTCGGGTATAGTATTCATTAGGATTAGGGAACAGCGAATAGGGAATAGGAAGTAATTACATTTTTAATTTTTAATTCTTAATTTTTAATTCCCTAAGATATGACAACTTGATGTAATTCATGGGGAGTAAGATGAGAATGAACAACTTCACCATCACGAAACCAAACAATCCGCTTAGTTTGACGCGCAACTTCTGATTCATGGGTGACAATAACAACGGTGATACCACTGCTATTAAGTTCATTAAACAGGTCTAATACTTCCTGGGTGGTGTGAGAATCAAGTGCGCCGGTGGGTTCATCTGCGAGGAGAACGACGGGATTGTTGACAATGGCGCGGGCAATTGCTACTCTTTGTTGTTGTCCTCCTGATAATTGGGTAGGTTTGTTATTGAGGCGTTTTTCTAAACCGACTTTGATTAATGCAGATGTCGCGCGATCTTTTCTTTCCCCAGGTTTAACGCCAGCATACACCATTGGTAACATGACATTTTCTAGAGCCGTTAATTGATTTAATAAATGGAATTGTTGAAAGACAAAACCTAGTTTTTTATTACGAATATGCGCCAATTCAGTATCACTAATTTGGGCGACATTCAAATTATCTAAATAATAATTTCCGTCACTGGGACGATCCAAACAACCGATAATATTCATGGCTGTGGATTTACCCGAACCAGAAGGCCCCATGATCGAACAGTATTCACCTACTTCTATGACTAAATTTACATTATTCAGTGCTTTAACTTCTATTTCTCCAATTCCATAAACTTTGAAAATATTTTCCAGCCGAATAATTCCTGATGGCGGTGCAGATTGGGGAATACTTGTATCAGTTATCGTAAAAGTATTATCCACGGAAATTTATCCTCATGTCAAAGTATAATTGTAGCGAATGTCCATTAATTTTAAATTTTTTTACGCCGTTCTCAGTGCTACCATTGGGTCAAGTTGAGCGGCACGACGGGCAGGAACTACACCAAAAAATAAACCAATCCCACCAGAAACACTAGCAGCTAATAAAACTGCACTTGGTGAAATTGCCGCCTGTAATGGGGTAAGGATACCCACTAAAATAATACTACCACCGCCTAAAGCAATACCGATTACACCACCAGCTACTGATAATATCACGGCTTCAATCATGAATTGCAAAAGAATATCTTCTTGAGTTGCACCAATAGCTTTACGCAGTCCAATTTCTTGAGTACGTTCGGTGACAGAAACTAGCATAATATTCATAATCCCAATCCCACCCACAAATAAGGAAATACTAGCAACTGCAGCTAACATTAGTGTCAAGCCGCTGGTAATTGTATTGGTAATTTCCAAGATATTTTTTTGGCTTTGAATAGTAAAATCATCTTCACGGACAATTTTGTGCCGACGACGGAGTAAATTTGTCATTTGAAATTCTGCTGCTGAGATGCTATTTTCATCTTGAGCAGATACAGAAATTAAAGAAACATTAATACCAAAAGGGGATGTTCTCCCCACTAACCGACTAAACATAGTGTTGATAGGAATAAAAACTGTATCATCACTGTTACTGCCAAAGGAAGAACCTTTAGCTACTGTTAAGCCAATCACCTGAAAAGTAGTATTTTGAATGCGGATTTTTTGACCAACAGGATTTTGATTATCAAAGAGTTTGTTGGCTAAATCTGGAGCTAATACTGCTACTCTCTTATTACGTTTAATATCGAAGTCATTAAAAAACCTGCCTTCTTTAATTTCCACATTACGAACTGTTATATAATTAGGAGTAGTGCCAATAACTGTACTAGTTGTATTTCTATTTCTATAAGTAATTGTAGTTCTGTTATTAATTTCTGGAGCAACTTCTTTAACTGCACGGACTTGTTTAGCGATCGCTTTAGCATCTTGTAAAACTAAAGTTCTGGGCATTGTTGTCACCCTTCCCCGACTACCTGGACTCCCAGGGATAATAAATAAGGTATTCGGTCCTAATGATGCAAATTGCTTAGTTGCCAGTGTTTGTGCGCCTTCTCCAATGCCAATCATGGCAATAACGGAAGCATTGCCAATAATAATTCCCAACATAGTTAAACTACTTCGCAACTTATTAGCTAATAAGGTAGTAGTTGCCATTTTTACACTTTCTAAAATGTCCATAATTTGTGCTTATTTTTTATTTTCTTTTCCCTGTTCTATTTTCTCTTTTTCCTTCGTTTTAGGCAGATCAATAAATACCCGATCTCCGGCTTTAAGACCATCTAAAACCTGAATTTGGTTATCAATATTCGCGCCAATTGTCACAAGACGAAATTGAGGTTTATTTTTTTCACCTAATAACCAAACTCCAGTTTTTCCCTTTTGGGTAACAATTAATTCCTGGGGTATTAACAGCGCATCTTTGATATTATTGCCAAGAAATGTGACTTCACTGACATTCATCCCTGAACGCAGTTTTTCAGCCCCCGTTTTAATCGCCACGCGCACCTGAAATGATGTGACATTTTGATCAACTACCGCTTCGGGAGCAATCAAACGTACCTGTCCCTGAAAAACTTCTTCAGGATAGGCATCAATGGTAATTTCCACTTTTTGTTGCTGTTTAATTTGGGATATATCTACTTCAGGAACATTTGCTAAAACTTCTAAACCTTTTGCCAAAGCTACTATAGAAGTTGAAGTGGCAGAAGCATTACTAGAAGCGGAAATTGCTGGACTAACATAACCTCCCACCGTCGCATATCTCTGAGTGACAATTCCCGAAAAAGGAGCGCGAATAATGGTATCTTCTAATTGAACTTGTTGTTGTTTTAACTGAGCTTCCGCACTAGCTACTGCTGCTTTTAATCTAGCAATTTCTTGGGGACGATTACCATTTTCTAATTTTCGTAATCCTTCCTTTTCCTGATTAACAATTGCTGCTTGCTTTTGAATATCTTGGTTGCGGTTGCCCACTTTCAGTAAAGATAATCGGCGTTGTGCTTCTTCTAAATTAGCCTTGGCCTTACTATTTTCACTGACATATTGTTCTAAACTATCTTGGGAAATAGCCCCATCTTTAGCTAAATCTTGATAACGTTTAACTCTGGATTGGGTAAGTGCTACAGAAGCTTTTGCCGAGTCAACTTGAGCCTGTGCTTGTTGAATTTCTTGTAACCGATTACCATCTCGAATAATCGCTAATTGTGCCTGTGCTTGGTCTACACGGGCTTTTGCTTGGGCAATTTCTTCGGGACGACTGCCGGCTTCGCTTTCTGCTAATTGTGCCTTTGCTTGTGCTAAATTAGCTTGGTACTGGAGAATTCGCATTTTAATTTCCGAATTATCCATGCGAGCAATTATTTGTCCTTGCTTGACAGTATCTCCCTGTTCCACATTTAAATCTGCCAAAAGTCCTGGACTTTTAGGACTAATATTTACACTTTGAACTGGTTGAACTTTCCCACTAGCAGTAATGCGGACAGTTACGCTTTTTGCCTCTACAGGAACAGTTAATTTAGTCACATCTAGCGGTTTATTTTTTTGCTGGATGGTTTGAATAGTGGCTGTTGTTCCCACAATTAAAACACCACTAGCTATTAAACCCATTAACCAACGGAATGGATATTTAACTTTTTTGCCAATAAAGGGAATTTCTATGTAAAAAATCATGATCAAAAAAGGTTAGGAATAGAAGTTAGCAAGAATATTCTATAGTTGAGAATCTATGATAATCATTTGATTTATCTAATTCATCACCTGATTAGGTGAATTTTCAATTTCTATTTTATAAATTTCTATCTCTCTCCTAGTTATACTATCATATTTCTCTTTGATTCGTGATCATGACTTATTTCCTATTTTTTAATTTAATTTAGATAGATCCCCGACTTCTAGATCCCCGACTTCTTCAAGAAGTCGGGAATCTGGGATTTTGACTATTAATTTTATAAACTAATAAACTTTGTTGCTTGCTATCTTCTAATTTCTGGGCTATGGAAATAGCTTGTTTATATAAAGCCTTGGCTTTGGTAAAGTTATCCATGTTTTCAGAGATTTCCCCAGAGACGACTAAATATTTTAAATCTTCTGCGGGATTTTTATTTACTTCTGTAATTGCGACACGGTTTTGTAACATTATCTGAGAAATTCAGCCCTAGCATTTTCCCTTTGGTTTTGGACAGCAGACGAGCTATTGTGATTATTATAGCTAAAGTTAGGACTAAATCCCAGCCTCGCCTAAGTAAATAGCCCGAATATCAGCAGGTAATTTATCTTCTAGCATCAGATAACCTTCCTGGAGAGAACTTGCTACTTCAGCGGGGGAAATTTGTTCTCCTTCAGCTTGCAAATATGCAGCAATTCTGGTTTCACTCCAGTGGAAAGTTTGTGCCATTAAGACGATTAATCGTGATCTTGGTGGGAGTTGATCTAATGCCCGTTCTACATAGCACCATAGCGGTGGTGATGTATCCTTGAGAGAATAATGAATAGCTTCAGTGGGTGGTAGTTTAATCTCATTAATATGGAATGCCGTGATATTAATTAACCAATTTTGTAAGGTTAAGGATTCCGTCTCTGTCGCTGCTTGGTTTAAATTCAGTCCACCTAGTTCATAATATATATTGCGCCAAATCAGAGCAAACAAATAATCAGCTCGCACAGGCGATCGCGCTGAATGCCGAATTAAGGTGTAAACTATGGGGCTATAACGGCAGAAAATCACCGTAAAATACTTGCCATAATCAGGATATTGCTGAAATAGACTCAGTAGTTCTTGATCACTGTGGTGAAATAGCGACTTCACTAATGGGTGATTAGCTTCGGGAAAGTGGGGAATTTGCACAATCTCTGGACTAGATAACTGTTAAAAGAATGCAGAATTTAGAATTTAGAATTTAGAATTACGTTTTGCAACGGGGATTTTACCCCGACGCAAAACCCGCTGCTTGTAGAAGCAGGGGACTTTAACCCCCAAAGGTAAGTTAAAATATACCAGGGAATGGTGATGTGATAGCTAACAATATTTGCAAGTCAGTTAATTTGTCAATGTCAGACAACCAGACTATTGATAAACTAGAAACTAGGACTTAATGTTAGTCTTAACTGACAACTAAAAGCGTCTCCTTTATTGTGATCTTGTTTGTTCATGGTTATAGAAGCTAGTTCCCTAATGTTCCTGCCAAGTCCACTAACTTTCGGCTCGTTTTTGCCTTCCCTGCCCTTGGATAGCCTGTTCTCCACCCAGGGGATTATGATTATGCTGCTGGCAGCTTACGCGGGCGCTATGTGGATGTTTTTGAGTAGCGCACCTAAAGTTTATACTGTCATGGTATCAGATTTAGAAGTTGCCCGACAGTTATATGCAGGTTTGCTAGATTTGCCAGTGGCGGAAGTCCCTTTGCACTATTATTACAACTACGAGCAAACTATCGGTGCAACAGGTATTGATCCGCTATATATGTCTGCTAGTCCCAGTTGGTCTAATAACACCATGAATAATGGTAATGACGGGCTGTGGTATCAACTCAAGAAAAATACTCAATTACATATTATCACTGGTGCAAGTTTAGGCAAAAAAGATCAGCATCGTCATGTTTGCTTTGATCATGATTGTCTAGAATTAATTTTAATGCGGGTAGAAGTCAGGGGTTTAAAGTTTAAAATTCGCAACCAAAAGCCTTTGAATTTTTTAGTTAAGGATTATGAAGGGCGCGTCATTGAAATGGCTGAAGTTGCTAATTAGTCATGGGTGTGTTGGGTTTTCCTGACGCACCCTGAATATTTTTTATCTCCCTGTTACCTACCTAAACAGTTGATAATCATCTAAACAAGATTGTTTTAACCGATCCAAATTTTTTCTATAAATAATTTTGTTGCTAATAGATTTTTCCGGATAGAGTTGGAATATTTAGCACCTATATTTTAGGGGGTGTTTGAAAAGTTATGGTTGATGTATCAAATATTTTTTACCCCACCCTAACCCTCCCCTTGTAAAGGGGAGGGAACTGGATTTTTATTGTTTCCCCCCAAAGCATAGGGGGGACTAAGGGGGGTAGCAATGTGATGAAAATTACGGAATACCACTTTTCAAACATCCTCTTAGGGGGTTTTACTTTTTACTGATAGCTGAAAGATTCTATATATCTATGATTACCAGTTAGAGGTATTCAAATTTAACATGAAGTAAATGCAATAATTGATACCTTAACAAATGATAAAAAATATGTCAGTAACAACGGTGAAAATAATGGGAATAAATGCTATGACTCAGATTCCCAAATTACTCATATTTTCTGGCGATTTGGCACAAAAATAGCCCATATTTAGAGTATTCTAGAAACAATAGTTAGATTTAACAACTTTCCGAGTAGTTTCTGAGTAATCTCTTGGGAAGATAACTGATAAATTATGACTATATTTGATTATGTAGATAACTCATCTATCACTGATAAATTCCAGAAAATTAACCGATAATTGGCAGCAAAATAAGTGATAATTTGATAGTTTTGTTAACCATGTGTTGGATCATTTCTAGAAGAACTCAGAATACTTATTAAATCAAGAATAGAGAGAAGTGATATCTTAGAAAAATAACTCAAGCTAACTCTAAAATCCGTGATTATTCTGACAAATCTGAATGCTCACAAATTTAATATTTAAGAGAGGGATGAGATTTTTTTTGAATCAACAGAATCTAAAAATCCTATTTCTATATACAGCAGAATTCAGTGGGAATTTACCAGTGCTAAACCCATACAGAAGTAAAAGCCTTTTATTGAATTTAAGATAATGCCCTAATTCCAGTTAATTTATCAAGCTTAATTATGGAAAATATATCACAACTAGGGTCACAAGTTAGAGATAAAACAGCTTACCCAGATATTCTCGTTATTTCCCGAATATTCCGCCCAGAAGAGGCTGTAATTGGTGAATATGTCTATAATCGTTGTTTACAAGATCCAGATCGGGTAATTGTCTTAGCTGGTGGTTGTCATGGAGATAAAAAATTTGATAAATCTCAGCAATTTCCAGTTTATCGTTGGTTTCATTTTCCGGCTTGGTGTGATAACTGGTTAGGAGATATTTGTCAATCTGGTTTCAATATTATTTGCTCTTTGCTACTAGCTATTAAATTATATTTTCGCTATCATTACCGCTACATTGAATGGTGTCATGGTTATGATTTCCCAGCGGTGTTGGTACTCAGTTATATTTTACCAATTCGCTTTTTTATCTATTTACATGGTAATGATTTATCACGTACAGTTAATAACCCGTTGTGGAGATGGCTGTTAAAATTAACTCTCACACGTGCTGATGGAATTGTTTGTAATAGTTCTTATATTCGGAATTCTTTAAGAAATACTTTTCGTTTAGATACACCTACTCATGTAATTAATCCGGTAGTGAGGCCAGAAAGATTTGGTAATCCTACTAGTCTTAGTCATATTAATGATTTACGTAACCGCATCCGTCAGACTTACAATATTTCGGAAACAGCAATTGTAATTCTTTCTGTTGGTAACTTGGTTAAATATAAAAACTTTGATCGAGTAATAGACAATATTCCCGTATTACTAACTATTGGTGTGGATGTTCATTGCATTATTTGTGGTGAAGGAAATTGTGAAACTCAGCTAAAATCTCAAGCGGAAAGGTTACGAATAGATAAACGGGTACATTTCGCTGGTTATGTACGAGAACGCGATTTAGCTGGTTATTATGCAGCCTGTGATATTTTTGCGATGTTGAATTCCGATAATTATGAAGATGCAACCACAGATAACTTTGGTGTAGTTTATTTAGAAGCTGGTTACTTTGGTAAACCTGTCATTGCTTCCCGCTTGGGTAGTGTTTTAGATGCGGTTCATCATGAAGAAAATGGCTTATTAGTAAATCAAGATTCTGGTTATGAAGTTTTGCAAACTTTCAATCGGATGTGCCAAGATTCACAGTTACGGGAAAAACTTGGCCGTCAAGGTAAGGAATTAGCGAAACGGAAAAACTATCATCGCTGGTTATATACTCCTGAGTCTTCCTATTCTTGTTTGTTGAACTAATGTCAGCACATAAAACAAAACTAACTGTGCTTCCATAGCAATAGGTAATAGTTAAGGCTTGCTGAATAAACCGAAAACCTATATAGATTAAGAGTTTCCCGGTTAAAAAAGTGAATTAGGTGCAAGGAATAAGGATTGAAACCATTAAAAACCTATCACTTTCTGAAATTTGAGACTATTCTTCTCTCCTTTTAATTCTTCCTCCTGACTCGGTGACTCCTGACTCGGTGACTCGGTGACTCCTGACTCCTAGCCCTCACGAAAAGACTTTTTCAGCAATCCCTAGTTAGGCGCGTTTTATTACATTCCTAGAACCGTCAGGCGTTCGGTGAAGCGTTCAACTTAGATGATGTCGCAGTCTGAGTCGAACCGTCGAACGCTGGCCATTCCACAAATTAATTAATTTTGAGCAATACCTTCTTCCCGTGCGGCTTGTTGGACAGCAGCAGCCACAGCAGTAGCCACCCGCTTATCAAAAACAGAAGGGATAATATGCTCTCGATTCAAATCCGCAGGTTTAACTAAAGAAGCGATCGCACTGGCAGCTTGTAAACACATATTAGTAGTAATCGTCCTAGCCCGACAATCTAAAGCCCCACGAAACACCCCAGGAAACGCCAGGACGTTATTGATTTGGTTGGGGTAGTCACTTCGACCCGTAGCCATAACAGTGACGTTTTTAGGCACTAATTCTGGCTGAATTTCGGGAATGGGATTAGCCATTGCAAACACAATTGCATCCTTCGTCATTCCCTGAACCATTTCTGGTGTTAAAACTCCCGGTGCGCTGACACCAATGAAGACATCTGCACCTTGGACTGCACCGGCTAAAGTTCCTTGGGCTTTAACAGCAAATTCCAGTTTTTCAGCGGTCAAATCAGGACGATTGGTGGAAATAATCCCCTGAGAATCACACATCAAAATGGTTTCTGCACCGGCTTTGCGGAGTAACCGAGCGATCGCAATCCCCGCCGCACCAGCACCATTAATCACAATGCGGATATCTGCAATGGATTTTTGGATAAGTTTGAGAGAATTAAATAATGCTGCTAAGGTGACAATGGCTGTCCCATGTTGGTCATCGTGAAAAATGGGGATATTTAATTCGGCTCGCAGTCTTTTTTCAATTTCAAAACAGCGCGGTGCAGCGATATCTTCTAAATTCACACCACCAAATACGGGGGCAATATTTTTAACTGCTTTGACAATCTCATCTGTATTTTGAGTATCTAAACAGATGGGAAAAGCATCCAGTCCAGCAAACTCCTTAAACAGCATGGCTTTTCCTTCCATGACTGGTAAAGCGGCTGCTGGTCCCAAATTGCCCAAACCGAGGACTGCACTGCCATCAGTGACGATCGCCACCGTGTTCTGTTTGATTGTTAGATTGTACACTTCTTCGGGATTTTCGGCGATCGCTTTACATATTCTGCCGACTCCTGGAGTGTAAGCCATTGCTAAATCAGAAACACTTTTGAGCGGAATTCTACTGACAATACTGATTTTACCACCGCGATGTAAATTAAAGGTGCGGTCATAAACATCAATTACCTGAATATCTGGTAATTCCTTTACCGCTTGGACAATGGTTTCCGCGTGTTCCGTACTCGCGGCATCAACTGTAATATCACGGGTAGATTCTTGACGGCTTTGTTCAATTAAATCAATTTGTCCGAGATTACCACCAGTGGCAGCGATCGCTTGGGTAACAGATGCTAACATCCCCACTCGATTGGGAATCTGTAACCGCAGGGTAACACTAAAACTAGAATTAGGAGTAAGATTTGTCATGGTGCTATTTCGATTTTAAATTTTAGATTTTATATTGTATTGCTACGGGAAATTTTATTTTCACAAAAAAACCGTGGGATCCAAATTAATTAGATTTTCAGAATTATCGAACGCTGATAAACGCCGATAAACGCCGATAAATATGGATGAAATAAGTACCAAGACGGTTATGGTGTTGGTGATAAGTTACCGAAAAAGTCATAATGATCTAAAGCTTCTAAAATCCCCCAAGCATAATTTCCCCCAGCAAAGTAAATTTGTGGCAAACCTCGCAGCTTCTCAATTTCTTGGCTGTGATTTCCCACCACAACAGCCAGAGTATTACCAGCTAACATTGATTCATCATTACCTGAAGCCCCAGCGACTAAGAAACGGTGAACAGGTAAACCCCATTTTAAAGCAGCATAACGGATAGCATCTCCTTTAGAAGCGCGAATAGGTACTAAGTCTAGATACATATTATGGCTATAAAATCCTTTGACATGGAGGCGATGTTGGCGCAGACGGCGGGTAATTTCTCGAAAACTAGGTGATTTCGTCTCATCCACAAAATAGCTAATCTTAAACTTACCCTGAGCATCAGGAGGTTGCAATTCCACCCCAGGTATATCCTGCATGACTTTGCGAATTTCTGACCGTCGCCAATTATAGGCAATGTGCCTTTGCCAACTTGTATCTGTGACTATCTGGGGACCGTAGTAGATCTCACTTCCCGCTGATGTAATCAACAAATCTGGCAGAGGGAAACGCCATTCCTCTAACATACTTAATGTACTTTTGAGACTGCGCCCGGTGGCAATACCCACTCCAGTTGTATTCCCTTGATCACGAATTCTCTGAATTAACTTTTCTAAAGCTTCCTCATCACCTAATAGAGTATGATCAATTTCGCAAACTAGAAACCGATCAGCCGTTGGTAAATGATTGGTATCTGGTACATTCCAATCTGGATGTTCATCTGCGGGAGATTTAACCAGAGGACTCAACAGAGATTGAATGCGTTTTTGGGGCAATAATTGACGGACTTGCTCTAAATACTGCTCTACGTGACTATCCCAAGAGAAATGTTGACAAACATTAATCATGCCATTTTTAGACCATTGTTGCCATTGTTCTGGATTGGTGAGAGATGCTCGCAAAGCATTTTGGATATCTTGAATATTCAAAGGATCAATCAATAATCCATTCTGACAAGCAGCGAGAATATCCCGCGGACCACCATCAGCCGTAGCAATGATCGGCACACCACAGGCACTAGCCTCAATTAATGTCAGTCCAAATGGCTCTGTCAGGGCTGGGTTGATAAATACTCCCTGGGTTTTTGCCGTGAGCCGGTATAAATCTGGCACATCATCAGCATTATGGTGTTTAGGATAAGCAATATGACCATAAAGATCGTAGCGATCTATTAATTGTAATATCTCCACAAATACCTGACGCGGACCCGATTCCATCGCCAAAATATCCTCTCGTTTGCCTAGTATTAGTACCAGATTGGCCAATTGGCGCAATTCGGGATCTTCGCCATAAGCCTTAATGAGACTACTGACATTTTTCCGGATAGCCGGGCGAGAAATCGCCATAATTATCGGCTTTTGCAGGTCTTTGAGAAACTTTTCTAATTCCTTTTGAATAGGTGGATTTTGCCAATGATCCGGGGCTGGGTAAAAACGCTCTAAGGTGACACCTGGGGGGATAACTACCATGCGTTCTGGTTGATAGTGATCGTAAACGCTGTATTGTTCTTCAACCTCTTGATTAGTGCTGGCTATAACTAAAGCTGCACTACCAAGGGTAATTTCTTCAGCTTCAATTCTGGTACTAATATGAAAATTATCTTCAATAGTTTTCTGTTTAGTACCATGTTCTAATAATCTTTGTTGCTTGATGCGTCCTAGAGAGTGACCTGTATGGACTAGAGGGATGCCTAGCCAACCGGCAACTCTAGAACCCACGTATCCGGCATCAGCATAATGTGTATGAATAATATGGGGAATTTTGCCAACTTTGCGAATATGTCTGAGCAATTCATCTGCAAAGGTATCTAAATGTGGCCAGAGAACTTCTTTGCGGAGGTAGCGTTTGGGACCACAGGCAATACGAACAATTTGGACTTTATCTGCAAGAACTTCTACTGGTTGAGCATAATCGGGGCTAACTTTTGGGTCATTTACCAACCGCGTTACTAAGTCAACTCTTGCTACTTGGGGATTTTTAGCTAATGTGCAAGCAAGTTCAACTGCGTATTTGGTTTGCCCACCAGTATCAGCATCTTTGCCTAACTCTAGATTATTACCGCGAATTAAACCATGAACGCTGACGAGTAAAATATACAACCCTGAGTTGTTTGACACAGTGCTGATTCCTCCATTATTAGCAATAAATCCAGCATTTCTGCCTGATTTATTATAGTTATATCACCACTAATGCACTAAAGGTTACAGGTTTTTCCGTCAGCGTCAAGATCAGGATCATCAACAAGTTAATTCTTGATATCGGTTCGGGAATGTTACGCAGCACCATTAAATACAAAGTTGAGCAAATTGGTGGTGTGGTTGTAAAAGTTCCGACCCGGTAGTTCATACTAATATCTGTTCCCCAATCAATTAAAATTTTATGTGTAGCCACAAATAAATTACCAATTGTCCTGTCCCATATTGAGAAATGTGTTACCAAACAATGTGTTGGCAATTTCTGGAGTTTGAGCTAAATTTCCCCTAAAAAAATGAATGAATATACATCAATTAGCAGCGCAGTAGTGAAAGCAAAAGCCAAAGAGTTGGGATTTCACGAAGTGGGTATTGCTGCTGTCGGTAATTTAGAGAGAACAGAGACAGAAAAATTGCAAGCTTGGCTAAAAATGGGTTATCACGCTGACATGGAATGGATGAAAAATCCCAAACGTGAGGATATTAGTTTAGTTATGCCAGAAGTGCGATCGCTCATATCTGTAGCATTGAATTATTATACTCCCCAGGAACGGCCGCAGGGGGATGAATACGGGAAAATTTCCCGTTATGCCTGGGGACGGGATTATCATCGAGTGATGCACAAAAAGCTGAAGGAATTGGCTATTTGGCTAGAATCCCTGGGCGAAAATGTCAAAGCCCGTTATTATGCAGATACAGGGCCAGTCCAAGATAAAGTTTGGGCGCAAAAAGCCGGCATTGGTTGGATTGCTAAAAATGGGAACGTTATTACCAGAAAATATGGCTCTTGGGTGTTTTTGGCAGAAATATTAACCAATTTGGCACTAGAAAGCGATCGCCCATCTACCCAACATTGCGGAACTTGTACTCGTTGTTTGCAAGCTTGTCCTACAGGTGCAATTACTGAACCATTTGTAGTAGATGCTAATCGCTGTATTGCCTATCATACAATTGAAAACCGGGCTGAGGAATTACCCGCAAACATTACACATCATTTACAAGGATGGGTGGCAGGTTGTGATATTTGTCAAGATGTTTGTCCTTGGAATCAACGATTTGCTCAAGCAACTGATGTCACTGATTTTCAACCCTATCCTGGAAATTTAGCCCCCAAGCTGGTAGAATTAGCCCAAATATCAAATGAGGAGTGGGATAAAAGATTCACCGCATCAGCCTTGCGACGCATTAAACCGGAAATGTTACGACGTAATGCTCGCGCTAATCTTGACGTATCCAGGCATAATAATGACCCAGAAAGTAATAATTTTTGATTTTGATGGGACGATTGCGGATACAGTAGATGCTCTTGTGACTATTGCCAATCGTTTAGCCCTGGAATTTGGATATGTGCCAATTAATTCGCAAGAACTAGTTCTCCTGAGAAATTTAACAGCCAGAGAAATTATTAAATATTCTGGTGTTTCCCTATTCAAAATTCCTTTTATGGTTAAAAAAGTCAAAGGAGAATTAAAACATAAAATCCCAGAATTAACACCTATTGAGGGAATTAATGCCGCATTAATAGAACTCCATAATCAAGGTTATCACCTGGGAATCATTACTTCTAACTCTCAAGAAAATGTCAATCAATTTCTCAAGTGCCATAATTTAGATTATTTGTTTGACTTTATTTATTCAGGAGTCACTATTTTTGGGAAAACCACAATTATTAATAATGTGTTACGGCAAAAACAGTTCAAACCAGAAGTAGTAATTTATGTAGGAGATGAAACTAGAGATGTAGAATCTGCCAAAAAAGCTAATATCAAAGTGGTTGCAGTCAGTTGGGGGTTTAATTCTTCCGAAGCCCTAGGTAAGCAAAACCCAGATTTCTTAATTCATCATCCTCGTGAATTATTGGATGTAATTAAAAGCTGTTAAGAGGATCTTTTTAGATCATATTATTGTAGAGATGTTCCATGGAACGTCTCTACTTTTTCTCCTGACTCCTGAATTCTCCTATGTTTATTCTTCTTCTAAATCAGTTTCTTCTTCCTCTTCAACGTCATGAGGTTGAACTACAGAATTAGCAGAAACTACCGCACCCTTATCGAGTTTTTCCAGAACTTGTTCCTTAACTTTGGCCGCAAATTCGGGTTTTTCTTCTAAATATTTAATCGCGTTATCTCGACCTTGGGAAATATTTTCACCACTGTAGCTATACCAAGCACCTTTGCGAAGAAGAACACCAGTTTCTTCGGCTATATCCACTAAACAACCAATGGTAGAAACTCCTTTGCCAAAGATAATGTCAAATTCGGCAATTCTAAAAGGTGGTGCAACTTTATTTTTCGCTACTTTGACTTTGACCCGGTTGCCAAATTCATCAGTTCCTTTTTTTAAAGTTTGAATTCTGCGAATATCCAAGCGCACGGAAGCGTAAAATTTCAGCGCATTACCACCCGTTGTAGTTTCTGGACTACCATAGGTGACACCGATTTTTTGCCGCAACTGGTTAATAAAAATAACTGTGCATCCAGATTTACCAATATTACCAGTAATTTTCCGTAGGGCTTGACTCATTAACCGAGCTTGTAAACCTACGTGAATATCCCCCATATCCCCTTCAATTTCAGCGCGGGGAACTAAAGCGGCAACGGAGTCAATAACAACAATATCAACAGCCGCAGAACGCACAAGTTGGTCAACTATTTCTAATGCTGATTCGCCATTGTCTGGTTGGGAAACAAGTAAGTTGTCAATATCTACACCCAACGCAGCGGCATAGGTAGGATCTAGGGCGTGTTCAGCATCTACAAATGCGGCAATACCGCCATTTCGCTGCACTTCTGCGAGGGCATGAAGGGCGACGGTAGTTTTCCCAGAACTTTCTGGTCCGTAGATTTCGATTACCCGTCCTTTAGGTAAACCACCACCTAAAGCTAAATCTAGGGTGAGCGCCCCGGTGGATATTGTTTCTACCTTCATGCGGGTGGCATCACCCAGGCGCATAATTGCTCCTTTCCCGAAGCTGCGCTCAATTTGTCCCAGGACGATATTTAACGCTTTTTGCTTGCCAGAAGTCTCGGTATTAGCTGCCATTCTTGCCTCTAAGTATAGGATTTTTCAAAATTACTGGGACGGGAGTTTTAATAGAACGGATATACTATCCTAACCGGAAAGTGTGCCAATTAGGAATATTTACAAAATTTAGGTTTGCCAAGCTCCTAAGGCGATCGCTGAAAGATTATAGCATTTTAGATTGAGAATTGCGAAAGACTGACTAACCCTCTTCTGTCACTCTCCGAATTAAACAAGTAGTAAATGAACTAAATTATCCAGAAGAATAAAAGGGAAGAAATCCATTCATTGCATCAATAAGCTGATTAAATCCAAGCAGTAAAGGTTCTTATACTCTGCACAATATTCATCTATAACTCTCACTGTTGGCTGGGCATCTCTTGCCAAATGCTTTAAGATTTGTAATTCTACATCCATTGCTCCACCTGCCTTGTAGAGTTTTATTTGCTGATCCTTTTATTCATTATACTCGGAGAGTGACAGAAAAGGGTTATTAACCAATGGAGTATTTAAGTTATCACAAATCAATCTGTCATTATTCACCTTCCTGATTTAGCTGTAAATTTTGTCCAGAAACAATGATAAAACCCACAGAATCTAAGCGAATATGTGGTTGTCTAATTCCGGCAATAATTTCTTGGTTTAATGCTGTTTCTTGCAAAAGTTCTTGCTGTAATAGTGGATCATTAATTTGCTGTTCTTGATTAAATCTATTAATCCTTAAACGAAGTTGTTCTAATCTTTTACCAAGCTTTTCTTCGGCACGTTTAGCACTTTTTTCGCACAATTCTTGAAAATCTGGACGTTGAGATAAGAGATTTAAACTGGAATTACTAGCACGACAACAAAAATCAGCCCATTGACTAGATTCAACAAAATCATCAAGAATAGATAGGCGATTTTTAGCTAAGTTGTAATCTCGATAGGGACTACCTTTAGCTTGATAAGGAGTTTGTAATATTTCCAGTAGTTCTACGTCTTCGACAATGCTCATAGGTTCATGACGAGCATCAATAAATATGGTTTCTAAACTGGGTGCAAATAGTCCGTCTGCTAATCTTTGGATGGTTTTTAATTGAGCGGGGTTTTTAACACATTTGGCTAAGTTGGTTTCGATGACATAGTTGAATTGAAAACCAAACCATTCCCTCCCTGGACTAGCATCCCAAGATGGTGCAAATCTCCACATTGCAAAGCATTGTCCTCGATCATCCCAATGAATATAAGATGATAGGGAGTCAATAAATCTTTCACCAATTCGATAAAGATTAACTTGGGTATTTCTGTTAGCAACTCTGCGGTTGAAAGTGCCGATATTATTTGTACAAGCTGCGAAATGAGTTTTTAGTTCATCTAATGATATCAAGGTATTTTTATCAGGATAATAGCTAATTACTCCTTCTTTATTCACATCTAAACTCCGCCGAAAGTTGATGGTTTGGCAAATCCAAGCTTCAGTTGCTTGCTGCATTCGTTGATGACAAGCATCATCATCATCTAATGTTTGAAAATATTCTGTTGCATTATCATCAAGGGCATCAATTTCATCAATTGCATATTGTTCATTAATCTTCAATAGTTCTCCTTGGATTTGTTCCTGGAGTGGCTCAACCATTGCTAATATTCCCGCAGCACTCAATTCAAACAAGGTTGTTTCTAATTCTGGCAGTTTTTTATCTATATAAAACTGCAAACTCGCAATTGATTGCTGAAAGATATTAAAACCATTTTTTAATAGTTGAAACCAAGCATTATGAGGACTATCTTCTGAATAAATACCCAGAAATACACAAGATTGGAAATTGATTTTACTCCCAATGCGATCAAGTCTGCCGATTCTTTGTTCTAAACGGTTAGTTGATAAGGGAATATCAAAGTGAATTAACCAGTCTGCAAACTGGAGATTATGTCCTTCTTCCCCAGAGCGATCGCATACAAGAATAAAGCAATTTGGGTTATTCTGGAAATCAGTTAAATTCTTCTCTAGCTTTGCTCTTGATTCCCCAATTTGATGACTAACTACTGCTGTTTCTCCAAAGGTCTGAATTAAATAGCGGACAATTTCTGTGCAGGTTTGTCCAAAACTTGTAAAGATAACAAATTTAGGGAGAATATCATCAGAAACAGGCCTACGAATTCTCTGCTGTATTTTTGTGAGTAGATCTTGCTTATTTCGACGCACAGATGGCGGTAGTTTGAAATAAATACCCAACTGATTTAACAGCATTGTTTGTAAATGATCGATCCTTTCTCCTTCTTCTGCACGTTGTTGAATCGTTTTCAGTAAGGATGTTAAAATCTCCTCTTCACCTGCAAACTTTTGTGTTTGCATCAAGATATTGATATCTTTTTCTCCAAACTCCTGCACAAGTTTTTGTAACTGGTTCTTATTACCTTGACGTGCTGTAATTACCTGTTCTAAGATTCCTAACCAAGTCCCAGATGCTAGGAAAAATAGTAGATAAATCCGCTGATATTCCTGTTGATGAGGTGCAAGAGAACGCCATTGATCAAGAAGTTCGTGAATATCAATTGCTCGCTCGTCTAAATCATATTCTTCTTGAGGAACAATATTTCTGTCAAAAATAACATCTTCTACCGAAGCCCGACGGTTACGTAACATTCGCCGATGTAAACGATAGGTTTCGCTGATATGGATGCGAATAGACTGAATAATTGCATCTGTTTCCGTGGCTTTTGTTTGTAAACAATTTTCCAAATCATTCGCCAAACTTAATAAATATTTATCTTCTGCAAATAGGCTACGCAGCAGCTTAATATTAGATTTGATCACAAAAGGATTTACACCTTCTTTAAAAGAGAAAAGAAGTTTACCAATCTGTTGACGATTTTCCACTCTGGCGCGAAACCCAACTAAATCATTGAGGTGATAGGTGTCAGGATCAAGTAGATGTAACATTGCCAAAAAATCTCTCTCATTACTGAGTACAGGAGTTGCAGATAATAAAAGTAAGCGATCGCTTTTATGGGCAATATGTTTACAAAGTTCAAATATTTGACGTTCTCCAGAATTTTGAGAATTTGCCAAAGCTGCAATATGATGAGCTTCATCTATAATCACAAAATCAACTTTTACTCTGGGATTAATTTTCTGAAGTTCATCAATAGTAATGATGGCTACTCGCTTAGGAAAATGGGAAAGATAAAATTTTTGTTCTAATTCTTGTCGCCATTGCGCCACTAAATATTGGGGAACTATAATTACTGCCCGCCCTTTTGGTTCATCTAACAGGTATTGGCGCAGAATTACACCAGCTTCAATGGTTTTTCCCAGTCCCACCTCATCTGCTAACAAATAGCGTTGTATAGGGTCTTCTAGCACCCGCCGCACAACTTCAACTTGATGAGGATAAAGCTGAATATTTGCAGATATTAGTCCTGTCATTCCGCGACAAACAGCACGTTGGGAAATCAGGGCTTGCACAAAGGTCAATCGTCTATCATAAAAGTAGGGTGTTTCATGAGCTTTGATGGACAAAGTTTCCATGGGGTTTGCTTGAGGAATATTGCAGCGCACATAAATTTCCTCTTCGCTGACAAAAATCACTTTTTTATCAGGTAAGTGAACTTCATATTCTTCAATTTCTTCATCCCAAGCCCAGACTCTACCTATTATCCAGACAGCTTGGCTTTCTAGCCAGATATAGCATCGAGTTTGACGTTGTAGCTTGGTTTGAGATAGGGCATTTAATAGGAAAGTTTCGGATATGCGTTGACTAACAGAACAGAAATACTCAACTGTTGCTTTTGTATCAGATATATCAATTACCTTTGCTACTCCTAAATTATTTGTCTGAGAATGCACCAATGAACCAAGCTGTATCATATTCATAGTCAACTATTTGCTGTAATTATTGTTGTATTATGTTGCTGAAAAAACAATTGTGCAAAATCACACTGCATTAGTGATTATTGCATAAAAAACTTGCTGTTACAAAAGATATCGAATAACCATAGGTTGGTTTTTATTAATTATTAATAGTTAATATGAAATAAAATGATGTGTGATAGTAAATTTGAATTGAGGAAATTTTCAACATGGCTTTTACATATTACTACACTGTCCGATTTCAAGATACTGATGCGGCTGGAGTCGTTTATTTCGCCAATATTTTCAGAATTTGTCATGAAGCTTATGAGGTTTCATTAGCAGCTTCTGGTATTAATCTTAAATCATTTTTTACTAATCCATCTGTAGGTTTTCCTATTGTTCATGCTAATGTAGATTTTTTTCGTCCTATGTATTGTGGTGACAATTTAGTGATTAGTTTGTTACCGGAAAAAATAGGTTCGGATAAGTTTGAAATTACCTATGAAATGACAGGAGATGAAGTAATGGTTGCTAAGGCAATTACTAGGCACGTTTGTATTGATGCCAGTAGTAAAATTAAGCAGGAATTACCAAATTATATGAATAATTGGTTAGAAACGAACCACAGAGACGCAGAGGGCGCAGAGAGAAGAAGGTCGAGGGAGGAGGTTATGTGATTTCAGGATATAGAGGATATAGATCCCCGACTTCTTAAAGAAGTCGGGGATCTGATTAGAAAATCTTCGGCGATTTGTTGGAGTTGTTGACGGTTGATTTTACCTTGGGCGTTACGGGGTAGGTTTGGTAGGGAAATCCAATGTTTGGGAATTTTGAATTTACTCAGTTGATTTTTTATTTGGGTTTGAATTTCTAGGTAAGAAATATTTTGATCTTTGGGAATATAAATGGCTGTTAATGCTTGTCCCCAATATTTATCAGCTATACCAATTACACAAACATCAATTACCATTTGAGTTCTTCTAATCGCTGATTCAATTTCTGTTGGGTAAACATTTTCCCCACCTGTAATGATTTTGTCGCTATTCCTGCCAATAATATGTAAGTAGCCTTGATGATCTAAAAAACCAAGATCATCAACTATAAAGTTATTTCTATTTTCCCAGATTTGGGGATAATAACCTAATGCTAAAGATTGACTTTGAATATTTATATTTCCCGGTGGATTGTCAATGATAATTTTAACATGGGGTAGGACTTTTCCACTATTAAATTTACCTTGTAAAAATTCATCCGGTTTGAGAGTTGCTATTTGAGAAGCGGTTTCTGTCATTCCATAGGTAGGTGCTAATCTAATTTGATGATATCTCGCTTTTTCTAATAGTTCATCCCACGGTGGCGCACCTCCTAACAGAACTGTAGAAAATTTTGATAGCCATTGGGTTAATTCGGGATTTTGGAGAAGTTTTTGTAATTGGGTGGGAACTAAAGATATAAAGAAATCGGCTGGGTTAATATTGGGTATTTGAGAAGTTTCTAATTTTTTAGATGAGGTAATTACTAATTTACCTCCTGTTGTGAAGGAACGCATAAATTGCATTAATCCACTCACATGATACAATGGCAATATACAAAATGAATTAACTACATTTATGGAAAAATATTCTGTAAATCCTTGCACTGAAGTAGTTAATGTTTCCCATGTATGAATAGCAAATTTTATCTTTCCTGATGAACCACCCGTAGGAATCATGATAGTATTAGTAATTGGTAATTCATAATTGATAATTGGTGATTTTGAAAAGTGATAATCTATTCCTAAAACTATATCTGGTTGCACTAAATTAAAGACTTGTTCCCATTCAGCTTGACTCCAATCTGGGTTACAGAGAAAAACCGGACATTTAGCCGCACAAGCTGCAATAAAACTGGCTAAAAATCTCACTGGTGATCTTTCTGCAATAATAATTTTTGGGGTTGATAACTGAGTTAATTTTAAATATAATTCTGTGGCTATTTGTGGTAATTCTTGACTATGATCACAAATTAGCCAATCATAATTTTGTATATTATCTAAAAGGTTTTCCATAGACTTTCTAGCCAGTTTGATTCTTGTAGTTGAAAAAAGTGGTTAATTCCAAAACCAACAGCGCGGTTATTACCAGATAATTCTGCTGCTAATTGTAATGCAGCTTGTCTCCCAATTTCGGTTTCAAATACCGATGAAAATACAACATCAATTTGATGTTTTTTCCAAAACTCCCTTAACCGAAATGGTGAACCGACTATTCCCGGTTTAATCACAAAAATTTCCCGCCAACCTTTCTGAAAACATAATTCTAATTGGTGAAGATTGGCGATAGATTCATCTAAGGCTATTGTTGTAAAATATGAATTACTTAATTCTTGCATTTCTGTAAATTTATCTACAGGTAAAGGTTGTTCGATAAATTCAATTTTCGGTAAGAATTGATCACATTTTTGTAACCATAATTCAGCTTCTTGATAAGTAAGTCCCCCATTAGCATCTAAACGTAATTTTGCTGATATTGGTAAACTAGAAATTAGTAAATCAAATATTTCTAATTCTTGATTTATATCATCAACAGCAATTTTCCATTTAAATGTTTTATATCCTTGTTCCCATAAATTACCCCATTGATTTAAAGCTAATTTTCCCGCTGATAATAAGCCGCTGTAGGTGAGATTAAAATTAGTAGCTTTTTCCATAACCAAAGCAGATTCAAAAGCAAATTGACAGGCTGGTAAATTATCTGGAATCGCTAAAATTATCTCTTGAGTAATTGCTTTTGGAAGTTGATAACAAAAATCTAAAGCTTGTTTGATAGTTTCTGAACCAAACCAAGAAATGGGAGAAATCTCCCCCCAACTAACATTATTTTTTGCATCAATCAAGCGAATAATGATACATTCGCGGGTTTCCCAAACCCCATGATTAGTAATAATGGGATTTGTGAATTTTTGACTAAAGTAACGGAAGGAAAATTGATAAACCATGAAGGACTTCCAAATAAAAAACATTCAAACTCTCATTCCTCTGTGTCCTCTGTGCCTCTGTGGTTCGTTTATTCTTAATGTAACTTAACCAAACATAAATCCTAAACCCAAAAATAAGCAACTCACAAACTGAACTCTGATAGCGATGAATTTAGAATTACTTACTTTGTCTGGTTGGTTGTGATTTTCTAAAACATGACGACATAATTTCACCGCAAAAGGTAAACTCAGAAAACTAAGTAATGTCCAAATTGGGAAAATATTCAAAATCACAAATAACAAAATTAGAGGATAAATACTCGCAGTAAAACCCACTAAAACCTTTGCACCAGTGTGAGTTCCTAGACGCACAATAGGAGATTTCTTTCCTGCGGCTATGTCATCTACAACTTGATGAAAATGGGAACAAAATAACACTAAACTGGTAACAATGCCCAAAATTACCGAAGCTGCTAAATTGGTCATAGACCAGGTTTGAGTTTGACTATAATAAGCCGCACTCATACCCAAAGGACCAAAGGCAAAAAAGCAGAGAATTTCCCCTAAACCTTGGTATCCTAGACGGAAAGGGGGACCTTGGTACATATAGCCCAAACAGCAGCATAAGAGGATTATAGCAATAACTGTGGGGTCTTTTTGCAAAATAGCGATCGCTATTATTCCCAACAAACCCAAACCTAAACACAGGTTTCCTATCCAAAACATTAAGGTTTTGTTACCAGTTAAATTCACCAATGAATGATGTTTATTCTGATCAATTCCTGTTTCGGCATCAAAGACATCATTACTAATATTTTCCCAAGCTAAAATCAAAATTGCCGCAGCAATAAACAAGGAGAATATTATGGAATTAAAAATCTTTATTTCCCTAAATGCTACCGCCGAACCTACCCAAATTGGCATAATAGCAACACTGTACATTGGCGGTTTAATAGCCGCCATCCATAGTTTAGCTTGAGGTGGTGAAATCTGAGTTGAAGTCATCAGTTGTGATTAATTAAATTACCAGAACTTTGGTTATCAGTTAAATTTTATAATTTTGCATGATACTTGACTAGTACACAACGGCGTAAGTTAATCAACCATTAAAAATTTGACAAAAGCTTGTGTAATCTGCTTTTTTAATTTTTAATTTTTAATTTTTAATTCCGCACTGCGGTACTAGCTATTTTAGATTTAGGATTGTTGATCACTTATCGGTACAATCAATAAATTACCAAAAAATGCTAGTTTTATGATTATAGGCGAATATCCTGCCATGAAACCCGCTATCTTGCCGCCAAAACAGGATAAACCCCATAATCAGGCTAAGTTTATGCTGGTTAATGGTGACTGAATTACGTTACCTATAAAAATACCACCATGATTTATTACATTTTAGGAAGATAACTTAATAAAAATTAACTTATACATCCATGACAATTTCACCATGTCGCAGCCACACCTTTGTAGACTACAAATACCTTAATCAATTACTATTAGAGATTCAGGAAAATTGCCGTCGCCATAATTATAGTAAAATTGTGAGTATTCCCCTAGAAATTGGCTTAGTTGATCCTTTGCTGGTTTTTGATCAATTTAATCAGAAAAATACCATAAACTTTTATTTTGAAAATAAAAGTAATGGTGAAGCAATAGCAGCAATTGATACTTTAGATAAAATAGAAATTTCTGGTAAAGATAGGTTTACAGAATCAGAAGAATTTATTAAAAATTGTCTGAAAAATATAATTCCTATTTCTCACGAAAATCAGACTTTTTCCCTACCTCGATTTTTTTGTACTTTCAGTTTTTTTGATCAGCATAAAAAAGTAGATTGTCCATTTCCTTCTGCTACGGTTTTCCTACCTTGTTGGCAAATAGCTTTAAAAAATAATCGCTGCACATTAGTAATGAATACAATTATCAATTCTAGGATTAAGATTAGCAGAATATTGGATAATTTACAACGCCATTTAGAAATTATTAGATCTTTGCATACCCATTCTCTAAATATTGATAAATTTCCCTTAAACTTATATAAAAAAATCACTAATAACGGTGAAAAATTTAAAACTTCTGTTTCCTCAGTTTTAGAAATAATTCATGCTAACCAGTTAAGAAAAATTGTTTTAGCTGATATCTTAGATGTCAGTGCTAATCATGATTTTAACTTATTACAATCTTTAAATAATCTCCGCCAAATACATCCTAATTGCAATGTATTTTCCACCAGTAATGGTCAAGGACAAAACTTTATTGGTGCTAGTCCAGAACGATTAATTAGTATTCACAAACGACAGTTAATTACTGATGCTTTGGCAGGTTCTGCACCGAGGGGAAAAACACCCACAGAAGATGCTACAAATGCTAACAATTTAGTTAATAGTACCAAAGAAAAACACGAACATAAACTGGTTCTAGATTTTATTACTCAACATTTATCTCAACTGGGTTTATTCCCCCAAGTTTTAGCCCCCAGACTGCGACAATTATCTAATATCCAACATTTATGGACACCAATTAGTGCAGTAGTTCCCAATAATATTCACCCTTTACAAATCGTTGCTAAACTGCATCCTACTCCAGCAGTTGCCGGGGCAGCACGAGATATTGCTTGTGCAGAAATTCGCCGTTATGAAAGTTTTGAAAGGGGTTTATATGCAGCCCCTTTAGGTTGGGTAGACGGAGAAGGAAATTGTGAATTTATTGTGGGGATTCGTTCGGCTTTAATTGATGGTAATTATGCCAGACTGTATGCAGGTGCGGGTATTGTTGCTGGTTCAGATCCTCAAAAGGAATTTGCCGAAGTGCAACTTAAACTACAAGCTTTATTAAAAGCCTTAGTTTAAAGACTTTCCCTCGTTCCTAGACTCCGGCTAGGAATGCCAGCTATGAGGCTCTGCCTCCCGTCAAATATATTTCCTTGTACTCCGACTAGGAATGCCAGCTATGAGGCTCTGCCTCCTCTATCACTAGCGGCAGAGCCGCAATTCAGCATTCCCAGTCAGAGACTGGGAACGAGATTAATAATATGATTACAAATCACGGTGACTAAATGATTTTGCATTTGCACCTGTGTAGCTTTTGACAATATGTCCATTCCCAGACATTTGATATTTATATGTGATTAAACCTTCTAAACCAACAGGTCCACGAGGTGGCATTTGTTGGGTACTAATTCCCACTTCAGCACCAAATCCATAACGGAAACCATCAGCAAAACGAGTAGAACAATTATGATAAACTCCCGCTGCATTAACTAAGCCTTGAAATGTTTCTGCGGCTGTAATATCTTCAGTAATGATTGCTTCTGTGTGCCGAGAACCATAATTTTCAATATGGGATATTGCTTCATTTAAAGAATCAACAATTTTAATAGCTAAAATTAAATCGCTGTATTCTGTTTGCCAGTCTATTTCTGTCGCTGTGGCAATATCAGATAAAATTTGTATAGTCCGTTCATCACCTTTTAATTCTACATTTTGTGCTTGTAAAGCTGTGGCAACTTGGGGGAGAAATTCGGCAGCAATGCTACTATGAACTAGCAAAGTTTCAATGGCATTACAAGCAGCGGGATATTGAATTTTAGAATCTACAGTAATACTAATAGCTTTGGCAATATCAGCGGCTTGATCTACATAAAGATGACAAATGCCATCAGCATGACCTAATACGGGAATGCGGGTATTATCTTGGACAAATTTCACAAAAGCATTAGAACCTCTGGGAATAATTAAATCTACATATTTATCTAATTGCAAAAGTTCTAATATTTCTTCTCTCGTGGTTAACAATTGCACCACATCAGGATTAACTGCTGTGTGAGATAATCCTTGTTTAATGGCTTTAACTATGGCTGTACAAGAATGTATTGCTTCTTTACCACCTTTGAGAATGACACCATTACCGGATTTAATTGCTAAGGAAACTATTTGAATTGCGGCTTCGGGACGGGCTTCAAAAATGATGCCTAAAACGCCTAAAGGACAGGTAATGCGTTTGAGAATTAAACCAGTGTCAATTTCTCGATGAATTTGGACTTTACCAATAGGATCTTCTAGTTTACCAACATCTCGCACACCAGCGATCGCATCCCTTAATTTATGTTCATCTAACTGCAACCGTTTATAAAGGGGTTTAGCGATTCCTGCCGCTGTTGCTGCGTGACAATCAGCCAGGTTTGCTTGCAGAATATCATCTTTTGCCAATTCTAAAGCTTGAGCGATCGCTTCAATAGTTTGATTTTTGGCCTCAGAGGAGAGAACTGCCAGCTTACTAGCAGCTTGACGGGTTTGTTGAGCGATAGCTTCGCTGGTAGTAGGTATCGCAGATAGAGGAGAAATAATTTTGAAATTAGTCATAAGAATACCTGGTAAGTGGGAAACCTTTGAGGAAAAAATTAGCTGAAACAGCTAATTTTTGACCCTATTTTTTGAAATTCACCAAATCGAGTCTAGACACTTAACCTTCTTGAACTCGACGTTCAAATTCTTCGGAAGTTTTGCCAATTACATCTAAGGCTGAGGGATAGATATCATTATGCTCCTGTTTCAGCCAGCCTAAGAGATTGGCAATCTGAGCATTCCGTAAATCTAAATCAGTCTGAAAAATGATTGAAGTCGCCATCGCTTCAGCATATTGACGTGGATGACCTTGCTGCACAAAAACATCCACCAAAGCGGCTAAAGCTGTCTGTGGAATATTAACAGGAGTCCCTTCTGTAGACATAATTTCTGAAAAAAATAAAATTCACAGGCCATTTTAATTTAAACCACGTTCAAGATGAAACCTGTAGTTTATCGAATTACCCCACCCCGTTTTTGCTTTAGCAAAACCTACCCTCCCCTTACCTAAGGAGAGGGGATTGAGGGAAGAGGTTTTAAACTGACAAAAACTTCACTTTAGGTTTCAAGATGGATGAGGTAAGTACCTGGATAGAATTAATTACTATTATTTATTTACCAATCCTTTGTCCATTAAGGATTTCAGTCCATTAAGGATTTCAGTCCAAATATTTGTGTAATTAATTTTGTCTCATTACTTATATCTATAGGAATTTGATTGGAGTAGCCATCACGAACTAGTTTACTTTTCGTTACATAAGATACTGCGTTTTTTCCTGCCCGTCTATTATTAAGTATTAATACTTATTTGTGTAGCTTTTTTTCATTAAAACAATTTGTAAAAGTTCACGTAATTTAGGCTGTATATATAAAGATCCAGTTTGATCTTTAAAAGGAAAGGATACGTAGGGTGTGTTAGCGACATTCCAAAGCACCATTATCAAAGATTTTATGCATTCAAGATTCCATCTGATCACGCTAAAATACTTAGTTTTGTATGGCCACGTATGCTATGAAAAATACAATAGTAATCATAGGAAAAATACAATAGTAATCATACGGAAAATATAATGATAATCATAGAAAAAATACAATAGTAGTCATATAGACAAAATATATAATGTGCTTTTTAGATATTTCAAGGTAATTTTTAATGGATAATTTTACCACTTAGGATTTGCTAATAGATCCTAGAGTGGCGTTAAATGTTATACATGAAACCCTTACACAGTAATAATTTTACGGATATTAAATAATAATAATAATAATAATCATATGCAATAAACAAGCGTTATTCTATAAATTCATTACTGTGTAACTTTCTTAGCGGTCTCTAAGTTTGAAAAATATTATGCTATCCAGATTTTGTACGTATTGATGATTTAGCATGATGTATATTTTCACTTAATTTCATTTTTCCCTCATTTTCTGTGACTCATAAACTTTACATTTCTTGACTGAATTTTACTTTACATCATAAAAATTAGATGATAGTTTGTTTAAGGGTTAAGCAATTACTTAATCGATAGTCATAAAACTAACAACAAGGAATTAAAAAAATGGCAGTTGAAAAAACCAATTCTTCCTCCAGCTTGGCAGAAGTTATTGATAGAATCCTTGACAAAGGTATCGTAATTGACGCTTGGGTTCGTGTTTCCTTAGTTGGTATCGAATTACTAGCAATCGAAGCTCGGATCGTTATCGCTTCCGTTGAAACCTACTTGAAGTATGCTGAAGCAGTTGGTTTAACCCAATCAGCAGCAGTACCTGCTTAATTTAATTAAGCAAGTTCCCAAGTAGGAGAATAACCATGACTCATATTTATAGTTATTCTCCTCATTTCCCAAGTTTCCGACAACAAATAACAAGGAATTAAAAAAATGGCAGTTGAAAAGACCAATTCTTCCTCCAGCTTGGCAGAAGTTATTGATAGAATCCTTGACAAAGGTATCGTAATTGACGCTTGGGTTCGTGTTTCCTTAGTTGGTATCGAATTACTAGCAATCGAAGCTCGGATCGTTATCGCTTCCGTTGAAACCTACTTGAAGTATGCTGAAGCAGTTGGTTTAACCCAATCAGCAGCAGTACCTGCTTAATTTAATTAAGCAAGTTCCCAAGTTAGAGAATAACCATGACTCATATTTATAGTTATTCTCCTCATTTCCCAAATTTCCGACAACAAATAACAAGGAATTAAAAAAATGGCAGTTGAAAAGACCAATTCTTCCTCCAGCTTGGCAGAAGTTATTGATAGAATCCTTGACAAAGGTATCGTAATTGACGCTTGGGTTCGTGTTTCCTTAGTTGGTATCGAATTACTA